>CAYTYF010000076.1:0-1681 GCA_964442205.1 uncultured Candidatus Saccharibacteria bacterium | reverse complement strand
AGCACAGAGATGGAACCGAGAAGAGGGTAAGATTATTTCGGTTACAGTGTACTAGAGGCGCAAGGGTTTTCCCATTCAGCTTCGCAGTTCTCGCAGGTGACATAATAAGTGCCGGTTCGTTTGTCTTGAGCAATGAGGACTCGGCCCTGATTGCACACTGGGCATATTCCAACCATCGTGAGGTTATTCATATTTGGTAGGGTAGAAGCATTCCGTTGCATATGGAGTTATGGAGAGCCTCGCTTTTTTCGTATCGCTAAGTCACCGAATGGGCTACCCCGATGAACTATAAATAGACAATCTGCTCGACAATTTGTAAAATGGAACTTACAAAATGTAGAATTGTTATTAACTATCTAATATTACAGTGCAAATTCGCAACATACAACACACCTTGCAGCGTAGGTTGGCTGAGCCAGGTGGAGTGATTCAAATTGTCATTGGCCCTCGACAGGTTGGAAAAACCACCGCAGTTAAAGGCGCCCTTAGCGGGCGTGGAATTTATTTTTCCGCTGATTCTCCTTCCGTACTGCCCGTCAGTAGCATTACCGAGCAGTGGCATCGAGCTCAGCTGCATCCTGATAAAATTCTCGCAATAGACGAGGTGCAGAAAATCCCTGGTTGGAATGAGGAAGTGAAGCGTCTTTGGGATAATGGGCCGAAACTGCGCAAGGTAGTCCTGACCGGCTCTGCGTCACTTCTCATCGACAAAGGACTTTCCGAGTCGCTTGCGGGTCGATTCGAACTTATTCATGCGGAGCATTGGAACGCGCAGGAAGCAGCGGAAGTTTTTGGTCAAAGCCTTGAGTCGTTTGTTGAATTCGGGTGTTATCCCGGTGCCCAACAATTCATTTCAAATATTGAACGTTGGGCAGCGTATGTGCGTGATTCGATAATTGAGCCCGCCATAGGCCGAGATATTCTCCAGCTTCATCCAATTGAGAATCCTTCGTTGCTTCGTGAAATTTTAGGAGTCGCTGTTGCACTTCCGTCCCATGTTATCAGTCTTCAAAAAATACAGGGACAGCTTCAGACCAAAGGAGCAGTTGCGACAGTTGCGCGGTATCTTCAATTGCTGTCGAAAGCATTTATTGTCACAGGACTTCAAAAATATACTGGAAACTCGTTTCACGTTCGCCAAAGCAGCCCCAAACTAATAGTCCATGACAACGCAATTGCGCGAGCACTTGAGCGACCAGCTGCTCAGCCACTATCAAGAGAGCGCCTGGGGCGTTACCTTGAAAATGCCGTCGGCGCACGATTCATTGAAGCTGGGTGGGATGTGTTCTACTGGAACGAACGCGACCGCGAAGTGGACTTTGTAGTGATCGGTCCTCAAAACCAACATTGGGCAGTCGAGGTTAAATTTGGGCCCTACGGCGAAAAAGAGCTCTCTGGGCTTAGGCGATTCTGCTCACTCTTTCCACATTTTTCACCAAAAATAATAGTAGTAGCGCCAAGCGAAAGGTCGGCAGTGGACGAGATTTCAGCTATGACTATTTTGTCAATGCGAAGAGATTTGAGTTGAATACGATACTTAAATATCTGGCCAACTATACTCATCGTGTAGGAATCTGAAATAAACGACTTCGGAAGGTCACCGATACGGAGGTGACTTTCTCGGCGCGAGACCGCAAGCGAAAGTCGAAGAAGCGCTTAGTAACTCTTTCCCTTGATACTT
>CAYTYF010000075.1:0-1938 GCA_964442205.1 uncultured Candidatus Saccharibacteria bacterium | reverse complement strand
TCTGAGATCTTTTTAACCACCTCGATGACGTGCCATGGCTCGGCTCGCTGACCGCGATACGGGACCGGAGCAACGTAGGGACAGTCGGTCTCAGCGTGGATCTTTTCGAGTGGTGCGTTCCTAACTACCTCTTCGTAGTCTTTGGCGAAGGTGATAACACCGGTAAAAGAAATGGTGCAGCCGATATCGAAGAAGCGCTTGGCCTGCTCCCAGCTGCCAGCATAAAAGTGGATGTTCGCTGGTACCTTGGCGTATCGCTTCAGCGTCTCGTACACGTCGTCGTAGGCATCGACGCCAGCTTCACGCACTTTCTGGTTGCGGGTGTGGATCATCAGTGGCAAACCAAGCTCGTTGGCTAATTCTATCTGACCGATGAAAGCCGCTTCTTGGATGTCGCGTGTGGCAGGATCGTGGTGGAAGTAATCAAAACCGCACTCACCGATACCGACAACTTTTTCATGCTTGGCGAGCTCGCGGTAGAAAGCTGGGTCGAAGATCTCACCTCGAGAAACAAACGGGTCGCCTCCCTCCCCCACCTCATCTTCGTCGTGGATACCTGGAGCGGTTTGGATAGGATGGAGACCGACTATGGCGTACAAGTGCTCGTGCGCTTGTGCTAACTCTACCGCTCGCACACTCGTCGACTGCTTGGTACCGACGTTGATAACAGCCACGCCTTTGTCGGCGCAGGCGCGGGCGACAGCTTCGCTGTCGCCCGCAAAGGCCTTCAAGTTCAAGTGCGCATGCGTGTCGATGTACTGTACGGTAGCCATAGTGCCACCAGCTTATCACAGTCTAGGGTACACAAATAGTACGGTTAACCGTACTATTTGTGTATGACAAACGTATCAAAAAGAAAACTGCCTGATGCGCAATTCGCAGCGCTCTTTAATCAGCTTATCAAAGTCACCTCATCTCTCGAGACTACCGAAGCAGCAAATTTCTATGATAGTTTGCTTGGTCCTGAAGAAAAAATAATGCTTGTGAAAAGATTTGCAGCTGTGGTTATGTTTAAGGAAGGAAATACTCCATACAGAGTGAGTCAGCTGTTGCTGATCAGTCCATCTACAGCAGAAAAAATACACTTCGATTATGAAATGGGTAGGTACCGAGGAATGGTGAAGTATGTTAAAAAGAAAAAAACCGAATACAAAAAATTCTGGATGATCCTAGAAAAAGTTCTTGAAGCAGGAATGCCTCCTAGAGGTCGAGGCCGTTGGAAATCAGTATTAGGAGGAACGAAACCCTCACTCATATAGTACGGTTAACCGTACTATATGAGTCAATTAGGTTTCTAGTCGGGAGAATAAATTTTCCGGTTTCTTGTTCTCCTTGATGGCAGCTAGGATGATGTTTGCCGTCTTTGGCATGAATGGTTCTATCATGGAAGCGATACACTCAAGGCGACGCAGAAGCTCTTGCACGTCAGCTTTGGCACCCGCTTCGTCTACCTTGATCTTCTTGAACGGTTCATTCGTTTGGATGAATGCGTCGGCCATTTGAATGTCGCGCCAGATCTCGTTCATGGCTTCAGCTATGTTGTAACTCTCGAGCTGATTGAGTTCGATGCAGTTCTGCGTCCACGGACCTTCATACTGAACGCCATAGGTCTCGGACATTTTGAGGACACGGGCGGTGAGGTTGCCGATGCCGTTCACCAAGTGTGCGTTGTACCATTCGTCGAGCCGCTCGAAGGTTATATCGGTGTCGTCATAGGGATGCACGTGCCGCAGCAGCAGGTAGCGGGTGGCGTCGGTGCCGTAGCGAGAAATAAGGTCGTATGGACTGATCACATTGCCGAGTGATTTTGACATCTTCTGACCACCCGAGGTAAGAAACCCGTGGTACCACACTTGGTGAGTTGCTGGTACGCCAGCACTCTTAAGCATCGCCTGCCACATAATGGACTGGAAACGAACCTGGTCCTTTCCTGCGAGC
>CAYTYF010000074.1:0-1979 GCA_964442205.1 uncultured Candidatus Saccharibacteria bacterium | reverse complement strand
GAGACCGCGTCCCGGGGCTGGCATGATCATGACCTCGCTCGATGCATACTTAGTGTGTACGTCATGCGGAATATGGCTGTCCTTGTTCATAGGGACCGTGATCATCTGCTTCTTTGCGTCGCGCATTGCTTTCTCGATAGCAAGCTGCGTGTCACCGGCCTTGCCGATACCAACGCCTACGCGTCCCTTCTTGTCTCCGAGAACCATTGCCACTGAGAACGAGAAGCGGCGGCCGCCCGCCATAACGCGGGTCACGCGACGGATGCTGATGATCTTCTGGTCAAACTCCTGGCGAGGACGTTCCTCCCGGCGGCCGCCGCGACGCGGACGGCGCGGGTTGCGCTTGTCGTTCCTGTCACCACGTCGACCGCGGCCTTCCTCTTCACGAGGAGCGGCATCGGTAGCGGGTGCATCGGTAGCGGTAGTTTCCTCCGCTGGCGCCGAGGTCGTGGTCACGTCCTCGGTGATTGTAGCTTCCTGCTTTTCTGATTCACTCATGGGTTGATATTGTTTCGATCGAATAAGATTTAGAACGCGAGTCCGCCTTCGCGGGCGCCGTCAGCTACAGCGGCAACAACGCCGATGTACTTGAAACCGCCCCGGTCGAAGACCACCTCTGATACACCGAGATCCTTTGCCTTCTTAGCGATCTCAGCGCCAACGCTCTTGCCGCGAACGAGAAGGGTCTTCTCCTTGCTCTTGCGCGAGTCAGCCGCAGCCAGGGTCTTGCTCTGGCTGTCGTCGATAAGCTGTGCGTACACAGCAGTATTGCTCTTGAAGACAGCAAGGCGAGGCTTCGTAGCCGTACCGATGACACGAGCGCGGATGCGCGCGTGACGACGAGCTCGACTGGTGTTTTTCTGCATGGTTTTGTTCATGATAGCTTTCCAGTTTTCTAGCGTTTTATTCGAGGTGCAGTGCGAGACGCTAGCGAAAAATTTTGGGGGGTGTATGGGGTATACATTGAGCAAAATTTTTCGCGCAGTAACGAAGCAATGCGCTCGAATTAAATGCTAGACGGCCTTCTTGCCTTGCTTACGGATAATGTATTCACCTCGGTAGCGGATACCCTTGCCCTTGTACGGCTCAGGTGGACGCACCTTGCGCACGTTGGCAGCGAACTGACCGAGTGCGTGCTTGTCGTTGCCAGTGAGGGTGATGACTCCCTTCTCGACAACAGCATTGATGCCTTCTGGGATGGTCATGATGATCGGGTGCGAGAAACCTACCGAAAGCGTGAGCTTCTGTCCTTGTGCATCAGCACGGTAACCAACACCTTCGAGTTCGAGGATGCGGGTGTAGCCCTGTGTCACTCCCTCGATCATGTTGTGCGCGTGCGACGCGTAGGTACCCCACAGAGAACGTGCCTCGATGGTCTCCTTCTTCGGTGTGAAGGTCACAGTAGAGTCTTCGATCGCTACCGCCACTGACGGTCGGATAGGCGTTTTGAGCGAACCCTTCGGTCCAGCGATCGTAAGCACACCGTCAGCGAAGGTCGCACTGACCCCTGCTGGAAGCGTAACTGGTTGTTTTCCTAATCGGCTCATATGCGTTGACTTACCAGATGATGAAGAGCTGTTCACCACCGACCTGCTGCGAGCGAGCTTCCTCGCCTGTGAGGATGCCAGCTGGGGTCGAGAGGATCATGTGCCCTTTACCAAACTTTACCGGATAAATGTCTGCCGCTTTGATGTACAGACGTCGACCTGGCTTCGAGATGCGCTTCACACCGTTGATGTGGTGGGCGTTGCCGTCGTACTTGAGCGTAACGTTCAAGAGCGCACCAACCTTCTTGTTCTGCTTCTCAACTCCTGCTACGTAGCCTGCGGCTGCGAGCTTATCTGCGATAGCGTGCTTGAGCTTGGAGTACGGGAGGGTAACCGTATCCTTGCCTGCCATGCCACCGTTCTTGAGCTGAATGATGAAATCGCCGACTGTATCGCTTACAATGATTATTTCTTAATACCTGGTATCTTTTG
>CAYTYF010000073.1:0-2000 GCA_964442205.1 uncultured Candidatus Saccharibacteria bacterium | reverse complement strand
TCCTAGAGAGGCAGATGTGCGAGTATGCGATTGTATGGCATGCGCCATACAACTCCCATTTGCTCGGTCATGCAAAAGTAAACTTTTGCGCGACGCTCGCTCATGGGAATTGTCAAAAATCGCTTGTTCCGTTATGAGTACTTGAGACTTAAAAACCCGCGTTCTCGCGGGCGACACGAAGTTAGTTCGTTGGCGCGCGAGCTAGGCTTCTAAGTTAGTAAACATATAACATGTGCCCTCTATAATATTGTAACGTAAAATTATGTCACGCGTACGGCCTGCATTGGGCTTTAGAACTGGCGCCGGGGCGCCCTTGGGGCGCCCCGGCTCCTTAAAAACCCACCTAAATTAGGCCTCAATTATCATCCATGACCGCCTGCCGCTGCTGCAACACGGTCGGCTCTGAAGGCGAGGCGATATCGGCCTGGTATTGGAGGACAACGGCAAAGACCGACTTCACTATCTTGTCTTCGATAGAGAAATTGTACTGGTCGACCGAAACCTCGAGCGCGAAGTCGGTGTGCCATTCTTTGATATTCAAGACGCGCAAAAATATCTTCTTCTCTTGAATGAGGTCGGGAAATGTTTCGAGTAGGTGTCGTTTCAGGACGGTCTCAAGTGCCGTTAGTGGATGTACCGTATCGGTGGGAAGCGAGAACGGAATGATGATGCGCTTGTACTTGACCTTGCTGTAGTTCACCACCTCGCTCTGGAGAATGCGCGTGTTCGGTATGAAGAGTACGTCGCCCTCGTCGGTCTTGAGCTTGGTGGCGCGAAATGAGATGTCGCTGATCACTCCCTTTGCAGTCTCCCCTACTCTGATGTAGTTGCCTATCTTGTAGTCGGTCGAGAACATGAGTCGGAAGCTGTCGAGGTAGTTCGAGATGTAGTCGCGGAAGATGAGCACGAGTGCGACCGCGACAAGACTCAGAGACGTGAGAAAAGTTTGGAATGGGATATCAAAGATGATCAATGCCCCCACGATCGTTACGAATACTGTGAGCAGGTTGAAGAGGGAGTCGAGTCCAAGCACGAAGTTATCACGCTCACCTACTGGCAGTGAGTGCCGCTTGCGGTACGTGCTGATGGTGACGATCTTCATCACGCTCGCCACGATGCTTGCGACCAGATACAACTCGATGACCTGCCAATACTCTGCTGGCAGGTAGTGTCCGAGAAGGCCAAGGCGCAGCCCGGCAACCACAGCGATGAGCAGCGCGAGCTGCACCGCGAGCGCAATTTTTCTTCGCTGCCCAATGATGAAAAAAGGTGACATAGAAACTGTTGGTTTAAGCGGGTTTGCAGCATAGAGTATACCTTACCCACTAGTGAGATGCAGTCCATTTACATTAGAGTTCGAGGCTGTTAGTATCGCACTAATTTAGGTTCTTTGAACGATCAACTCTGAGGAGAACGAGCAATGGAGGAAGATGCTGGGATTGCTGTCCGGCTACCGGACGGTTCCTATGTGACCGCATACAATACGCCTCAGCCTTGGTGGGAGATCAATCAGGGTTCCGGGTATATTGATCCGAATCTGCTTGCACCTGATCTTGGTCAGCCGCGACGGTCGATGTCGAAACATCTGCTTGAGGAACTACAGCGGGCGATCGGTGCCTGTGGTGTACGTGAACCTATCACGGTAACGCTACGTTCACAGGCACCATGGATCAACGTTGCACCTGAGCATGTCGACAGGCCATTTGCGATAGTGAGCGGTCATCGTCGACAACTTTCTGCTACGAAAGTTGGTCTACGCGCAGTCCCGATCCGGGTGAGGATCTACCCGAGCGAGACGGCCCATCGCGATGACGCCACACTCTTGAATGGGCAGCGCGAAGACATGTCAGCCATGGATATCGCGCGCGACGTGAAGCGGCGGCTTGACCTTGGCGAAAAAGCCATGGACATCGCAACCTCGTACGGTAAGAACAATATAAATTGGGTGCATGACCGGAACGGTTTGAACCATCTGGCACCCGAGCTGCAGGCTCTGCTGG
>CAYTYF010000072.1:0-2209 GCA_964442205.1 uncultured Candidatus Saccharibacteria bacterium | reverse complement strand
TGTTGCCAAACTTCTGACCAAATGTGCGTATCTCCTGTAATTTGCCGGAATCCATTAAGTCAACTATTCGTCCGAGGTCACCCGCATTTCTACTGATGCGATCTGGTGCCCACGTGAGAATACCGTTGTACTTACCCTCGCGTATTTCCTCGACTATCTCATTAAAGACTGGGCGTTGCCCGGTCTCTTTGGCGGAGTGTGACTCCCTTTTCATTGTGACAATTTCGAGACATTCTCGATCTGCCAGCTGAAGCATCTCTTTTATTTGTGAGTCGATAGAAAGCACCTGTCGCTCTTCAGACTCTGTACTTTTTCTCGCATAAAGGCAGTACCTCACTTTAATGGGAACTGCCACCTGTGCCTGTCCCATAAGGGCGTTCGTCGCATGTATTTGCATACACCAACATCAATGACGCAGTGGTCTGGGAAGTCCAGACCCAAAAGAGCCACCTGTTGGTGGCTCTTTTGTTACCCACGTGGGAATGGTCTACAACAACCGCTTTGGCTTTATCTTTTTTGCTACACCAGTCTTTACTGATGGTTTATCGGTAACATCAGACACCTCTTTTCCTTTAGTGACCTTAGTCTTTTTAGAACTTTCCTTTGGAGGAACTGTGTCTTCAACTGGAACAATATCGGCCTCGGTACTTTCATTAGATGTGTTCACATTGTCAGGCTGCGACAGATCGCTTACTGGAATCGGTTTCTTTACTTTACCTGTACGCTCCTGATACAAGCGATCGTTCTCTTCTAGCCAACCTGGAGCACCTTGGTCAATGAGCTCACCACTTTCACCTCGGAAACACTCGTAATCCTCGTCACGTTCATCCTCGTCCGGATCAACGTACGACCACGCTTCCACAGCAGTTGCAATTTGAGCTATTCGTTCCTCGGTAAGTACGCTCTCTTGCGTTAAGTGGTGCTGATGTTCGTAGTACCGCTTTTCGTTGTACTGGGTGTGATGATTCTTGAGCCAGAAGATGATAGCGGTCATTTTTCCTTCTTTGGCTAACTTGATGAGGAGAGACTCCATCATGTCGTTGATGTACCATTCGCCTTTTTGGAGAGCTTCGTCACACGCTTTGCCAAATTCACGATCAGTGTTGCGCCACTCGTAGTAGGTATCACGATGGACACCTACCTGAGCGGCAGCAACTTGAATGATCGGCATTTCTTTTAGCTTTGCGATGAACTTAGCTTTGTTCTCTGCCTGACGTTTTTGTACAACTGTCGGTGTTTTTCTCGTTCGCTCGTTTTTCTTACGAGCGGCCATACGATTAGCCGCTTATAAGCTTCGCTGTCTTTCCAGTCGTTTTCTCCCATCGCTTTTTGATCACCTCGGCGTAGATGGGTTGCTTCTCCATGATGCGACACTTTCGACCAAGCTTTATAGAAGCGATGAGTGTCGAACCAGATCCGCCAAAGGGCTCAAGAACAAGGTCACCTTGTTTCGTGAGCACCTTGATGTACGGAATGAGTAGTTCAAGAGGCTTGGTGCCAAAGACGATGTCTTGACCTGACGACTTTTTGTCAGCCGCTATGTGCTCGATGAAGTCAGTCGGGCAGTACTTCTTTCCTTTACTGTATGACTCCCACTGCGGCTTGCCGGAAGTGGCAAAGAGCGCGTTCTCATACTCATTCTGGAAGAGTGCGTCTTCGTCCTCGACATTGAGTGACACACTACCGCTACTGCCAACTAAGGCAATGTCAGTCTTGTTGAAGAACTTGTACTTGGCACTGAAATTTTGCATACGATTCGGGACGTGCCACGTAATCGTGTTGCGATACTTCCAATGTACCTCGAGCGCATTCCAGATGGTACGTAGGTTCTTCGGATTCTCGAAAATGATAATCGAGAAATCTGGCTTTTGAACTTTAGCAACGTTTGCCATCCATAGGTCCGAGAAATTTTCTGGGAGTGTCTCGGTGCCTATATACACACGATTCTTCTTAGCGCCGAAGCCACGGGTAACCCCGTCTTTTTGCTTCGTCTTGCCTTTGAGGTAATCGAGTAAATATGGGGGATCTGTGCAGACCATGTCTGCCTTCGCTCCCTCCATCAGCTTGAGCATATCGTCTTCGACCGTACTGTCACCAACCATTAAGTAACTGCCATCGATTTCGTAGATGTCTCCGTGCTTTGCGGTGACACCATGAATGTCGAGGTCTTTAAGTTGTTTATCTATGTTGAAGTTTTCTGGTGTTGAAT
>CAYTYF010000071.1:0-2261 GCA_964442205.1 uncultured Candidatus Saccharibacteria bacterium | reverse complement strand
AAGGCGAGCGACCGGTGTGCGTCTTTCGCCCTCCAAACGATCATGATGAAAAGCGATGTACGTGTCCTCACGCTTCAAGTACTCGGCATACACGTTCGCAAGCTCTGTCCGCAGCTGTACGCCGCGCTCCATTTTCTTTATCTGGCGCTCGAGGACTTGCATGTGCGGCGCCACCTCGCGGCGGAGCGACTGTACTTTTTCCATGTTCTCGCGGGTCTTCTCGAGCTTCTTAGCTGCATCGGCGATCTTGTACTGGTACACCTTGAGGCCGAGTGCGTCCTCGATCATTTCCCTTCTCTCCTTAGGATTTGCAGACAGGATACGATCGGCCTCGCCTTGCGAGATGATGTGGTGTCCGGTCGTACCGATGTTGGCTGCAGCCAACAGCTCTTGCACGTCCTTGAGTCGCACTTGCGAGCCATTTATAAGATATTCATTCTGTCCATCACGATGCACCACGCGCTCAACGGTTATTTCCTCAAAGTCGAGCGGAAAGACTTTGCTTTTATTGTCGAGTGTGACAGTTACCGAGGCACGATTGCCACGCGACACAGACTCAGAACCACCGAAGATCAGGTCCTCTCCCTTTTTGCCGCGCATCGACTTAAGCGACTGTTCACCAAGCACGAAGCGGAAGGACTCTGCTACATTGCTCTTGCCAGAACCATTAGGACCGACGATTGCGGTAATCGGAGCTGAGAACTCGAGCTCACTTTTTTTGGCGAAGGACTTGAATCCCGAGATGGTGAGGTGCTTGAGATACATTTGTACACTAGATGTTGTCGCAGGCGGCAGTGGAGGTACCGGTAGGTGCAGTGCGCTCACGCGCTTTCACGTAGCAGGTTGAGATCGGTCCCGTTTCGAGGGTTGCTGTTACCAGAAACAGTCCGCCGCCATCGACGTTGTATGAATAGCTCGCTTTTGTACGAGGATCGGTAGGCACAACTGGGAGGAAAGTTGGTGAAAGCGAGGAGAGTTGTGCTGGATAGGAACCGCTCTGTTCACGGTAGAGTGCGAGCGCGAGCTCGATCTGCTTGAGGTCAGAGACCCGAGCGCCGTCTCTAGACTTGGCTCGCGCCTGATTCACAGCCATGAGCACGATGGTCGCAAGAACAGCGATGATGGCAACTACGATCACGATCTCAACAAGCGTAAA
The DNA here is from genome assembly GCA_964442205.1 of uncultured Candidatus Saccharibacteria bacterium. Taxonomy (GTDB): domain Bacteria; phylum Patescibacteriota; class Minisyncoccia; order Phycocordibacterales; family UBA918; genus OLB19. Next base: position 1,105 of record CAYTYF010000071.1, on the reverse strand, counting down.
ACCGCGATTTCGGAGACGTCCAAATTTCATATGTGACTATAGTACCACGCAAAAACATTCGGAAACGCGGATTCTTCTGAGTATTTGTTAACAGCTAAGACGCAGTCACTAGGATAGAGAACGAGCAGCAGTGCATCAGATACGCGACACAGAACGAAAAAGGACCCGAATGGGACTAGAGTCCAGTGAGGGTCATTTTTCGTTCTGTAACAAAGCAGATGATGTGCTGCTGCTCGTTCTCTACCAGCCCTTGACGGCTATTGCTTGAACAGCCGCAGCCTGCTCCGCCTCCTGCTTAGAGCGTCCTTGTCCTTCTGCAACCTTCTGCTTGCCGAGAAAAACGCCGACAGTAAAAACACGGTCGTGATCAGGACCTTCCTGTCCAAGAGTGTCATAGGTAGGCGTAACACTCGCGTGTTCCTGCGCCATCTCCTGGAAACGGCTCTTCGGGTCCTGCCAGAGGCGCTTCAGCACGATCTCTTCGGTCTTGCCAAAAAGATGCTTAGCGATGAATTGCTTTGAAGCTTCGTAGCCTTGATCGAGGTAGAGCGCACCTACAAACGCCTCAAAAACATTGGCAAGGATATACTGGCGAGCGCGACCAGTGTCGCGAGCCTCGCCTTTGGACATCAAAAGAAAATCGTTCACGCCGAGTTTTAGTGAAGCGTCTGAGAGCGAGATGGTGTTTACCAACGCAGCTCGGATGGCGGTCAATTCTCCCTCAGGCTTATCTGGGTACATTCGGAAAAGGTGGTCTGTAACGACCAACTCAAGTACCGCGTCTCCGAGGAACTCGAGACGTTCGTTGTGATCCTGGGTCGCCTCACGGTGCTCGTTGAGGTAAGAACGGTGAGTGATAGCCGTGAGAAGGTGGAGCTTGTCCGTAAAGGTATAGCCTAGGATAGCTTCGAGCGGGCCCAGGTCCGCTCCGTTATGTTTACCGTCTTGGTCTGTTTTCATGTATAGCGAAAGGTGTGGTCATGCCACACTACCACAATTTTACTAGCTGTCCATTTACTAGCCGCGGCTGACCAGCATGGTAACAGCCTTAGTGACAATAGGAAGTATATCCTCGTAGAAATTCAGCTCAAGTATCTATGATACC
>CAYTYF010000070.1:0-2418 GCA_964442205.1 uncultured Candidatus Saccharibacteria bacterium | reverse complement strand
TTCCGCAAGACCTTTTGAGGTAGATTCGACTGAAAGGAGAATATATCCAAAAGGTATACAGCCCCTGTAAGGGGAGGAACGTATCAGACGACGAATAGTCGTCGGAAAGTTCCGCAAGACCTTTTGAGGTAGATTCGACTGAAAGGAGAATATATCCAAAAGGTGCTTGTGCCCCAGAGGGTATACAGCCCCTGTAAACAAGTTTTCTTTCTACTCTCGCTCGGAAATGTTCAAGCCAGCTTGAACATCCCACTCGCTCGTTTGAAAGTAAGGAGAGGAACGTATCAGACGACGAATAGATCAAGGCTTTTACAGGTATATTCTGAAAATGGCGGCGAGCCTAAGCTCGCCGCCATTTTCCTTCTAAGGAACATCGAGGATTTGCTTGCAAACTCCATGTTCTCTGGTACTATACCGCTCACTGCTATGGCTTTGTGCTGTGGTGGGGCATTCTTTGCTCTTTTCACATAAGGGAGTTCGAAGTGGTAGCGCGATGTTCTCGCGCCGTTACCACTGTGCGCTCCTGCACTGCTTTTCATACTGAAGAGCAGCCGTGTGCGGTGATTACTAATACATAAAAACCTATTTATTATGGCTGGATCATTCGATCGATCAAAGCCGCACATCAACGTAGGTACCATTGGTCACGTTGACCACGGTAAGACCACGCTGACGGCTGCGATCCTCAATGTACTTAACAAGAAGGGCGGCGGTTACGCTGCTAACGTAAAGGCCGTCGAGGACATCGACAAGGCGCCTGAGGAAAAGGCTCGAGGTATCACCATCTCACTCTCACACAGCGAGTACGAGACCCCGAACCGCCACTACGCGCACATCGACGCTCCTGGCCACGCTGACTACATCAAGAACATGATCACGGGTGCTGCCCAGATGGACGGCGCTGTGCTTGTGGTTGCTGCTACTGACGGCGCGATGCCACAGACTCGCGAGCACGTGCTTCTCGCTAAGCAGGTGGGTGTACCACGCATTATCGTGTTCCTCAACAAGTGCGACATGGTCGACGATGAGGAAATGATCATGCTCGTTGAAGAAGAACTTCGCGAACTCCTTACCAGCAACGGTTTCGATGGTGCTAACGCTCCTATCATCAAGGGTTCAGGCCTCAAGGCACTTGAGAATCCAGATAGCGAGTGGGGCGCGAAGATCATCGAGCTCGCTGATGCGATGGACTCGAACTTCCCAACTCCAGAGCGCCAGCTCGACAAGCCATTCCTTATGCCTATCGAGGACATCTTCTCGATCGAAGGCCGCGGTACGGTAGTTACCGGCCGTGTAGAGCGCGGTGCGGTCAAGGTTGGTGAGGAAGTAGAGATCGTTGGTATCAAGCCAACCACTACTACCACTGTTACCGGCGTTGAAATGTTCAACAAGCAGCTCGACCAGGCTCAGGCCGGCGACAACGCAGGTATCCTGCTGCGCGGTACCAAGAAGGAAGACGTACACCGCGGTCAGGTACTTGCTAAGAAGGGTTCAGTTACTCCGCACACAGACTTCGAGGCTGAAGTATACGTACTCTCGAAGGAGGAAGGCGGTCGTCACACTCCATTCTTCTCAGGTTACAAGCCACAGTTCTACATCCGCACCACTGACGTGACCGGCGACGTAACACTCGCAGAAGGCACTGAAATGATCATGCCTGGCGACACAGCTACCTTCAAGGTAAAGCTCGTGGCACCAGTTGCTCTCGAAGAGCAGCAGAACTTCGCTATCCGCGAAGGCGGCAAGACCGTTGGTGCAGGTGTTGTGACCAAGGTCGTAGCGTAAGCTGACTCTAAGTAGTATCTCCACTATGGCAACCTCCACTAAAAAGACCGCTGCAAAAGACAGCAAAGCAGCCGGCGACATCAGCAAGCTCCGTATTCGCGTCCGCGCGTACGAGCACAAGATCCTCGATAGCTCAGTAAAGCAGATCATCGATACCGCGCTTCGTTTCGACGCACAGGTCGTTGGTCCGATCCCGCTACCTACCGAGATCAAGAAGTACACCGTGAACCGTTCGTCGTTCGTGTTCAAAGATGCGCGAGAACAATTCGAGATGCGAACGCACAAGCGTGTCATCGATATCTTGAACCCGGGACCAAAGGTCGTTGAGGCTCTCACGAACCTCTCGCTGCCTTCTGGAGTCAATATAGACGTCAAAATGATGTGATTTCGATTGTGCCGGCGATCTACGTCGTTGCGCCGCGGTAATTTGGTGCTCACCTTACGTCAAGTAAGGCTCGCGCCAAATTCCTTGCGCGCCTCGTAGCTCATCCAGCACACTCGAAATCAAATTTGAGTGGAGCAGCTGCCATAGCTGAAACTAAGAACAACGCCGCAGGCCAAAAGCCTGCGGCGTTGTTCTTTTTGGTCACATATCTCGCATCCGTGCCGTTATACAATAACAGCATGAAAAAC
>CAYTYF010000069.1:1216-2661 GCA_964442205.1 uncultured Candidatus Saccharibacteria bacterium | reverse complement strand
ACGGAGATGGGTGTCGAGGTAGAGAAGATCTACCAGATCGAAAAGATCAGCCAGGACACGATCTCGCTCGAACTTCCTATTGGCGATGAAGACGATCGCTCTCGTCTCTCTGACTTCATCGCTGACGACAAGATCATTGCTCCAGACCAGGAAGTTGCTCATAGCATTCTTACTGACCAGATCCAAGAGATACTCGATACGCTTTCGGAGAAGGAACGCAAGATCCTCGAGATGCGCCACGGTCTCCTTGATGGTACCTACCACACGCTCGAAGAAGTAGGAAAGGAGTTCGGGGTTACTCGGGAACGTATTCGCCAGATCGAAGCTAAAGCGCTTGAGAAGATCAGGCAGCATGAGAAGGCCCGCAGACTAAAATCATACTAGCAATGCACAAAGCGGGGCGGTGGCGAAAGCCACCGCCCCGCTTTGTTTGCTAGAATGTATCATAGTAATCGCTATGACCTATCATCGCACCCTCGTCATCTCTGTAGTTGCCGTTCTGTACTACGCTTTAGCTTGGTATGGACTGCACGCTTTTGGTGCCGAGATACTACTCACTGCACTCGTACTCTTCGGTGTACCTGCGTATGCGCTGGCTCGTTTCTCGAGCGCCCCATCAACAGTTCTTGTCTCGGTCACACTCTTTGGCGCTACGCTAGCTTTTTTGATGGAGAGCATTGCTCACACCTATGGACTTTGGTATACGATAGGCGTCGATGCGACTCGCATGTTCGGTCTCGTACCGGTCGAAGCGGTCGCCGCGACCACGCTACAAGTCCTTTGTCTGGCGCTCCTCTACGAGGCAATGTTCGACGACGGTGTCTACACCATGCGCTCTTCGCACACTCGCTTCGTGGCTTTCGGTGTGCTCGCGGGCACTGTCGCACTCCTTGTCCTCTTCGAAGCTTACTTGGACACGCGACTCATCGATAGTCCGTACCAATGGCTCATTTCGTGCTTTGTGCTAGCGTGCTTCCTTTCGCTTTTGGCCTATAGGTCACTCACCGTACGTTTTCTCGATAGACTGGTGTATTTCACGCTGGCAGCAGCCATTCCGCTCTCGATCAATCTGATGCTGGCAGTTTCAAACGTGCACAAAGTATTCGCGAATGTACACGAGTACGCGTATAGCTACTTCTTGTTCTCAAGTACCATCCCGCTCGAAGAATTTTTGCTAGCCCTCACTATGCCGCTTCTTGTTGCAACTGTTTACGAGATCTACCTTGACGACATCTCGTAGGACTTGTTTAAAAAACTCGCATACTTTGTTGCACTGCGTTCGGAAAAAATCACCGTATATTGAATACGACTCCTCTTTCCTCACTTGTGCGCCTCGTCTTCGAGTTTTTTAAGCAAGCCCCAGACAGGTGCAGGCTAATCCTTAATACCGAGCGCGTGGGAGATAATGTGCTTGAGGCCGCGGCGCGAAATGATGCCGACCGGTC
>CAYTYF010000069.1:0-1206 GCA_964442205.1 uncultured Candidatus Saccharibacteria bacterium | reverse complement strand
GTGTTTATCAACGACAGGAATGTGCGCTTTCTGCTGCGCGATAGCTACTGTGGCGACGGTCATGAGACTATCTTCGAGTGTGACCGGATTGATATCAACGGTCATGAACATTTCAACTGGTGTGTCTTCCGCTTCGCGAATGGCCGCTTCGAACATCTCACTTGTAGCAAAATGTTCAGTGATGCTGTCACCGTCAAGGTAGCCCGGGACTATAGCATCGAGTAGGTCGGATATGTGGACCTCACCAACCAGCTTGCCTTCTTCGCCAATGACAAGCAGGGAATTCGATTGCTCTTTGACCATGTGCTCCACCGCCTCACGGAACGAAGCGGATTCGGAGATCATGACCGCAGGTTTGACAATATCCTTCAATTCCATACGAGTATGATAGCGCGCTCACCGAGCTTTGCAATCAGCTTGAAGCTGAAGGTATACTTTTGTAATTATGAAGGAATCGTCACGCGACGGATTGCGGTCCGCATACAGGAAGGCATATGAGGCTCTCAATAGTGAGCAGAAACGGGCTGTCGATACTATTGAAGGTCCTGTCATGGTCATTGCTGGGCCAGGGACAGGTAAGACGCAGATACTCGCTTTGCGAATCGCGAATATTTTGCTTTCGACCGACACTGCACCTGAGTCGGTCCTCGCCCTTACGTTCACTGAGGCTGGTGCAGTAAATATGCGTGAACGACTTCGTACTTTTCTTGGCGCTGAAGCATACCGACTACCCATATTCACCTTTCACGCTTTTGCCGAACATTTGATACGCACGTACCCTAACGCATACGAGCGCATTGTTGGCGGGCGCCTCGCAACTGATCTCGAGCGCACTTCGCTCATCGAGACGATCCTCGAAACGGGTACCTTCAAGAGAGTACGGCCGCCAGGGAACCCGACCTACCACCTTGAGAATATCATCAGACAGATAGCTGAACTCAAGCGCGAAGCCGTCACTCCCGATGATCTCGCACGGATCATCGCGACACAGGCGGCGGTGCTCGAGGGTATCGAACAATTTCACACCAAAGGCGCACACAAAGGCAAAGTGCGAGGAGAGTATAAGGATGCAGAAGAACAAGTTGAGCGCAACCGTGAACTCCTTACCATCTACCGCCAGTACGAAGCGGTGCTGCGTGCTGAGCATTGGTACGACTACAACGACATGATCCTTGAGACCTTGGCGGCGCTTGAAGGAAACGAAGA
>CAYTYF010000068.1:0-2786 GCA_964442205.1 uncultured Candidatus Saccharibacteria bacterium | reverse complement strand
CGCACGCGCTAAGCACAAAAAGATACTAAAAGCAGCCCCTAGTGATCGCAGTGAAGATACTTGCTGGCGGAGCGCTTATGCTCGGATACCGCACTGGTCTCGCAGCAGCGCTTCTCCTCGGCTTCACCGCCCTTACCATTCTCTTCGCTCATTTGAATCCAGATGACATCAATCTCTGGAAGAATCTCGCCATCATTGGCGGTCTTCTCTATGCTATGGCATACGGACCAGGTGAAGGATGGAAGTTGAAGGCGTAAATCAGCAGATCGTAAAGAAAAACATCCCACTTTGAGGGATGTTTTTCTGTGGAGAGAGTTAGCGGATAGCTAGTTCCCTGTTCCAGCAAGGTGCTGACGAGCTCCAGGGCTGTGTGCCCTGCTTCTCGTAGAGAGAACGCGCGTACGCTAGGTTGTCGTGGAGGTTTTCAATATCAAGTCCAAGTTTGTGTGCCGCAGCTCTATGATAGTAGCTGTTGATCTGCATCACTCCCGTATCTCGACTATCAACCACCCCACGCAGTACCGAACCATCGGCGAGCGTGTGGCGGAACTGCGATTCGCAGCGAGCCACCTCAACCATGATCGGTATGTCACTGAAGTAATCGCGAACGATCGCCTCAGTGTCAGCCGGTGTCACTTTTACTTCCGCTACGGCTACAACTGGAATTTCTGTACGCATACTTCCGTATGCTGTTTCAGTCCCCCCCATCGTTCCGGCTGCGGTTACAGCAATGAATGCTGAAATGACAGTCGATAAAATAAGCCGCTTGTCTTATCTTTCAATCAACGTCCCCCGCCCAAGAGATCTGCAACCATGCTGGTCAAGCTCTGCTACGGGTGGATGGACATTGGTCTGTATGGCCCAAAGGTCATACAAACAAATGCTAGCCGGAGCTAGCAACCGCACGATGATAGCACATCCTGCGGATTTTTATTACTATAACATTTTTTAGACTTACTGTCAATGTTATCGAGTACTTAAAATACGATTATAGCTATATTTAAAGCCATACCATGCACTACTTTGTGTACTTGACGAAAGTGTAGTATTGTTGAAAAAGAATAAGTTCAGGGTACCTTCACGCCCTATTCACCCTAGTTCACGGAGAGTCGAAATGCGCCTGTTCCCCGCCCTCTTGGCAGTGCTCACCTACCTCTTTTTTGCTCCTGCCTTGGTAGCGGAAACCGAAATTGAGCCGGATCCATTCATGCTTACCAAAGAAACATTGGTCTGCAAGGAGCGGGATCAGCTTTTGGCTCAGTTTGACCAAGTTTTCGCTTCAAACGGGCAAAACCAGGCTCTCGTTCGGGGTTGCCATTGGTTCGATCCGCCACTGAGACTTGTAGAAGACGAATTGGGTCCCTACATGGATAAGGGTTACCCGGTCATTCGTCACGACCATGCTACCGTCATAATTGGTGAGTACATGTGTACGCTGGTGGAATTCGTTTCAGAGATGGTGAACGGATTTGCCTGTGCCGACCTCATCCATATACCGAGGACACAAAAAGCCTGACAAAACGACAGAACCGCCCTCCCGGGCGGTTCTTTTGTTTATACTCCCTGTTCGTTCGGTTGGAGGTTGGTCTTTACGCCGTTGAGGTAGAGTTCGACTCGATCTACTGTTTCGAACCTGAGTGCTGTTTCTTCTATTTGTATCTTTGCTCGAGGATCATCACAAACACCACCCAAACCAGTGAGTGCACCGGTTAGGTATATCTTGGCAGTACCATTGACCACCTCTGCACGTTCAAACGACAGCGTGTCACGTACGCTCGCAATGAAGTTATCATGCCCTTTCACTTCTGATCCTGTGTAGCTGAACAAGGTTTGGAGTGCAACAGTGAGTGGAATGCTGGTCTTCGGTACAACCTCTTCAACAAACACGAGTTTATCGCAGCCGCGCATTGGTCCGTTTGAGGTTCCTTCGTAGTCGAGCATGGCAATAGAAAGCGTCGTACTTTCATTACCGCCTAAGCTAGGCGCACTGGAGCTGCCCACAGACACCCCCGGCGAACTAGTACCATTCGTATCAGTATCTGAGCGTGTATTGGTAGCCCTTTCATTAACCCTAATAGGTTCTTCATCAGGCATGTTGTTTAACCGATCGCTCCAGACATACCAAACACCTACACTCAATGCTAGTAGTAAAGCCAACCAAAGAATTACTTTCATTCAGCAAGCATAGCACGCTCCTCCCTGAAGCTCAGGTGAAGCAAGTTCAACGTATCTATTCAACTAGATTATTTCTTCGTGTTGCTAGCTCCTGCTTGTACTGCCGTAAGCATTTTGGCGAGATCATCACTTCCCTTCATGTCGACGAGAATAGTGTTTCCTTCCGAAGCAACCGTACTTAAGGTATCAAGACGATTGGTATCCATGAGCAGCATAAGCGCCTCTTGCGGTGTGAGACCAGCAGTCCTAAGAGTATCCATGGCGTTGTCCATACCCTTAGCTATCGCCTCTCGCATCTCTGCAATACCTTCGCCTTGTAATCGCTTTGATTCTTTTTCTGCCGCAGCAACACCAATGAGTTCGATCTTGCGAGCCTCAGCGATGTTTGTTGCAGCTTCTCGTTCACGCTCTGAGGCAATAACGCGATTGAATGCCTCGCGAACCTCAACACTCGGCTGTGGCTCATCGATAAGCACGTTCACGATGGAGTATCCGTACTGCTCGAACTGTGCCTGAAGCGCTGTCTGCACCTGAGCTTCGATAGCATCTCGATTCTGATACAGGTCCACCATCGTCATGCTCGCCGCTGTCTGACGCGCATTGTTGAGTAC
>CAYTYF010000067.1:0-2858 GCA_964442205.1 uncultured Candidatus Saccharibacteria bacterium | reverse complement strand
CTCCATTCTTGAGGTCACTGTTCCAACTTTCTTTGTAAAGAACTCAGCGTCTACCAGCACAGCCCAGCATGGACCATACTTCGGACGATTCGAGGCGTTTAATACCACATTTTTATGAAAATGGCAATTGATACGGGCGGGTTGAAATATAAAAAGAGCGGCGCAGCCTGACAGGGTCAGGCTGCGCCGCGGGGCGCAATGACTACGGTTCAACCGTCGCGGAAAGCGCGAGTGAAGTAATCAGACAACGGTTTAAGGAAGTAGCTCAGTGCCGACCGGTCTCCGGTCTTAATGAACGCCTCAACCGGCATACCGGGTTTGATCGGATTCCCAAGCCGCTCGAGTTCGCCCGCATCGACTCGGATGTCGACCCGATAGAAACTCTGGCCGGTCGCTTCATTTGTGTACGCGTCGGGTGACACGTAGGAGACGTGACCGGTCAGTTCCGGCGTGGTGCGGGCGTCGAAAGCGGAGAAGCGAAGTGTGGCCTCTTGGTCGACATGGACCGAGTCGATGTGGCCGGGATCGATATTGGCACGAACGATCAGTTCAGCGTCCTTCGGCACAATGAACATGAGCTCTTGCCCCGCACTTATCACCGCACGGCGCGTGTCGACCGTCCGCCCGTAGACGGTGCCGGCAACTGGAGCACGGAGCTCGAGCTGCGCAACTTCCTCCATAAGACTGTTTCGCTTCTCGCGCACTTCGATCTCGGTATACTCGACATCGCGCAATTCAGCGATCGCTTCATCTCGATCCTGCGAGTAGAGTCGGCTGATCTCGATCGTGAGCTCAGCGATCTCTGCCGCCACCTGACCTTCGGCACCTTGCTGCTGCGCAAGACTGCGTTGCAGGGTCAGTACGATAGAGACCGGTGTGAGCCCTTGGAGTTTGAGACTCTCTTTGCCATCGAGTTCCGTGGTCAACGAATCGATCACTACCTTAGTAGCATCGAGTGAGCCGGTAAGGCCAGCGATCTGCTTATGTATCTGAGCTTCTTGCGTTACTCGTAGATCGCGGGTCGTCTCGAACTGCTGCCGTTGAGCCTCCATCAATGCAGCGATAACTGGATCATCGACGCGACTGGTCAACTCAGGATTGAACTCGATAGTTTCCGCCAAATTCTTTTCTGCGTTCAACCGATCGATACGCGCGAGCAGCTCAAGCCACTGGCCGTTGACGGCTTCGAGTTCCGAACGAGGCTTCACGCCTTCGAGCTCCACGAGCACCGTGCCCGCTTCGACATTATCACCGTCTCGTGCATTGATAGCGATGACAGTACCACCGGTCGGGTGTTGGATGACCTGCCGGTTGCCTTCGACCTCGAGAGCGCCGGCGCCGATAACGGCACCAGAAATGTTCGCAAAATAGCCCCAGCCGCCAAGCCCGAAGACGAGCGCGATGACAGTGAGCAAGCCAAACACTGCAAGCCTCCGCATGTTCCAGCGGTCGCTCATATCGGTCATTGCCATTCTGTATCCTTTCTTGTGAAGAACCACCACCTTCCACGCAATATAGCGGGGAGTGGACGCTGGGCGTTTCATACCACATTTTAAATGAAATGTCACTATTAGAGCACCGTGCTTGGCATTTTCCGCTGTGCATAGCACCCTCCAAAATGGCTTATTTTCGTGCTATTGTAGCCGCAATGGAACTCGATGCGCAGATCGAAGCAGTTTTGTTTTACAAAGCTGCGCCGCAAAAGCTATCCGCATTAGCGAAGCTTTTGAGTGTGTCTGAGGAGGTGTTATGCGCCGCGCTTACCCCGCTCTAAGCGCGTCTCACCCGCGGCGCTACCCGCCTCATCATTACAGAGAGCGAGTGTGAGCTCGTTACCGCGCCAGAGCTCGATCCGCTCATTGACGGACTGCGTCGCGATGAGATACGTCGCGACATCGGCAAGGCAGGTGCTGAAACACTCGCGATCGTTTTGTATCGCGGTCCGATCAGCCGCGCTGACATCGACCGCATCCGCGGCGTAAACTCTTCGTTCATTCTGCGCAACCTCATGATGCGCGGCCTCGTAGCTCGCGAGCAGAGCGGTCGGCAAAACACATTCACGGTGACGCCAGAGCTCTTAGCGCATCTCGGCATCGGCCGCGCCAACGAACTCCCTGACTACAGCCTCATTCTCGACAAACTCGAGCAGTTCGAAGCAACACAAACCAGGGAAGAGTAGGGAAGATATGGAAAACGACTCTTACAACAAAGACGTACCGATAGTGCTTGCATCAGTACCTGAGATCGAAACAAAGTCACCGATCCCGGTGAAGCCGCAAATTGCTGTACTTGCGATAGTGCTGTTCGCACTTCTTGGTACCGCCATTGCTCCGCGTCTCATCGGCGCACTTGGTTTCAATGATTCAGTAAAGGTAACTGAAGTGGTCAACGAGGCAGTTGCCAATGTTGGCAGCGGCTTCACGAGCGACGAAATACAGAACGCCTTCAGCGAGACCACGATCACGGGCGACGCTGCCTTCGTGTGGGACGTAAAGAACCAGCAAGCGCTTTATGCGAAGAACGCAGACGAATCGCTTCCGCTCGCCTCGCTCACCAAACTCATGACCGCGCTCGTAGCGCACGAGATACTCGAACCGAGCGCAAAAGTGTCCATCGGCAACGAAGCAGCGAGGCAGGAGAGCTCAAGCGGTTTGGCTGTAGGCGCCACTTTTGAACAGCGAACCCTTTCCGACCTGGTTCTGATGGCCTCTTCCAATGATGGGGCGTACGCAATGGCTGCAGCTGCTGGTGAGCTCCTCAACGAGGACCGCGGACCAGAAGCCTTCGTAGCCGCGATGAACGTGCGTGCAGAAGAGATGGGTCTTACCAACACTCACTTCCTCAATCCGACCGGACTT
>CAYTYF010000066.1:0-2931 GCA_964442205.1 uncultured Candidatus Saccharibacteria bacterium | reverse complement strand
AAGTCAGTGGAAATGCCAATGGAAAGCATGCTTGACGCAGGACTCACTATTGGTATCGTTTTCTTACTACTTTTGTGAGGACTACACATGCCGGCAGTAGCCCTCAGCCCATCGCCTAAGCGATCGCCGGCCATTAACGGATAAGCAAGGAGACCGTGAAAAAAGCATTTTCACTCCTCATTGCGACGCCCGAACTCCTCCATAGCCCGCTCGTTCGGGAGTACGCAGGAAGGCATGACCAGGTCGTAACGACAGCGACGAAACACGTATTGAAGTTTCTAGTCAGAAACCCATTACCATTAACTAAGGCAAAGCCGTTAATGTACATCATTTATGATAATGAACGATTGGAAGTATGTTCGGTCAGCATTGTCGACGGCGAGGAGCGCACGACGTGCACCACTGTGGTTGCGTGCGTCATTCCGCGCGAGGTCGGCACGACCGAGTTCACCTTCTCAGACAGTTTCGACGCCAAGCGCAGGCTCTCGATAGTGGACGTATCTCTGCTGGGTAATTCCATGCAGGCAGTTTGAATGCATTTCTATATTGCAAAGAAGGTACCTACAAAGTACGCGATAGCAGCCGCTACTCCACCAACAGTTAGCACTTCCAAAAGTGCATAGCTGAGCCTCGTGCCAATTACCTGCCACTTGAGCAGACCGAGTAGTGTGAGCGCTAAGAAGGTGCCGGTGAGAGAAAACAGGAAGACGTCAGCCGTGTCTCCCGAGTTCGTGAGCATGAAAGGAATGAGTGGCACTGCACCGAAGATAATGAAGGAGATAAAGGTGGCAAGGCCAGTGTAGAGCGGATTATCACGGCGCGGGTCAGTGAGCTCGTGCTCGTGGGTCATCATGAAATCGAGCCAGTACTCACCGTTGTTTTTGTATAAATTTGCTATTGCTACCGAGTCCTCTTTACTGAACCCACGATGCTCAAGCAACAGCGCTGTCTCCTTCAGTTCGGCTTCGGTATCCTCAGCGAGAAGGCGCTTCTCTTTCTCGCGCTTCACGTGGTAGAGGTCGTGCTCGGAACGAACCGAAAGAAAGTTGCCGAGCCCCATCGACGTTGCATCTGCGAAGAGGTTAGCGAGACCAAAGAGCAGCATGATGGAAAACGAGAGCTGTGTGGTAGCGTCGCCCGTGACCGCTGCGCCAGTGAAACCAGCCACCACCGCGAAGGTGGTAATGATGCCGTCGATACCGCCATACACTACTTCTTTGAAGTGGTCAGTGACTGCGGAATGTTGGTGCGCTGCTTTTATCTCAGCGGTCTGCTTGGCGAGCGATTGGTGGTGAGCCTGTGACATCGGCCAAAGTATAGCACGCAGCAACACCTCTAAGCATACTGGCTTCATACTCTTCTTCACCCCGCTTTTACGTACCCTTCGGTATCCTCTTCGTAATGGCTACAACCTATCAATTGACCACCCGCGGCGATACTGCGCGTTTGGAGCGCGTCCGTATGCTGGCCGGCTTGATGGATACCCAGTTCACCTTCCTCGGTGTGAGGTACGGTTTCGATACGCTAATCGGTCTCTTTCCCTTACTCGGTGATATGGTAGCGGCATTCATCTCACTCTACATAATCTGGGAAGCACGCCTCATGGGTGTACCTATGCCAGTGCTAAATACCATGGCCCGCAATGTACTCCTCGACACACTCATAGGTGGAATACCGCTCGCAGGAGACCTCTTCGACGTCTTCTTTAAAGCCAACCAGCGCAACCTTGCTCTCATAGAAAATCACCTCAAACAAAATGGGGACGCGCTGGTAGCGCGTCCCGCATAGAGATCTCATTTCCTTTTGTCCTCATCGATACCAAGAACTTTTTTCTCAAAATGAAGACCGGAGGCATTGATGGCAAGCGCCAGGAGTGCGCACAGCGTAGCGAGCACGAAGAGCTTCATACCCACGCAGGCTCCGACTGCGCACTAAAAGAAAGTCTCGTGACGTCAAATGGAGTGATCTTCGCCAGCTACGAGAGAGCTGGAGATGTTGAAACAGGAACTGTTGGCTAAAGTGCCGTTCGATTCCACGCCGTAACACGCGCAGGTGCGTTACTTGGGATCACGAACAGAAAACGCACCCTTGCGGGTGCTGTTTTCTGTACTCGTGATCCCACGGGGAATCGAACCCCGATTTACGCCGTGAAAGGGCGCTGTCCTAGCCGTTAGACGATGGGACCAACTATTTCCTCCAGAACCCCGATTTCGTCGTGACGAGGGTGCAAGTGTCTGGGAGACAGTTGCACGGCCTAGCCGTTAGACGATGGGACCAAAAATGTCTGGGAGACATTTTTGGTTGAGTGAAATACTCAAGCAAAACTCCTCTTTGCGTGGTTTTCGGAGAGAACCAGCCGCGCCGGAGAAGTGCGCAATATAGTACCAGAGAAAGCCAAAAAATCCAGGTCTTCGTGGAATTAGTGTGAAGAATGAAGGTTACTGCCTGTAGCGTGCGAGTCCATACTCCGTGAAGGTTCCAGTCCGTACCAATCTGCTTGCCAGACTTGCATTTGTTCTATCTCAGCTTTCTGCGCGTTGATTATAGCCGTCGCCATTGCTTTGATCTCATCATGTTGAGCGTTCTGTAACGCTAGTTCAGCCATTTGAACTGCACCTTCGTGATGTACAATCATTTCACTCAAAAATGCTTGGTCAAAGGCTGCACCTTGCTTGCCGTACAGCCCTGCGTTCATTGATGACATCGCGTCTTCCATGCTTATGGAGCCATTTTCAATTTGTGGCGCAGACGGCTCTTGATGAGTTCCTGCGCCAATCAGGTAACCCGCCATCGTACCCACAAGAAGCGAAATAAATACTGCAACGAGTGATGTGTTCATACTGGCTTTGAATTATTCTTAAGTGTTTGTATATCTTTGAGCAGTTCAAGTGCATGGTTGGCGGGATCGACGTCTGGATAGACCTTGGCCAC
>CAYTYF010000065.1:0-2952 GCA_964442205.1 uncultured Candidatus Saccharibacteria bacterium | reverse complement strand
GTGGTGATCTCAATGTAGCCCATACAGAGATCGACCTCGCTAGACCGAAGGAGAACGACGGCAAAAAGGGATTCACAAAGGAAGAACGTGAGGGGTTCGAAGCATACCTCGACGCCGGCTTCGTAGACACCTTCCGCCACTTCAACAAGGAAGGGGGAAACTACACTTGGTGGAGCGCTTGGGGTGGAGCGCGGGAGCGGAACGTCGGATGGCGTATCGACTACGTCCTCATCTCGAAGTCTCTTTTGCCTATGCTCAAGAGTGCCCGCATACACGCCGACGTGATGGGCAGTGACCACTGTCCGGTATCGATCGATCTGGCAGTGTAAAACGTACTTTCACAATCGCACGAAACAAAAATCTGTCAACATCACTGATTGTAGTACCAAAAATATGTTGATTTAAAGCCACAGATTCAAGTTACGAAAATCTCTGTCCTTTATAAAGGACAGAGATTTTTAGTTTTCCCCAGTTATGCACATGCTTGTCCTTTACTCTAATTTCTAAAGGACATAGTATATATGCAGGCCCAGAGAGGGCGAGCAGAGGTATCCGGAGTTCTCAACGGAAGCAAAATTGTTTCTCCTGAGAGCTTCGGATATTTCCCTTCAAGAGTACCTTCAAAATCAAATGAGTTAATACCTCCAACTCAAAGTTCATAAACATCCCACCTATTAGTAAAGCCGATGTATGAGTTGCAATTGGGTGACGAATCAGTGGAGAAGGATTCGAAACCCGATAGCAGCTCATAACATCAAAATATGTTCACATAGAACGAGAACATACAGAGCTTTACAACTAAGAGCCAACATATTGGGAAATCTCAACGAGATACCCCACTGAAGCAAACCGCTTCACACAACAGGCTCTCCAAAGACCTAGGGCAACCGGCAGCAAATCGCCTTTCACCACCGATTGGCTTCCGATTACCCTAGGTCTTTTCTATTTCTCGACCACATTTTCTTTGGATAGCTGTATAAACTGCTGATCTTAGTCCTGCGCCGCATGTCCGTATACGTCTTAGTCCTAAGATCAGCAGTTTCTTTCGCTCTCCTGTGAAAATCTGATCGAAAACCCTATTTCCCAGGTTCTTCACTAAGAACTACACGCTCAGAAAGCTTGATCTAACCGACGTTGTGCTCGCGTGCGATCTCCCGCAACACCGCTGCCTCTTCCTCAGCCTGCTTGCGCTTACCAGCTGCTGCCAGGTCCTCGAGCTCGCTCACAGGTAGGGTCAGCAAAAAAAGTGCTTGTTTTTCTAGATATTCTGGATCGTTCTTAGTAGCATCCACCAAAACCTCTTCCAAAAGTGCATGCAGTACGTATCCAAGCTTTTTCCCGGGCTTTTCCCCAGACATTTCCATGATCTTATCCCCGTTCACCTTGAGTAACTTTACCGAGATAGGGTCACGAAGCGCTTCGTCAACCATTGCTTTGTATTTTCTGAAGCGAAATGGCTGTTCTTTTGGTCGGCCGGTACCGATACGGTCGCAAACCCGCAGATTCAAGAGGTCTTCGATGTGGTCTTCCCCTACCCTCACGATGGTACGCCTTACCGCAGCCAAGGTTATTTCGTCTGGGTCGGAAAAGAACATGTGCCACCGCACCAGCGTCTCTACATGCTCAATGAATTCACCTGGCAATTTCAAACGAGTGAGTATTTTCTTGGTCATTTTGGCGCCCACTACCTCGTGCCCGTAGAAGGTGTAGGTCTTGTTTTTACCACCGCTGCGCCTGGTTGCAGGCTTGCCGATGTCGTGGAGCAGTGCGGCCATACGGAGTTCGGTTGAATAGCCTTTATCTGCAGCTGCCTGTAGTGTCCGCAAAAGGTGCTCGTATACATCGTAATCATGGATACCTCCTTGTTCGCAGCCAATTCCCTCCTGGAGTTCAGGAATGATGTACGGCAAAAGGTCTAGCTTTTGAAGAAAGATGATCCCCTGCATTGGCGTGGCAGAGTCAAGAATGCGCAAAAACTCAGCTGCGATACGTTCAATGGAAATACGTTGCAATTGCTTGTTGTTCCGACTGATCGCGGCCATGGTCTCGGACTCGATCACGAAGTCGAGTTCTGCCGCCAAGCGGACGGCACGCATCATGCGAAGTGCGTCCTCGCTGAAGCGTTCATCTGGGTCTCCTACAGCCCTGAGGCGCTTTTCTGACATGTCTTCTTTACCGCCGAAGGGGTCGACAATGGTGCCGTCGTTTGCCCGATAGGCTATAGCATTGACCGTGAAATCACGGCGAGCTAGGTCTTCTTCTAGGGACACGCCAAAGGTGACCGAATCCGGTCTGCGGGCGTCGCTGTAGCCGCTTTCAGTACGATAGGGTGTCACTTCGATGACGCGTAGTCGCTCATCCTCGGTCTCTTCGTTCTTGATACCCACCGTGCCGTAGTCATTGTTGTAGTAGTTGTCTGGGAATAGCTGCTGGATCTGGTCCGGGTGCGCATTGGTCGTCAGGTCCCAGTCTTTGGGTGTGCGGCCAAGGAGAAGGTCTCGAACGCAGCCGCCGACAAGATAGGCTTCAAAACCTGCCTTTTCGAGTTCATCTGCCACTTTTTTAACCTCGAGAGGAATTGCTGTCGATCTGAGCATAGTGTCACCATTGTACCAAAATCACATTGCGTTTTCCCGCCGCTACCGTATGATTACCGTCATTGCGCCCGTAAGCAAAGCTTTCGTGCGCTACATTCGGAACAAGTGTAAAAGCAAGCTTTTCCATGGTTCCTCATTTGCGCCCGTAGTGAAATGGATATCACAACTGACTTCGGATCAGTTATTCTGGGTTCGAGTCCTGGCGGGCGCACATATAAAAACCGCTCCAATTGGAGCTGTTTTTATATGTGCGCCCGAGCTAGTGCCCTGCGGCACTAGCGGCCAGGACTCGAAGCCGCACAGCATATCGCTGGCTATTCCTAATGCCAGCGATGCGAGCGGCCGTCCAGGAACC
>CAYTYF010000064.1:0-3239 GCA_964442205.1 uncultured Candidatus Saccharibacteria bacterium | reverse complement strand
GTGGTCCATACTAAAAATACTCCGTGGGAAGATGACTTGTTACATTTGTATTGTACCAAGTCTACGGTACAGAGGATCTTCACAATGGGTATAAGCTACAAAAAAGCCAGGCATAGGCCCGGCCATTTTGTAGCTTATAGTGATTTTAACTACACGGCTCTTTCAGGAAGTCGGTCGGTTGCTTCGCGTACTGCGCACCTTGTCCGAGCTTGTTCGTGGCGGCGGGTACCGGGCAGGTGTTCATTACGCTGAGCGAAGAGTCGCCGGGCTTGCTTTTGTTGTAGGTGATGTTGCCTGTCCAGGTGTTGTTTTCACTTGCCCTGTCTTTGAACGCCTGGCAGGCAATGACGTAGGTTTTTTTAATGCCCAAGACAACCAACACGTTGTTTTTGAAGAGATTGTTGTGGCTACTTATGTTCGCTATCTCACCTGCCCACGTGCTTCCAAGACGGTCGGGGTTAGTGGTTTGCCAATTGTTGTAGCAGATATTGTTGCTGACCGTGATGTAGTCAGCGTAGTTTATGTAGATACCGGCACCGTTGTTCTCATAACAAATGTTGTTATCGACGAGCGCCCCGTAGGTGTATGGCTTCACCGGGGCGCGCAGATTGTCCATGAGGTAGGATCTCTCTAGATCACCCGGTCTCTTGAGGCTGAAACAGTCGATCATGATACCGCTACCATCGGTACGCTGTGGCCGGTTGTTATCGTACGAAACATTGTTGCGAACGATGATGCGGTTCCTGGTGGTCGTGTCGCCGGTGATGTTCTGCGGATAAAGCACCTCGATCTGATTGAAATCTTCCACACTGCCATGGACGACGTTGCCTTCTATCAGAATGAAATCAGAAATACCCGCGAAGATGTGTCCCATGTACACCCGATTGTTTATGAACTGATTGTGATGACTCGCATTACCTCCTATCCCGCTCTTCTTTCCTGGCGCCCCATTAATCTCAAACCCTTCAATCCTGATGTAGTCGCATTTGTAGAGAGTTATCTTCCCGTTAATTTTCGCACCGTGCGGCGTAGCAGACTTCAGGGTGATCCAGGCGTTGGCGGTGCCGCTATTGTTAGCGCTCAGTGTAAAGCTCTGGTTGTACGTGCCGCTCGCGACAACGACGGTGTCGCCTGGCTTCGCAGAGTTCACAGCATTCTTGATGCTGCCACCCGGTGCGACGTTAATTATCTTGCCGTTGCTCGGTACCGTCGGAGCGCAGGAGCCCGTGAGCCAATCATCACCCCCTCCACTGGTTGACGAGATCACGTAGTTATCAGAAGCCACCCACCCGTCGTGTCCGGTATCGAAGTTGATGTTGTACCAGTTGATGGTGCCGTTCTTGGTGGGACCAGCGGTGATGGTGCCCTGTGCACCAGATGGGTTCACACCTTTGAGGTTGTTGGCAATGGCAGCGCTGGAGCGCACGTTGGCGGCTCGGAAGAGTCTGATGCGGTCGCCCACCTTGAAGTATGAAGGGGTGGTTTGGGTCGGTGCAGTACCGGCGATCTTGGTGTAGTTATCAGAGACGCACCAACCATCGAAGCCGGCGTCGAAGTTGATGTCGTACCAGATGGAATTCGAGACGCCTGTCTTAGGACCGCCGACCACCGTGCCTCGTGCTCCATGGGGGTTCACACCCTTGAGGGTGGCAGCGCTGATGACAGCGTCGGTACGGACATTGGCGGCTCGGAAGAGCTCTATCCTGTCTCCGGCGACGAGACCGGGGAGAAAGGCTGTCAAAGGTTGCGCGTTCGGGGCTTCGTACACGAGCTCACTTCCTCTATAGATGCGAGAGATCTTGTTGGGGTGGTCCATACTAAAAATACTCCGTGGGAAGATGACTTGTTACATTTGTATTGTAGCAAAGCTAGAAATGCAGTTGATCTTTACCATGGGTATAAGGCACAAAAAAAGACCGGACGGATGTCCGGTCTTTTTTTGTGCCTTATAGGTGCAGCTTACGCTGCCACCTTCACTGCCTTCATGATCGCCATCTTCACCGCCTCACCTTCGTGAGTGTAGGTACCATCGATAGCTGAAGTTAGTGCAGAGATCATGCTCGCAAGCTGCTCGTCAGTGAGCTGCTCGCTTCCCTTCTTGAGGAGATCTGACACCGTCACGGTCTCGCCTTTGCGAGCGCGGTACACAGCGTCGAGATCTGCAGCTGCGTCAGCCAGTGCTACCATCGGACGATTCTGGATCATCGCGAAGGCTGCTACTACGTTGCCGGTCACGATCGCCTCAGCGAGTGAACCGCCAGCTGTCGGAGTGACATCTGCTGCAACTGCAACTTCTTCCGTCTTGGTGAGGTCACCAAGAAGTGCTTCCATGCGTGCGAGGTTGAGGACGATCCAACCATCTTCAGTTGGAAAGGTCACCTTCGCAATACGGATGACTGCGTCGAGCTTCTTTGCACGCTCCTCGAGTGAAGCCTCGGTGTGAATGAGGTATCGCATCGCATCGCTTGAAAGAAGTGCCTTTCCGGCATGAGCGCGGTTCTCGAGCGCAGCGAGTTCAGCTTCTTCCTCGCTCGCTGGAGCGACATAGTTCTGGTAACCGACGACCTTGTTAGGTGTGGTCACTACTGGAAGGTTCGCTGGTGCGGTCGCTGTAGCGCTTGCAACATATGCAGCGGCTGGTGAGGTAGTTGCCGTTGCGGCAGCCTCGCGACTCTGGTCCACGAACTGTGTAGCACCATGTGCGCCTGGGAGTGACACACCTGCCACGCGGTCGCGACGGATAACAAGGAGGTACGCTACGAAGAGTGCCCAGAGGGTAAGTAATGTGTAGAAGAGGTAGGTAAGTGCTGGACCTGCTTCAAAACCAGTGTATGGGACCTCAGTGAGTGAGATACCGGCCACGAGTGGCTGATTGCGGGTCTCAGTAACGGTCACGCCGTTGGTGACATCGACCGATACCTTACAAGTTCGCTCGCGGCTACCGCGGCTTGCAGTAAGGGTGTAGGTTGTATCCTTGGTCGGCTTGAGCTTTTCCTCACCGTCGAAGTGATCATCGCGGCGACTCTCTGAGTAATCATTGGTATCGAGGATCTCCTTGTTGTGGTTATCCTTGATAACAACACGGGTAGCGCGACTTGTGTTCCAAGAGAGTTCTACCTCCTGACCGGCAGTGATCTTCTTCTTAGAGATCTCAAGTTCACAACGTGGTGAAGATGAACCTCCGCCTCCGCCGCCTCCGGTATCAACATCGATGTTGATCGGGCAGCTCTTTTCAGTAG
>CAYTYF010000063.1:0-3733 GCA_964442205.1 uncultured Candidatus Saccharibacteria bacterium | reverse complement strand
ATTCATCAGTGAGCGCTTCCTTCCAGCTTGGTTCGATGCGCACTTCCATAGCAGTGCGAGTATAGCACGAGAAACAGCCCGCGCCCTTTGGGCGCGGGCCGTTTCTTTGGCAAAATTAGCTTGGATTGCTGACCTCTTCTTCGCAGAGACCGGTCACTTCGTTGTATGGGAGATCTCCGTGGGCGATGTGTGCTGCTTCTGCCTTGATGCTCACATCGATGACCTCAACCGGATTGCTCTCTGAACCGGTCATGTGGCAGACAAGGACCTTGTCACCGCCCGCGTACACGATCGAAGCGGTCAGTGCCATGATGGCAACAGTACCAACTACTAAAGCTGCTACTTTGTGCTGTGCTGCGTTGTACATAACTTGCTTGATTACACTGCTATACCCTTATTTTAGCAGCCTAAAAAGGCCAAAAATGCATGCCTGTGACTAAGCTGAGTACTCGTGGCTTTCGGTGTATACACTCTGCTTGTGGAGCTTTTTTGCAACACCTACAGCTGTAAGCGAAGCGATGATAAGAAGGGGAAGAGCAGAAAGTTCATCGGTCATTTCGTAGAGAATGAAGATGGCTGTGAGAGGGGCATGAGCTGCACCAGCGAACACGGCTCCCATGCCAACGAGCGCCAGTGTGGACACCTGCTCTGGCGCTATCACTCCGAGCATGACTAGGAAATTACCGAACACACTGCCGAGTATGGTACCGATAAGAAGTGAAGGTGCGAAGATGCCGCCCGAACCGCCAGAGCCAAGCGTAATGCCGGTAGCGAGCATCTTTACAACGAGCAAGATGAGTAAAAAGCTTATTGGCAGAGCACTCACTGTGAGCAGGTCGACCATGAGCGGGTACGCGGCTGGTTCGTGTATGTACGGGAGCAACAGACCTATAAGACCGATGGCGAAGCCTCCGAGTGCTGGTCGCAGCCAGCGCGGCAGAGGCGTGTGTTTAAAGAATTTGCTACTTCGACGCAGGATCATGCCAAAGAGGACTGCCACAAACGCTGCGAACACACCGAGCAAAAAGCTTGAGTAGAATGACGCAAAATTGAGATCTACACTGTGACCGATACTGAACCGAAGACCTTCGTGTCCGGTCATGAGTTTTGTCACGCTGGCACCGGTCAGTGCGGCGATAGAGAGAAGTAGGGTTTGGAATAGCGTGGTCTTTTTGAGTAGCAGCTCAACACTAAACACAACACCAGCGACCGGTGCACCAAAGGTGCCACCGATGCCGGCAGCAGCGCCGGCACCCAAGAGAAGCCTCGTTCGCTCCTGGTCGAGTCGCATGAATTGACCGATCGATGAGCCGATGGCTGAACCGATCTGAATGATCGGTCCTTCGCGTCCAGCCGAACCTCCGGAGCCGAGGGTGACTGCAGCAGTCAAGATCTTCACCGGCGCCACCCATGGCCTGATCTTGCCACGGCGAAGCGCGAGCGCTTCCATCACCTCAGGTACACCTTCACCTTCAGCTTCGGTCACCTTTACGACTGCGAAAATGACCCCAACAAGGAGTCCACCGAGGGTAGGGATGAGGACACGCTCCCAGTCAGGCATGGTCGCGACATGCTCAACGAAGCTCAAACCCTCAGTTTTACCGAAGGATAGAGCCGTAAAAGAGGTGATGAGGAAGTGGAAAATAGCAGAGCCGCAAGCACCGCCGATGCCTACGAGCAGACTCAAAATGATGAGTCGAAAAGGAGTGGCTTTAGAGAACCATGTACGAACTGTGTTCACATAACCATTGTACGCCATGGTACGAGTGAAAAAGCGAGATTTTGACAGTTTTTTGCACGTGTGTGCTAACTAAAAGTTCTTCATATTTGTGTTACTAACTGAACGTTTTCATGCCTATTTCATTGCTAAAATTAAGCATATATGTCTTCGCGTCCTTTGCGTCGAAGGTTACTTGTGGCGTGTGCCGCCACCGTATTTTTGCTGTGTCTTCCGTTAGCTGCTGCGAACGCCGAGATACTTACGCGTCCGAATGACAATATTGTCTGCGCTTTCGTCGGCTGGCTCGTGAAGCCGCTCGGTTTCTGCAAACCGGAGATCATTGTTCAGGAAGAAACGCCTCAGCCCGAAGAGGAGAAGTCGCCAGCGGTCGCAGAATATATTCCAGCCCCTATCCTCTACGACAATTCGACTACAACTTACGTGACCGAGGTGGTGAACAATGAGTACGTCACAGTCAATGATTCTGAATCGAGTGATGACGACCTTGCCGAGCGTATCGCGAGATTACTGCTCGCGTACGCGACCCCTATCCAAATGGAGCGTACGCTTTCAGCACGTATCGATGCTTTCGAAAAGCTTCTGAGAAAACAGAGTGAGCGTACGTCTGACTCCGCTAGGCGCTCGAACGATGACCTTGAAGAAGAGCTAACAGAAAATGGCACCTTTACCGACCCCACGCTGATCAATGCGATACTGCAAGGCACGACGTACCTGACGGGCAATGTCGGTATCGGTACATCGAGTCCATCGGAAGCACTTTCAATTGCAGGAGCACTTCATCTCGCTGCATACACACCTGCGGTCACCACTGACCGCCTCTACAACATAGGCGGTGCGCTCTACTGGAACGGTAGCGCTGTCGGTGGTTCTGGCACTTCTTCAAGCGTGTGGAGCGACAACGGAACCGATGTCTATCGTCTGACCGGCAACGTCGGCATCGGAACCTCAACACCGCAGAGTGAACTTACGGTCGCAGGTGAGATAGCAGCCAATAGCATGAAGGGTGAGGTGTACGACATGGGCGGTCATGTGTGTAACGTGGAGGCGTACGGAGCGGTCGGAGATAATTCGACCATCAATGACGCAGCCATTGCAGCCGCCATCGAAGACTGTGGAGCGGATGGCGGTACGGTCCTGTTCCCGATGGGTCAGTTCCGTATTTCGACACCGATCGTGCTCGACACGCCGGTTACGCTCATGGGTACCTACGCTCCGCGCTGGAGCTACGCTTCGACACCGCGCAGTTCTATTCGTGCTAACTTTGGTACTTTTGTCGGTTCAAGCATCATTCACGTGCGTGACCAGAGTATCTCGGGTGAGGGAAGCGCAAATAACGGCGGTCGCATCGTGAACCTTACTGTTGACGGCGGTTCGTATGGTAGCAATATTCACGGCATCTACTTTGAAGGCTTGGTGCGGGATTGGAAACTTTCCAGTGTAGACATCACACAGACCTCTGGCGACGGTTTCCTGGCTGAAGTTGGTACCGGTAGCGGCAACCCGCGTGGCTTCACCATCACCGGGCTTTCCATCTACAGTGCTGGTTCGCACGGTTTTCGTGCTACTGCACTCAACGATTCGTACATTGAGGACCTGCTTGCGGTCGGCAATGCGCTCCGCGGTATCTACATCTCATCAATGGGTGAGACCAAGATCAACAACTCACGCGCTGTCTTCAATGCGCTTGAGGGTCTCTACATTGATGGAGCATCGAGCAATGGAGGACTCATGTTCACCGACTTCTCGACCGACCGCAACGACCGGCATGGTGTGCGCATCTCTTCAACCGGTACGACCACCATCACGTTCAACGGTCTCCTCACTCGACGAGATGGTGCGAATACTGGCGGCGGTACCGAAACGCCATACGCTGGTGTGTCGGTCATAGGCTCTTCGACAGCAAAAACAGCACCGGTCATCATCAACGGCCTCTCGCAGCTCATCGGTGTCGATGACTCAGGCAACCCACCAATGGCCCCGGACGTCGGTGTG
>CAYTYF010000062.1:0-3816 GCA_964442205.1 uncultured Candidatus Saccharibacteria bacterium | reverse complement strand
AAAACTCCCCCGTCGCGTGAGCGACGGGGGTCATTTTGTTTCCAGGACTCTTCCAGAGGGCCAGCTAGGTTAGCTTCTCGCGCAGCTTCAGATGAGGTCGCAGTCCAGCGTACCAGAGCAGCGCAAGCAGTGCGACGACAACGACAAGGATATACAAATCCCAGAAGGAGCCAGGCACTTTGCGTTCGCCGATCACCCAGGCAACGATCATCATGTGATACAGGATCACACTGCTGATCACCTGAAAGAAGAGAAGGATGAGATGCGTCATGTCCACTCCTCGGTATAGGTCCATATACAAGCGTGCAGGATTTCAGTAAATTTAGCAAGCAAGAAAAGAACAGCCGCCGGCCCTAAGGGCCGGCGGCTGTTCTTTTTCCTTCCACTCTCTTAGTGGCGGATGTACGGCACGAGTGCCATGAAGCGGGCGCGCTTGATGGCGCGTGCGAAATCACGCTGGCCCTTCGCCGAAAACTTGGTGCGGCGGCGGTTCATCATGCGAGCGTGCGGATTCACGTGCGCATTGAGCTTCGTGATATCCTTGAAGTCGATATGCTGTACGTTATTGGTTGACTGCTTCTCTTCCATGGTTATGTCTTAGTCTGGTAATGATTTCAGTTTTGAATTTATCTGTAGCCAAATTTTGAGTGACAGGATGCCTGAGATACGAGGCGACCGAGGAAATTTTTTCGAGTCGTACTGGACGTACGGTGAGAAAAAATTTCCGATGGGCAACGACGTAGATCAGGTATAGCTGTCGCTTAAAATGGGATATCCTCTGGGTTGATATCTTCTTCTGGGTAATCTGGCGGCGCCGGCGGTATCGCGCTCTCATCCTTATTACCTCCACTGTAGCTACCGCTACCTCCGCCCTCGCCTCCGCGAGGACCGAACTGTACCCTATCGGCAACGACCTCGGTTCGGTACTGCTTCACTCCGTCCTTGTCCCAGCTGCGTGTCTGTAAGCGGCCTTCGACGTACGCGCCGCTACCCTTCTTGAGGTACTTGGCGGTCGTGTCTGCCTGCTTACCGAACACAACAATGTTGTGGTACTCGGTCTGCTCCTGACGCTTGCCGTCGCGGTCGTTGTACACGCGGTTGGTAGCGAGCGAAAATGAACAAACGTTCATGCCGCTCGGGAGTGCTTTCAATTCCGGGTCTCGGGTGAGATTTCCGTAGATCATTGCTTTGTTAAGGTACATAGTGTGTGCTTAGCGTTTTTATTAAGCCTTCTCCTCGGTCTCTACTTCAGCTTCTGCCTCTTCGGTCTTTCCTTCCTCCTTAGCCTCGCCTCCGAGTGCATCGTGTGCGAGCGCCTCCTCCACGTCTACCATTGCAACACGATCCTTCGCGAGCGCCTGGTGGAAATAGAATGGCATAGCCTCCTCGGTCTTGCTGAGCTTGATCAAGAGGTGACGAAGCAGGTCGGTGCGATGCTCGAGCTCCTCGGTGAACGAAACAATGTTCGAAGCATCGGTCTTGAAGCGGATCCAGCCGAAGTATGCGCTCTTGAAAGCACGATTCTTGCCCTCCATGTGCTTCACGATCTCGTATGCGAGCTCGAAACGCTCAGGTGCCTCGCTCGAGACGACCTCTCCTCCATCCTTGGTAATGTGCGACTTCAATTCCTCAAAGACGCGGGTCACTTCCCCTTCAGCAACCGTTGGAAGTACGTGGAAAGCAAGTTCGTAGGCGTTGCGCTCATCGAGCTGGCCTCCGGCAACTGCTTCGGTTGCTGGCATATTTGTCTCTGACATTCAGTGAACAATTTACCCTAGTAACCCGCCTACACTACAACACCAACCCGTATTTATCAATAGTTCTGGCCACGTCCAAGCAAAGTGATATACTGACTCCGATATGCACCACATGCCGAAGCGTCACCTGCTCTTTCCTGCCCTTCTAGGGGCAGCTCTCGTCGCAGCAGCGGCCATCGGTGCCTACCTTCTCAAGGAAAATAGCGACTTGAAGCGTGAGCTTGCAGGCACCACCTCGGAACGCGAGCAACTCAAGCTCGATGCAGCTTCTTCAACCGAGGCGCTTGCAATGCGCGACGTCATGATCGCAGAACTGTCGGAGAAACTCGAACTCTCTGAAGAAGAACTCGATGATCTTGAAGATGATCTTCGCGACGAAAAGAACAAGAACGAAGAATTCGAAGATCAGATCAAAGATATCGGCAAGACGGTCAATAAGCTCGACAAGCTCTCCAAGACCGACCGCGAGTTGCTGCAAAAGTACTCCAAGGTCTACTTCCTCAACGAGAACTTTCGTCCCGAAAAGCTGACCGAGATCCCGACCGACTACGTGCAGGCTGGTCGCAAGGCACAGTTCTTCCACACCGAAGCTTGGCCGTACCTCAAGGACATGATGGACGATGCCAAAGATGCGGGACATGACCTAAAAGTGACCTCTGCCTTCCGCTCTTTCGAAGAGCAGGCAGACCTCAAAGGCCAGTACACGGTCATGTACGGCAGCGGTGCCAATACTTTCTCTGCCGATCAGGGCTACTCTGAGCACCAGCTCGGCACCACGCTCGACGTTACGACACCTGAGGTCGGCGGTCCATACAACAGCTTTGCAGCAACACCAGCGTACGAGTGGCTTAAGGCTAATGCCTACAAATACGGCTTCATCCTCTCCTACCCTGAAGGCAACGGCTACTACGTCTACGAGCCGTGGCACTGGCGCTTCGTGGGTGAGGACCTGGCAGACGAGCTCCATGATGACGAGAAAAACTTCTACGATATGGATCAGCGCGAGATAAACGCCTACCTCATCTCGATATTTGATTAGAAGAAAGGAGCGGTCAGTTGACCGCTCCTTTGAAAGGTTCACAGAACTCTGCCGGAACCAAGATGATCGCCGAGTAGATCGGTGATTTTTCAACTGCGTCGCCCATGCGTTCATCGAGCCACAAAAATGCCTCTTGGTCATACTCACGCATAGCTCGCAAGTATTCCTCTGCTGTAACGAGATAAAAACCGTTCGGATAGACTCCACTTGATGTGGTGTGATGAGCGAAAGCGTCGAGAACGAGTCCAACGTGAGCTTCTCTGACCTCTTCGGGATGATATTGAGGGTTAGGATCTCTGATCAACCGTATACGAAGCATGGTTTCCTCCGACTATTGGCTGGCTAGCAGCCTACCAAATGCCTGGGAGCTTGTACAGGCTGACCCATTCCCTGCTACCTGCTCTGCGCTATGATAGGAAGAGAGTCCCTCACAACAGGTGCAGAGTGCAACAGATACACAAACTGTCGGAACCCCAGAACCATCGCTGCTGCTACTGCGGCCACAGGATGCTGAAGCACGTATACAAAAACGGCGTGCGGACGCCGAGAAACGCGATAACGCGTGACCACATAACTCCTCGAACACACGGCGGTACGAATCAAGATAATCTGGTCGCGGCATGCAGTCAGTGCAATGGCTTACGTGGCGACATGGACGCGATTGCCTTCTTCAATCGGCTACAGCGTATCTTCAAGCGCAACCCGGAGCTGCGTGTAAACTGGCACGAACTGCCAGCCGAAACCCTGGCGGAAGTACGACGAGCGTGCCTCGACACGCAGGAGCGAAGGCTGCGCGGCCTCGCTGTCCACGACATAGAATTTGCGTTCCTACACTTGAAATTCCTATATAGGAACAGCTATCTACTACGAGCCTAGCCATTCTGGACTAGGCTCGATGATTTTTCACTACAACCGGTACAGTGCACGAGCATTGGCCATAAGGGCGGCCTGCACTTCTTCAACTGGAAGTTGTTTTTTGTCTGAGATCTTGTTAACCACCTCTATGACGTGCCATGGCTC
>CAYTYF010000061.1:0-4032 GCA_964442205.1 uncultured Candidatus Saccharibacteria bacterium | reverse complement strand
TGATCGCCCGCCTGCTGGCCGGACAGGACCCTGATCTGCAAAGCATTACTCTGTCGCCCGGCACCCTCAACGTCTTCAAGGGCAAGAATACCGCGCACCGGGTCACCCCAGTGAAAGGCGACAGGGCCCGCATGATCACCGTGTTCGTGGGTAATAAGCACCACATCGACGCCCGCAACCGCATTCACATCGGCCGTGAAGCCGCCCGGGTCGGTCATGACCTTCATCCCACCGATCTCAACAACGAGGCAGCAATGGCCGAGTTTAGTGACTTTCATACGAGTAAGTATAGCAACTCAACCTGAAGGAAAAGTAAGCAGCAAAAAACCGACAGAAGCCGGTTTTTTGTCCTGTAATTTGTAATTGAGGGTAGCACGCTGAAACGGAGTTTGAGACGAGACGCGGGAAGACAAGTTGCGGAGACGTATTCAATATACGGCGAAGCAACTTGTTGGGACCCGCAACGAAGTATCAGACCCGTTTCAGGGTGCGAAGCTAGAAGAGTTTCCAGATGGCGGGATCCTCCTCCCCATCTATCTTGAAGAAAGCCACACCGCGAAGATCGTACTTCTCTGCTATTTTCAGCTTGCCTTTGGCAGCAATCGCATCACTGTGTGAGAGGAAGCGCACCGGCACCTCGGTCTTGGTAGCAGTAGCGAAGAGCAGCGCTTTGGCCGCAGCTTCATAGCCCTTTGGTGTACCTGGCGGAGTTGGTAATGCGTTAAGTATCTTGTACTTTGAAGTGTCCGGGAAGTAACTCATCACCGCCTCACCGCCTGTCGAGCGACCGAGCGGAGTTTTATACACATCCTTAGAGAGCTCCATAACTCGGGGATGGTTCACCGCTGATACTTGTGTGTAATCACGGTACCACTCAGGTGCAACTGTTATGTCCCAAGCCCTGGCGTAGGTAGGGATGCCAAGCAGCACCTTATCTTCGTCAAAGTCCTTGAGAGCAAGTTTCACCACCTTCTCTACCCATTCCTCGTCGGCGACGGGTACATACGGCTGACCCTGGCGCTTCTTGTTGAGCGTCAGGTCTGCCCGCTGCTGGTCGTACGTCATCATCTCTACGCGGTCGCAGTACCTGGCCATTTCCTTGTAGTCATTCGCGTACTCGAGCGGCTTTGGCACGTTCACATAGAGATCCTCAGGTGGTGTACGTGCTTCCAAAGTACAGGTAAGCAGCCGTTTACCGAGTTTCTTGTTCAGGTCGCGCAAAAAGAGAGAAAAGTCACCCTTTGTCTTAGAAAGCTTTTGTTCATAGTCGATATTGATACCGTCAAAGTCGCCATCCTCGACTATTTTCACAATCGCTTTGATGTGTGCGTCCCGGCGCTTCTTATCGCTCAGGATGTAGTCTATCTGGGCGCCATCGAACCAGGCAATGGAAGGGATTATCTCAACGTCATTCTTCCGTGCGTGCTTAAAGAAGTTCTTCCACTGACGCTCGGTGATATCGGCCTTATCGACAATGACAGCCTTTTCACCGCCAACTTCGTACACAAATGGATATACCGTATCCAGTTTCTCAATATTCTTGGTAGCGCTCTTAATGCCGGCAGTATCGGTCCACCAAGGGATCCAGCCGGCCACTTCGGCTTCATACTCATCTTCAGCTTCGTCATCATCACTTGAGGCAGCCAATGTTAGGTTGGTGTTTACCGTAAAAGCAATTATTAGTGCGAGTAAAAGAAGAAAAATAAAATGAACATTGGCTCGCCTCAAAACGAGCGCAGTGGTGTGCGTGATCATAATCCTTTTGACGTTTATCCTAGTACTTTCTTTCAGTCTACCACGACCCTTCCAAAAACTTGACAAAGTGCTATTTTTGTTTAGTATAGCGCCGTACTGTAACAGTTCTCCTTTGTTCACGGTTTTATCAGGTGGTTTCGAGTACCATCAAGAGCGGAAGTTCACCAAACAACCACTAGAGGTTTATCTTGCCGGAAGATCTTGCACCCTTCACTCCTACCTACGGCCACGAGGAATTCCCGTCGTCCTACGTCACGAAGATCTGCGAGGAGCTCGCCGCTCGCCGTCGCCTGGACGAGAAGAGGACAACCGTCAACCCCGACAAGAAAGAGCCCGATAACAAATCGGACCCGGCGGCGCCCTAGTTCCGTCCACCAATACCATCGCACTGTCAGCCCCCGGGCTGGCAGTTTTCTTTTAAAATTGCCGCACACTTCCCACAACAACCCCCCAAACATAGCAATCTTCATCCTCGCCCACTGGTATCGGCTGATACAGGGGGTTTTCCGAGATAAGGTCGAGTCCATTTCTCGACCGCTTGATGCGCTTTACCAAGAGCTCGCCGTTCACTGCGGCTACCACGATACGCCCATCGACTGCCTCGACTGCCCGGTCGACAACCAGCACATCGCCCTCAAAGATACCTGCACCTTCCATAGAATCACCAGAAACTCGCACAAAGAACGTGCTGGCCGGGTGCTTCACTACCAGATCGTTGATATCTAGTACGCGCTCGACATCAGCATCGCCAGGTGCAGGGAAGCCAGCCTGTGGCCGCGAGGAGAAAAGCTCGTGTTTTTGTGGTTCAGACAGGGAAGTCGGCTTCGCAATTTCAACCACCTTAGTAAGAGAAGCTTTCATGTTTCAAGTATAGCGTAGGGAAGTCAGAACACGCAAAAAGCCCCATGAGGGGCTTTTTGCGTGTTCTAGTCTATCAATCAGTAAACTTTAGCGACGACAGCAATTTTTCAAACTCTACATCTGCGTTTTCTGCTTTACCCGGCCACACATACACATCGTAGTATTTTCCGTTTCGAATAAAATACACACCAACAAGCTTTTGGTCACCCTGTGTAAACGAATATCGGTCCCCCTCAACACCACCTATTGTCACCTTTTGTAGTTCAGGAGTCACTTCTCCGTCACTAAACCATGATTTCGTATAGCCCAAACTCTCCTCAAGCGTCGGAAAGTACATAGGATTACCATTCTCATCGTTCAGCCATTCAACATTTATTGCGTAGAGTTCTTCTTCGATCATTGATTCATAGTAAATGGAGTGGACCGGTTTCGTGCCAGAAGCTGTATCGATCTCCCATATACTCCATTCGTAGTAAGGGGCCGATGGCATAGAGAACAGTATTACTCCTGATTCCTTTCCAGCCTCATACCACCCCTCTACGACTGTCGATTCTACACTTGTTGCGATCTCACGAGTTTCGGTATAACTAGAAGGAACAAAGTAGAAAAATGCATACGCTGCTGTGCAAAGTATGCAGACAAGCAAGATGATCGCTTCGAGAATCGCACGGCCGTTTGAGATATCTGTGATCCCAGAGTCACGCTTGTATTCTTCAGTTCCTTTCCTGAAATCATTCCAGGCCACCAATGTTTTGACCATTGCATATGCACCCGCAATGCTGAGGCCGTAAAATATAGTGTATTCGATATTGCCTCCTCCTTTGTACATTGCGTACATGAGTGAAGCAAAGGTAAGTGACGGGCCAAGTAAAAATAGGATAAGTGAGATCCTTATCCAGCTTATGTAGTACTTCTTAGCGATCTTTTCGATCTCACTGATATCTACACTCGTATTTTCCGGAGTTAATGTAGCACTTTCCATATTTGCTTACTAAATTATTTTGTGGCGGCAATACTAGCAGTTTGCAAGCTTTTGTCTACACCACGAGCGCGCCACTTGTGGCAACAATGTGCATTGACCACAAACCAAACATGAGTAGCAAAAGCGCAATGCCATAAGCTATCTGGACCGGTTGCTGTTTGCGCATCTCGATGATGATCGATAGCGTGAGCGCACCAACAATAAACAGTGCGATGATGGTGTAGAGGATCTCCAGCACTAGGTGCGGCTGCGTAGCCAGCTCATAGAAGTACGGAGCAGTATCGCCAGCCATATCCTGCGGTTCAGCTGTGATATTAGCTGGAATCGCGCCGGTCGAGGTCGAAATATGGTCTGAGTAGAGCGCGATACCGGTCTCCGTGGTCTCCATATCAGTGATGGTGGTCTCTGGCGTAGAGGTCGTCGTTGTCGGCACA
>CAYTYF010000060.1:0-4089 GCA_964442205.1 uncultured Candidatus Saccharibacteria bacterium | reverse complement strand
TTTTGCGACAATCGAGGACGTTTGTTGATAAGATTTATCTGGTCATAGATCTCATCGCGGAGCGCAGAGAAGATCTTGCCCATCTGGTCCTGTATCTCTTTCGTCTCTTTACGAAGCTTTTGCTCAGTTGCGCCGCGTTGCTTGCGATCGAAGTAGGCGTACGCTGCCTGCATGAGAATAATGAGGAGCAAGATGACAATGGTGATGTTCTTGCCTGTCATGTATGACCAGAAGCTTGCTTCTTCCTCAACCTCCAGCGGCTTTACCCAACCAGCTGTGATGAGTACCGCGACCGTCGATACGGTGCTGTTACCTGCCTTGTCAAAGGCGGTGACCTTTGCAGTGTAGGTACCATCCTCAAGTTCTCCGAGCAAGTATCCGATCTTAGCTTCGTCAGGCGTGATCGTCAGCGGTTCGCGGTCAGCGATGATGAACTCGTAGTGATCGACGCCCGAAGTGCGGTCGATGGCGTCAAAGACGAGCGTCGGGAAGTCTGATCGGTTAGTACCGGTTCGAACATTTATCGTGAACGGCTCTGGCGCCGTGGTGTCGATCATGATCTTGCGGTTGTTGACCGCACCCCAGCCAACCTGGTTCTTGTACTGAACGCTGAGGTACTGAATACCGTCTACTACGAGCTCAGGTGTGATGTTGAACTCTTCTACGGGCGGATCGATGACGAACTGCTTATTTGAACTTGGTACAAAGTCAGACGAGGTGGCGAGTGTCACTGCAACCGCGGTCACATCGAACGGTAGCTCCCAAGTGAAGAGTCCGGTTTTGAGGTTGTACCAAACCTCTGGATCGAGAAACGCTTGCGAACCGACCTCAGGCGCACGTGGAGGGTCGCCGAAAGCGATAGCTGCGTTACTGTCCTCAGGCTTCTCTTCTTCCTCAGGCTCTGGAGTTGGCGTTGGGGTCGGCGTAGGAGTTGGCGTACCCGCAGCGACGGTATACGAAGCACCGACAGATGCGCCGATTACGTCAGTACCACGACCATCTGCAGCGAGCACTGATGCACTGCTGAAGGTCACAGCTCCCGCACCTTCACCGAGTGCACGGAAGGTCACAGATATAAGAGAAGACTTAGCAGCGAACGGTGTCGGGCTGCCGCCGCCGAAGGTGATAGTACCGGCTGTGTTAGAGAAGGCTGGTTCTGTGGTCCAGAGTGAGAACGCTGAGCCTGTCTTTGAGACCGACACGACCGACAAGACCTTTGCGTCGAACTTGAGGTTCGCTTCAACTGCATTCACCTGCTTTCCTTTCGGATCAACCTGAACTGTCACCGTGAAGGTCTGGCCATTGCTGTAGGAACCTGAGGCTGGTGAAAGCAATACATCAGCAGCGTAAGCAAAGGAAAAAGAGGCCGCGAAGAGCGCCATCACAAAAAGCGTTCGTAAGAGAATGCTCGGTAGTGAATGTGTAATGACCATACAGAACTTACAAACGCGAAGGCTTACGAGGCTTTTTGATCGTGAGCTTCACCTTTTCCTTTTCTTCTGCCCTGAGCAAAGGCAATGAGAGCACCAGAACGCCGTTCTTGATCTTGGCGTCAGCGGCTTCAATGTCTACGCTCTCTGGCAGAATGATGCGACGGTAGAAATCACCCCAGACGCACTCTTCTGTGAAGAAAGCGCCATCTGGTTTCTTTTTAGGAAAGGCTAGGAATTCCGGACGCAAACGCTTGCCTTCGATGAGTACGATATCAGCATCGCCTTCGATAGAAACGGTGATATCTGTCATATCAGCGCCAGCAGCCTGTGCGTAGACGACGATCATTCGCTCGGTTTGGTAGACGTCAACATCAAGTTGCACCACCTTGCTCAAGGCTATCTCTTCGTCGCTCGACAGGAGCTTTTCGTTGGAACGTACCCCTCTTCCCTTCAACCGCTGCAAAAAGGACATACATGTACATTATATATTCATCTTCACAGTACTGATGCACTACTTACCCACAGTATCGACAAACGACACAAAAACTTAGAAACATAATATGCCTCAGCTCTAGAGTGTGTTTACAAACGAGACGAGGAACACGAGCGAGATGATGCGAGACGTATTCAATATACGGTGAGTGTCGTCGAGCGAAGTGTGACAAAGTATCGTGCCGTTTTAGACATACTCTAACCTGTCCAGTTGAAGAGCTGGATCGAGAAATCCGTCAAATTGACCTTTCCGTCCTGGTTGATGTCGGCTGATGGATCAGAATCGCCGCCATCGCTGTTCCACCAGAAAAGAAGAATGGAGAAGTCTGTGAGGTTGACCTTGCCGTCGCGATTGAGGTCTGCCGAGAGGGGTCGTTCTGCGGCTTGGCCCACGCCATAGGTTGTGTAGTTAGAAAAACCGCTTGAAAGAAGGAGCCCTGTGGTCTGTACTGACTTAGCGCGGACCTGATATGTACCCTGCGAGAACCCGGAAGTGGAAACAGTCAAGGTCCAGGCACCCGTAGAGCCAGCAGTGGCAGTAAAGGTCTGCTTTGAAGCTGCGCTTCCCTTCTTGCTATTCTCGATGGTAACCGTTGAGTTTGCTAGCGCGTAGCCGCTGATGGTGAGCGTCGCTCCAGGATCGACCGGATCAGGCGTCACTTTTATGGAAGGTGCGAGGTTGATATTTGAAAGACTCGAGGTGCGAGCACCAGTGACGGTGAAGGAGGTGCTGAAGGTACTCGACTTAACCCCGGCAGCGTCCGTAGCATAGACACCGAACGTGTACGGGCCGCGGGCTATCTCATCGATCGTAACCTCAAATGTACCACTGGTATTGGCACGGGTCGTTGCGGCACTCACCCCATCCACAAGGATGGTCACTGAGCTATTCGGAAACGCATAGCCTGAAATGGTCACCCGGCCGTCACCGCTTCGGTATGGCGCATTTGAGGATTCAAACCCGCCGCCTCCTTCGCTGCCACGGCCGCCGCCTCCGCCGCCACCCGAACCGCCTCCGCTTCCACCATTACCTGACTCTTGTCCGGCAGTGCTCGATTCACCTTCCGTACCACCCACAGTACCGCCGCCGCCGGCACCACTACCGGTTCCGTCGTTGCCGGTTCCGGTACCGTCACCTTCCACCTCACCCTCAGCATTCGGCGTTCCAGAAGGAGGCAACGGCGCGTAGAAGGTGATCTCGTAGTCATCAGTGTTGAAGTTGTCCTCATCGTCGATACAGCGCACGTAGTAGGTGTTTATCGAATTTGAGATCACAGTTACTACTTGTGAGTGGAAGAGTTGTCCGGTGAATCCGAATGTATTGGTCATCGAGTTATAGGCTACGCCCGGGGTCAGACTGTACCTACAGATAGCCAACTCATCTGTCTCGAGTGAGATCTCTACACTGAGCGTTGTGCCACCGATCTCACCGGCCGGCAAGCCATTGAAACGAACCGGAGGGATCTCTTCAGTTGTATCAACATTGGCGATCTCTATTCCTTCTGTGACTGCAATGACAAAACCAGCGTACGCAGGCTCTCCGCCGCCGCCAATGGTCACCATCATTTTGTACGTACCTGTGCTACTAGCATTTTCAATGCCGGGTTCATCTGCTGGAACAGTTGTTGTGGAACTTGAAGCAACAATGATACCTCCGGCTTCGGAGTCGCTGGTGTGATTGCCAACTCGAAGTTCGATCCATGCCTCGTCAGGGATTCCGAAGGTCGGATTGAGCTGGTAGTGAATAAGTCCAGGTGAACCGCCAGTTATCGTGACCTCATCGGTCACCGCGTCACCTGTTGTACTCGCGGCACGCGGCGTACCATTAACAATAAGCTCAACATTGCGAGCGCTCCAGGTAGTGGTCGGAGCGAGTGTAGTAAAACCTTCAGGCGGCTGGATCTCAATATACCCCCCAGGATCGACGTTGGTCTTGAGTGTAAAGGTGAACGTATGGTTCGAAGGATTATTGATACGTGAATCAGTGAGCGTATCGGTGTACGTATTTATATTGAGCGCGTAGCCAAGGTACGGTTTGAGCAAGAATGCAAAGCAGCATAGCAAAATACCTACGCATACCAACAAAGCGCCACGTTGCATCGTGCTGTTCATACATATATTGTATCGTACGGCGTTAGCGGCACTTTTGACTGTACACACGCCT
>CAYTYF010000059.1:0-4338 GCA_964442205.1 uncultured Candidatus Saccharibacteria bacterium | reverse complement strand
ACCTTGCGGTCGAGGGTGATACCCTTATCCTTCAGTATCTTGATGAAGCGGCTGTATGTGAGTCCTTGCTCCTTCAATGCTGCGTTGATACGGGTGATGAAGAGTCGGCGGAAGTCGTTCTTCTTGTCCTTGCGGTGCGCGAACGCAGAGAGTTGTGCGTGGTAAATCGCCTCGCGAGCTTGGCGCACCTTCTTCGAGCGGCCGAATCGGTATCCCTCTACCTGCGAGAGAATGTTGCGGCGTCGCTTCTGGGCCTGGAGGCCTCCTTTTACTCGTGCCATGTTAATTTAAATCTTACGTAATTTTAATCAATTTCTAGGTTTCAAAAACGTGAGAATTTGTATCGGTTGGAAGGAGCTTCACGCGGGAGACGTAGTTGATCCTACGATGACCAAGTGAAGCAACTGAAACTGGTACAAATTCACCGGTTTTGGAAGCTAAGCGCCGGTTTTTGGGAGGAAACGTCTAGTAATGCGTTTGCCCAGCGTAAGGGTCTGCGTTCGCTTGCGTCGAAGGCGCTGGCTGCCGGTCTGGCGGGCATTGAAGTGGTTCTGACCCTGTTTGCGAGCAACGATCTTGCCATTCTTGGTGACCTTGAGGCGCTTAGTGTATGACTTATTGGTTTTCATATGGATTTCTATGGAATTTGCGCATTTCTTTGTTGCGCTTCCGAAGAGCGTGTTCGCTCGACCATTACGTCGCACTCACACCCTCTTCGCTTGCGCGCCTCGAACTGCATCCAATTCCATAGAAATCGATACAGCCAAGGCCTAGTGAAAAGCGGGCTTACTCTACAGTATTTCGGTAGAAAAGTCCACAGTTTCTATGGGTTTTATACCATCCCGATATCGAGCAGTTCATCCAGGGATTTTCGCTTGGATTTATTGCTCTCCTTTGTTTCTTTTGTCGTTTCCTTAGCGGCTTCAACCGGCTTTTCGTCTTCAAGCTGTTTTGGTCCTTTCACACTCTTGCCTACTCGCTCGATGATGGTTGAGTAGCCTTTTGGACTCCTCTTTATATCTTCTGCGAGCTTGTATTCTGCCGGAATGATCTTGAGGAAGCGCTCGAGTCGCTCCTTGAGGAAGCTCTCCTCCATGTACTTGTAGCGTCCCCACAGGAAGAGGTCGACCTTCACGCGGTGACCCTCGTTCAGCCACTCAGATGCTCGTTTGGCCTTGAGGAGCTGGTCGTGCTCGCCGGTGCCGATCTTCACTTGCACGCTCTTCGTTTCTGTCACGTGCGATTTGGCCTTCACCTCACTCGCCTTTCGCTTCGTTTCGTAGCGGTACTGGCCAAAGTCCATGATCTTCGCAACCGGAGGGTTGGCGTTTGGAGAGATCTCGATAAGGTCGAGATTTGCTTCATCGGCCGCTTTGAGCGCGTCCTCTCGTGTGATGACGCCGAGGTTTTCGCCGTTAGCCCCGATCACGCGTAGTTCGCGCGCTCGGATGGCGTGGTTTATCCTCGTCTTATCTTGCTGGTAGCTCGGCTGCGGTCGATTGGTGCTCAAATAAATAGGCTTAATGTATAAGGTGAGAGATGGGGAGTCTCTTGAGTGAACGCGGCCCTACCCGTGTTCAACCAGTGCACTAACATTGGTCCAGAAAATGTACCACAAAAAGCTTATTTTGCAATGTATGAGCCACGAAGAAAGACTGTGTGGACTTACCCTCTGCGTTAGACAAGGTCTGTCGCAGCGCTGGCACGGAAGATGATTTCCAACAAAAAAGTCAGTTGTGCCGGCATAGTTTGTATGTAACTCGGAAAACAGGTGCTACAATACCGTGACAGTTAGGCGTATGGTCGATACCACCCCACGCACAACAACACGAAAGCCGCGCACCAAAGCGGCTGCAACCAGTGAAGCGCCTAAAGCGCCAGCTAAACGCGCGCCGCGCCGCGCCGCAGCCTCCACGGCGACGGCTCCGGTCCGCAAAGCGCCTACTACTATCGCTGCCCCGCGCCGGAAGAATTCAACCTTCACCTACGTAGGTCTCGGTGTATTTTTCTTAATGTTTGCTACCTCAGCGGTCATTGGTCTTACCGCTGATGGACAGATAAACGTAGGTAACGTGATCATCGCCCAGGGCGGAGGACACTACACCGCGCCAGACGGGACTTCAGTCGCTATGCCGCCACAGCAGAATGCGCAGCCGATCAATAGCGGCCTGGTGCCTTCTTCCGAGCAGCCGGTCAATGTTCCAGCGCCGATTGATACCGCTTCGAGCACTGAAGCAGCATCGAGCACGGAGACGACAGCATCCTCGACAGAACCTGCACCTCAAGCTGAGGGCGAGGGTGAAGTCGCCGGTGAAGCTACTACCACTGAGATAGTGCCGCAGTAAATGCTCTGACTAAATGATAGTAGCCAGCGCTTAAGAGCGCTTTTTTGTGCACTTAGTAGCAAGACTGTCGATGCAGGAAAGGGTATCATACGTGGGATATGAGTACTGCTCTTACAAAGTTCATTCGGGCTGCTGATTATTTGTCTGCGGCACAGATCTACTTACAAGACAATCAACTTCTCAAAGAACCGTTGCGTCCTGAACATATCAAAGGGCGTCTTCTCGGTCATTGGGGAACCTGCCCAGGAATAAACTTTACCTACGCACACTTGAATCGGCTCATCATTGAGAAACGGCAGCATATGTTGTTCGTACTTGGTCCAGGCCATGGTTTTCCTGCACTTCAAGCCAATTTGTTCCTGGAAGGTTCATTGTCGGCCGTACAAGAAAAAGTGCCGCGCACAGCAGAAGGGATGTCGCGAATGATTCGCGAATTCAGTTGGCCATACGGTTTTCCGAGTCATAGTAACCCAGAAGCTCCTGGTGTCATTCTGGAGGGTGGCGAGCTGGGTTACTCGCTTTCTACTTCATACGGAGCTGTGCTCGATAACCCCGATCTGGTAGTCGCCTGTCTTGTCGGCGACGGCGAAGCGGAGACCGGTCCGACTGCAACAGCTTGGCACATCAACAAGCTCATCGACCCTGCCACGAATGGAGCAGTGCTTCCCATACTCCACCTGAACGGATATAAAATATCCGGCCCGACCTTTATGGGTCGCATGAGTGATGAAGAACTCAGCGCACTTTTCACTGGTTACGGCTACGAACCGCTTATCGTCGATGCTAGTACAGCCGAGGACCCCCATGCTGCAATGGCAGCTGTGCTTGATAGAGCGCTGGCTTCGATTCACTTCACACAACACCTTGCACGGGAGGGCTCGCTTACGGAGACACCTCGCTGGCCTATGATTATACTCCGTACGCCAAAGGGTTGGCACAGTATCAAGGAGCTCCACGGTAAACGACTAGAGGATAATCACTACTCGCACCAAGTGATCGCTGATGATGCTCGGACAAACGAAGAATCTTTTCAAGCGCTTGAAGCGTGGCTCAGCTCGTATAACTTCAATGAACTTTTTGACGGGGAACGATTCGATCCCGAGATTGAAGCGCTCATTCCGCCACCTGAACTTCGTATGGGTAGCTCGCCCCATGCTCACGGCGGAGCGCCAGTTTACGACAAGCTTGCGCTGCCAGATCTTCAGAAATACCTAAGTTCTGCCACCTGCGACCTATCTTCGCCCATTTGTGGCACCGTCTCGAGCATGGAGACAATAGGTGCCTACCTTCGTGATGTGATGCGTGAAAATGATAGCAAGCGCAATGTACGACTCTTTTCACCCGACGAAACGTATTCGAATAAAGTGCATGCGGTCTTTGAATTCACTAAGCGTGCGTTCATGTGGCCGCTTCGACCGTGGGATAAAGACATGGCACGTGATGGTCGTGTACTCGAGATGCTTTCTGAGCACAGTTTGCAAGGATTGATGCAAGGGTACGTTCTAACGGGTCGGCACGGTGTCTTTGTGTCGTACGAAGCATTCGTTCAGATCATCGCCAGCATGGTCGATCAATACGCTAAATTCCTCAAGATCGCCCGCGAGGTGTCCTGGCGAAAACCTATCGCCTCCTTGAACTACATCCTTACCTCAACCGGTTGGCGACAAGAACATAACGGCTTTTCTCATCAGAATCCTGGGTTCATTGATGACGTGCTCCAGCGCCAAGGCTGCTTTACGAACATCTATTTCCCAGCCGATGCCACCACTGCACTTGTTGCGTTTCGTAAGATGCTTGCTTCGGAACGAGAGATAAATGTACTCGTGTGCGAAAAACGTCCACTTCCAGTGTGGCGTACGCTCGCTGAAGCTGAGCAGGATATCGAAGACGGCGTTTCTATCTGGGATTTTGCAAGTGATGAAGATCCCCACCTCGTCATTGCTGCTGCGGGGGATTACCCGACCCTGGAGGCACTCGCTGCCATGAGCATTTT
>CAYTYF010000058.1:0-4361 GCA_964442205.1 uncultured Candidatus Saccharibacteria bacterium | reverse complement strand
CACCGACACCACCCTGGTGGTCACCGCGTTCCGCGGCGGTATCAGCGGCGGCACTAGCAATGGTTCGACCACCATCACGGTCATCACTGACAGTCCTTCAGGCTACGCGCTCTCGATAGTAGCTGAACAATCTCCAGCGATGCAGAGCGGGGTTGGTACCATAGCTGACTACGCTCCAGCAGGTGCTGATCCTGATTACCTGTTTGCAACAGCTGCGTCCGATGCCCATTTAGGCTATTCGCCTGAGGGTGTCGATGTCGTACAGCGTTTCCTCGATGATGGTGCTTCCTGCAATACCGGAAGCGGCAACACTTCGCTTTCTTGCTGGGATGGCCTCGCAACCTCTGACGAGGTGATAGCTCAAGGTATCGGTTCAAATCACCCTTACGGTGCGACCACGACCATCAACTTCCGCGTCGGTGTTGGCAACATGTCTCATCCGATAGCGGGTACCTATACTGCAACTACTACTGTAACTGCCATTCCTCTATGACCGAACACGTTCAAAATGCTCTGATACTTCGTTGCGTTTCGGTAATGTGGCGCTCACCGTACGATCAAGTACGGCTCGCGTCACATTCCTCACGCGCCTCGTCTCAAAACATTTATGAACGTGTTCTGTGAACCAAGGTATATGAGCGCCTCATTCATTTCCAAAACACTTCAGTTCATTACTGCCATCATCCTAGGCTGTTTTGCTGTATCTGCGCTGGCGGCATCTGTAGGTGATTCGTTCACTATCGGTGCCCTCATTGGAGATGACACTACTCCGCCGTCCGTGCCGACGCCGGTCACCGCGACACCGATGGCGACCACCCAGATCGACGTGGCGTGGGGCACCTCGACAGATGACACCATTGTCGCCGGCTATCAGCTCTTTAGGGACAGTATCCAGATAGCCACGACCACGCTTACCAGCTACACAGATACTGGTCTAACTGCTAGTACCACTTACACCTACACGGTCGTAGCGTTTGACATTTTTAATAACTTCTCAAGTTCCTCCGCACCCGTCTCAACAACGACCTTTGCAAACCCACCACCGGCCCCCGTTGCTACCTCTTCGGAGTCGGGTGCGGGTGGGACAAGGGTTCCGGGCCCAGAGCTGGTATCGTTCGGCATCACACCTGGTACTGAGAGTGCTGTCCTCGCGTTTAAAACAGAACTGCCGGTCCGTTTCTCATTTCGTTACGGAGAGGGAAATCACTTCAATGATGGAATTGTGGAAGGTGGGATCTTCTCAGCCTCACACGAGACCTTGATCTCAGGATTGAGACCAGGTACGACCTACGAGTTCGAGCTCATTGGGACCGATAGGTTTGGCCGCAGCGTGATCCTAAAAAATGGCACCTTCACGACCCTAGCAACACCAGATGCAGATGGCCCAGAGAACGTAGCCAATTTTACGGCCATAGCTTCTGGTCTCGACGTGCTCCTGTCGTGGGATGAACCAACCTACTCGGACTTTTCTTATGTGCGCATAGTTCGCAATCATCTCTTTTTCCCGAGTGATCCGAATGACGGCATTGTTATCTTCGAAGGTCGCGCGACAGAATTCCTCGACAGAGCTGCGCTGGCACAGTACGGCACGCAGTACTACACGATCTTTGCCTACGACGGAGGCGGCCAGCGCTCATCGGGAGCCATCGCGTTGGCGCGAAGAGTAGGTGAGACCACTCCAACACCGGGTCAAACTCCAGCTACAACGAGTTCAACGACCGCAGTAACACTCAGTTTGGCAGATATCGAGATCGTGCAGAATGGGCACGTGGGACGGCTCACGGAATCGGACTTCAAGCTTCGTAATGATATCCCTTTCACGCTCCGGGTGCCGTACGATCGTTTTCCTCGTCACCTTAAGGTCATCACGATAACGCTCGCCTTGCCGGAGGACCCCAATCGCGTCTTTTCGTTTCTTTTGCGAGCCACTGAAGACTTTTCGTACTATGAAGCTGCCCTCGCGCCACTTTCAATCCCGGGAGACTACGGTTTCTCATTTTCGGTATTCGATGTGAAGACCAATCACATATTCGAGCTTTCGGGCATATTGCCGGTAGACGGAGAGGTGAAAGGTCAACCAACTGTAACGACCGGTCAGTCTTCAGTGTCAGGCTGGTTCGTGTGGCTACTCCCGCTATTGCTCCTCCTAATATTCGTCCTGTACATACTGGTAATGAGGCGTCGCGATGAGGATAAGCAAGCTGTAGGAAAGCCTTAGTTTGCCGTATACTAGCCATAGTTTAGTCACACATAACTAGTACACTATGGCACGCGTTGCAATCAATGGGTTTGGCCGTATCGGCCGCACGTTTTTCCGGATGGCATTTGAGCATCCAGATTTTGAAGTGGTCGCAGTGAACGATCTCGGTGAGATCGATAACCTCGCGTACCTCCTTCGATACGACACCGCCTACGGACGGGCTGGCTTCGATGTGGAGATAGGTGACCAAAAGCTCGTGGTCAATGGTAAAGAAGTGGCCTTTCTTTCTGCTCGAGATCCTCACGAATTGCCATGGGGTGACATGGGTATCGATGTGGTCGTTGAATCGACCGGTATCTTCACCAGCTATGAGAAAGCCAAAGCGCACCTCGATGCTGGAGCGAAGCGTGTCATTATCTCAGCACCAGTGAAGGACGACGCAGCTGCGGTAGGTGTGACCGGAGCTACGGTACTTCTCGGGGTCAATGACGACATGCTCACAACCTGCGACATCGTCTCAAACGCTTCTTGTACGACAAACGCTGCTAGCCCGCTCATCGGTATTCTTAAGGAGGCTATCGGTATCGAGAAGGCCATGCTCAACACTACACACGCGTACACTGCCTCACAGGCCCTCGTTGATGGTCCAAGCAAGAAAGACTTGCGCGGAGGTAGGGCGGCTGCGCAAAATATCGTACCCTCTTCTACTGGTGCCGCTATTGCGACCACTCTCGCTCACACTGACCTGGCTGGAAAGTTCGACGGTATCGCGGTGCGCGTACCGGTCATTGTTGGTTCGCTCGTGGATGTCACCTTCATTGCTGCTCGTCCGACAACGGTCGAAGAGGTGAACAAGGCCCTTGCCGATGCTGCTGAGAGCAAACAGTGGAGCAATGTGTTCGCTGTTACCGAGGATGAGATCGTTTCTTCAGACATCATTGGTGCTCGCTACGCGTCCATCGCTGATCTCAAAATGACACGCGTTGTCGATGGTAACCTCGTCAAAGTACTGGCTTGGTACGATAACGAAACGAGCTACACGCACACGCTCGTTGAGGAAGTAGCTGCCATAGCTCGTTTCTTCAATCAAAAAACAGGACGCTGATCGATTCATAATGAAAGTATACTTCGCGACAGACCACGCCGGATTTGAACTTAAGAATGCACTTATCGCATATGTTCGCGATGAGCTTGGTTTTGAGGTTGAGGACTGCGGTGCACTCGAATACGACGCTGAGGATGATTACCCTGAGTTGATACGGAGTGCTGCACATGCGATTTCGAACCAGACCTCAGATAAAGCCATTATTCTCGGTGGATCAGGGCAGGGAGAGGCCATCGTGGCTAATCGCTACAATGCTGTGCGGGCCGCAG
Source organism: uncultured Candidatus Saccharibacteria bacterium (assembly GCA_964442205.1). GTDB lineage: Bacteria > Patescibacteriota > Minisyncoccia > Phycocordibacterales > UBA918 > OLB19. Next base: position 787 of record CAYTYF010000058.1, on the reverse strand, counting down.
TCTACTACGGAGGACCTACAGAAATAGTAAAACTGTCACGCGAGCACAACGATGCAAATGTACTATCGCTCGGAGCACGCTTTTTAAGTGAAGAAGAGGCGAGGGCGGCTGTGTCACTTTGGCTCACTACGCCCTTCTCAGGCGAAGAGCGTCACGCTCGCCGCATCAAGGCTATCGACGCAGAGTAACGAATAAGACACATGGACCACGTCATCACTCCTTCTTTGCCTCCGCAGTCTTACCGAGAACTCACCATGCTGGTCGATGCGCTCGGTGGTAGTGCGCCAGCAATTCAGGTAGATATCGTTGACGGCTTGTTCGCCCCGTACGTCTCGTGGCCATTTACGGAACAGGACCCCGGAGCTGCGCTTACGTCCCTTCACAACCTCACATCGCACGTTGCGCTCGAGGTGGACTGTATGGTTCGTGAGCCTGAGCGCTACCTTGAAACACTCTTAGCCTGTGGTGTCTCGAGCATAATCATCCACTACGGAAGTACCGAAGCTTACGGAGCGCTCGCAACGACCATTCGTGATGCCGGCGCAAAAGCTGGTCTTGCAATTACCAACGACGCAGAACCAGAGACGGTCATGACACTCATTCCACTTTTTGATTTTGTGCAGGTGATGGGGATCAAGGAGGTGGGTGTCCAAGGACAGCCTTTCGATGAACGTACATTGGAAACACTTCGCGTCATCCATCAGGCATTTCCAGACCTACAACTTGTCGTCGACGGCGCGGTCAATGAGACCACGTTGCCTATGCTCAAAGCTGCTGGTGCGACACG
>CAYTYF010000057.1:3398-4474 GCA_964442205.1 uncultured Candidatus Saccharibacteria bacterium | reverse complement strand
GCGAAACTGACGCATGAATGTTGTGGAGTGCAACCAGAATAACGAGGGCCGCCGTTTAATTTAGACAAAGTCTCAATTCAACGGCGGCCCTTTAGGATTTGACGTTTCCTCGTTGAGTGTTACTGTGGTCCCAGGCTAGAATGGGAGTTGGTCTAGATGTTTGAAGACTTCCCTCTGTTACTCATTTGTTCGTTGATGACTGGCCCTGTGGACAGACCAGTTCAAGGATGTAAGTTTGTATCCCGCATCGACAAAGTTACTGTATACGAGTGCACGGTTGGCCATGGTAGCCGATGTGGTACCCCTGACTATCGTGAAGGGTTACGTGCTGAGGTGGAAGACTGGGAAGGACGAAATCGACCAGAACAAGAAGAGGTTTGGCACTTTCAAAAAGAACGCGAACCCAACATCAATTTTCCCGATCTGACTAGCGACTATACCCCGCTCGGACGTGCCCCGCTTGGCAGTAGGCTTCCGTGATAAAAGGCGCAGCGATGATCTCGTTGCGCCTTTCCTTTATGCGATGGTCGCCTTTCAAATAGTCTTTCACTCGTGTATAGTTTTCGCTGTTGAAGCATACAAAGGGCCTATAGTTTAGAGGTAAGAAATGACAGGTTTGTCATTTCTTGCTCCCTGCGCTCACTCGGAAATGTAAGCGAGCTTCCATTTCTCTCGTATCGCTAGGGAGTAGAATGCTTCAATGATGTAGCCAAGTTGAGTTGTAGAATAAAATTCCGGGCCTATAGTTTAGAGGTAAGAAATGACAGGTTTGTCATTTCTTGCTCCCTGCGCTCACTCGGAAATGTAAGCGAGCTTCCATTTCTCTCGTATCGCTAGGGAGTAGAATGCTTCAATGATGTAGCCAAGTTGAGTTGTAGAATAAAATTCCGGGCCTATAGTTTAGAGGTAGAATGCTGGTCTCCAAAACCAGCGGCCGAGGTTCGATTCCTCGTGGGCCCGCCGAGGTAAACAAAAACAGTATGACTAAAGTCATACTGTTTTTGTTTAGCAAGTGACCTGCGTCACTTGCGTACCTCGGCGGGAGCCGCAGCGATGCCGGAGGCGAGCGAGGCGGG
>CAYTYF010000057.1:0-3298 GCA_964442205.1 uncultured Candidatus Saccharibacteria bacterium | reverse complement strand
ACTTAGCAGAATTGGAGCGGAGCGAACAATTATGCTTAGTGATTTGTGACCGCACGTTATGTCACTTGCGTACCTCGGCGGGAGCCGCAGCGATGCCGGAGGCGAGCGAGGCGGGGTCGCGAACACTTAGCAGAATTGGAGCGGAGCGAACAATTATGCTTAGTGATTTGTGACCGCACCGCGCCAAACTTAATTACAATTCAATGGCAAATCGATGTGCACGTGATTGCCATCATGAACACTGCAGTCGCGTACTTGGCTATTGCAGCCGCGAGCTGCGATACAGAGCGGACCGACATTCCACTCATCTCCGAAGTCTACCGCATACGATTGGCCAGTACAGGTAGCGCCACCATAGTGTCGTGAGTTTGCTACGTGCGCACAACCGCCGAGTACACACTGATAGAACGTATGCGTACCATTTACGATACGACTGTCTGAGATTGAGGATATCTGCCCAACATTCGCCGGCACCTGATTTGCCATACAGTTGAGGAGCGAGGCAAGGGCTGGCGATGCATGGGCTAGTTGCGCCTCAATGCCAGGCTGGAAATCAAAGGAACCATCAGCACCTGGGTCGGGCTCGAGCGGCTGACAAACCCCATCAACAAGTTGTCCTTGGCAAGTAATGGTCGGCGGTATCACACAATACGGCTGGTTACCGAATTCTGGACCGAGCTGCAACCCAGTCCTGAATACTGAAGTTGGATACATGTACTCACACCAGCGAGCACAGCCGCCCATCTGCGCTGCCGCCTGTGTATCACACTGCACCAATCTAAAGCCGAGCTGGAGGTACTGTGCCCCTGTAAGCCCATCGTTAGACTCTCCTTCTTCACTGTAGAAATTAGGCGGTAGCTCAGTATCATCAAGATCGATTGCGTCAGGCATACCGGTCTCTTGGTTCGTCATGTTTCCACAGTCGATCTCGTTCCACATACCGAGGGCAAGCTCCTGCGTCTCGTCGGTTGCTAAGACCTTGAGGAGCGTATCGATGATGGTCCATGCAGCGAGAATGATGATGAAGCCGATCATCGCGTTGTAGAATAGCTTCTTTGCCCCTTCGTAAGCGGCGCGGTTGCCAGCTGAGGTCACAAGACGAAAGCCGGCGACCGCAAGCAAACAGACCGCCAAGAGTATCGCGATACCAATGATCCACTGTGTTATCGCGTTGACGATCTCTAGTCCGTCACACAGATTACAGTCGAGTCCGGTACAGGTCAGGAAACCGGTCTCGACCGCTGCCTTTGCCTCTTTTGCACTGGTGGCAAAAAATGTGAGCGCCCCAAAAAGTGAATACCATTTCATATCACAACATTATTCGCGCATGGTTACCGCGTCAGCACAGTATGATAAGCGAAAATTCTTGCCTGCCAGCTCAGGATTGACCTCGAATGGCACGCTCACGAACACGTTGAGCTTGCAAGCATCGACCTCTCTCAGCTGTGTGAGCTCAAGGAAGTACTTGCTCGCGTATTCCTGATACTGATCGAGTGGACGTTCCAGGATGGCGATAGAGAAAGAGTCATTGCTTTCAGAGTACGTGATCGCAAAACCGCTATTTGGCTGCTGTGCAGTGCCATTGAAGTTGTACATGCCTTCACCGATATCCTCTGCGTAAGCCAGGTCACGAACGTCCCGCATTGAGACCTCGCCTGACTCTGTTCGTACGACCCGCTCAGTGGGCTCAAGTCCTTCTTCTAGAGGTATGTCGGGAAATTCTCCGTACTGATCCGGCTCTTCTGTGTGATCATCGAGCACGTACTTATCCATGACGAGCCAAACCCCCAGGAGGAGGGTTCCGATGCATACGATGCTGATGACCAATGTTCTCATATCCTTGCATTATAAACCTACAGCAGTCCGCAAGCCGCGGCTGTCGACCAGTCTGCCCAGCTTCCTCGATTATTACGAATGATACGGCCGTTGCTCAGGTTACACTCAACGGTTTGCGCTGCTGCTGCACACGCGGCATAGAGTGACTCATTGACGATGAGTGCGTCATAGTTGCGGCCCGAGAAGGCTGCTGGGCAGTTGAGTGTTGAACCTCCAGGTCCACAGCCAACTAGATTATGTACGGTGATGTTTATCTGCATCGGACCAAAGGAGAATGGGCGATTACCTTCATTGCGCAGCACGTCGGTGACACTGACCGGCCTTGCACCACAGGCACTTTCCTTGCTGATGATACAACGTGCTGCGTCGGTCATGCCGCCGAAGTACTGCGAGACCACATTCGGATCACACGCAGCTGTACTCGGCAATTCCGTCGGGAACTCGTAATCGGGGAATGAACAGAACATGCCCTGCGGGGTCACATGGAGCGTTCCACCGTCACACAGGTCTTCACACTGATCCTCGTTTTCGCATTCGTTAATGATGCAGTCGTTTTCTTCGAGCTGTTCCCTGGTCAAGGTTGGATCACCACAGAGCACTTCCTTTTCGAGGTTGATTCGGTCCGGCAAGCCGGTAACGAATTCCGGCTGCCTCACACAGCTGATCACTCCCCACGGCCCGACCACTTCACCTTGGATCAGTCCGTCTGCGAGTAAGCTGATGCCAAGGTACGCAGCGAGCGCGATGATAAGTCCGACGAATATATTGGCAAATTGGCCTTTGGCTCGTTGAATGATGGAGTTGTTCCCCATCGAAGTGACAAAGGAAAAACCGATGAAAACGATGACGATGCCAGCGAGTAGCGCCAAAATGCCAACCAACCAAACAATGATGTTGTTGGTGAGCGCAATGATGTGACAGGTCTGACACTGGTTATCGGCAGTATCTCCACACGGAACCAAACCCGCTGCGCTCGAGAGTTGTGGAGCGAAGAGGAAGAAAGCGACCAGGAGAGCAGCAACGTGGCGCATAAAGTAAGGTACTTAAATCGTAGCATACGGCACTCCACCGTACCGATGCTGTACACCTTTTGGACATATTCTCCCGCCAGTCGAATCTGTCACAAAAGGGTCTTGCGCTGCGGGTCCCTCCCCGCAGCTCACCCTTTCCGAAGCGCGGTGAATATGGTAGTTTTATCCGCACAATTGAATATCTGCGTCGGTACTCAAGCGGTCAACGAGGACAGACTGTAAATCTGTTGGCATAGCCTTCGCTGGTTCGAATCCAGCCCGGCGCACTAGTGAAAAAAGCGTTGTATATCAACGCTTTTTTCTATAGGCCGGACTGGAGGTTCGAACCAATTATATGTAAACAGTATTTTCAATTGCAAATATGGCTTATTCGTATAAAGTTTAGTTCGAATCTATGTTCATTTAGGAGGCTAGGTCATGGACCTGCCAAT
>CAYTYF010000056.1:0-4580 GCA_964442205.1 uncultured Candidatus Saccharibacteria bacterium | reverse complement strand
TCTGAAGAACCTGAAGTATCCTATCTACAGCTTTACGAACTGGCGACCGCTTGAATGCGGTATACTACAGTCGTAATGATGCATTATCTCTCACAAAAGGAGGTGGGTGAGCTTGAAGTAAAAGCCAATCAGATACGGCAGAGCATCATTGAGATGCTCGTTGCGGCAGGGAGCGGCCATACTGCCGGTCCACTCGATATGGCAGATATTTTCGCCCTCCTCTATTTTCGTGTTCTGCGACACGACCCCAAGCGCCCGGACTGGGAAGAACGCGACCGGCTGGTTCTCTCAGCGGGTCATATTTGTCCGGTACTCTACGCCACTATGGCTCACGCCGGGTATTTTCCAATAGAAGAATTGTTAACGCTTAGAAAGTTTGGGTCCAGGCTTCAGGGTCATCCGCACCGAACAGCACTGCCTGGCCTAGAGACCACCTCAGGACCACTTGGTAGTGGCTTGTCGCAGGCTGTGGGCATGGCTATCGCTGAGCGTATGGACAATCAGTACTCCTCGAAGTACATCTACTGCATCACCGGCGACGGCGAGCTTAACGAAGGGCAGATATGGGAAGCTATCATGCTTGCCGGCAAGGAAAAACTCCACAACCTCATCGTCATAGTCGATCGCAACGGTATTCAGATAGATGGCTACACAAAGGACGTAATGCCACTTGAGTCATTGCGTGACAAGTTCGAGTCCTTTAATTTCGATGTCCAGGAAGTGGACGGACATAATATTCGTATGGTCAACGACGCCATCGGAAAGGCGCAGGCCATCTACGCTCGCCCGTCTGTCATCATTGCTCACACTATCGCCTCAAAGGGTGTCGATGTGTTCGAGCGCGATTTTCGCTGGCATGGCAATCCCCCAGGCAAAGGTCCTGAGGATCGCGTACCTCGCAGTGAACAGGCAAAAGTAGCACTTGAAAAACTTCGTACCCTCGCAGGGGCGATAGAGAAAGCAGACACGTAGAACTTGTATGTTAGCAAAGCACCTCGATACGAATATTGGCACCGATGCTGTTTCGATGATCCCGAACCGTGAAGGTTACGGTGAGGGTTTGAAACAGGCTGGCGAACGCGATCCGCGAGTTGTTGCGCTGTGTGCCGACCTCACTGAATCGACACGCACCAATCTCTTTGCAGAAGCATTTCCGGACAGATTCGTACAGGTTGGTATCGCTGAGCAGAACATGGCCTCGGTAGCTTCCGGTATGGCAGCGATGGGCAAGGTACCTTTTATCGCCTCCTACGCTATGTTCTCCCCAGGCCGCAGCTGGGAGCAAGTACGCACGACCATCTGCTACAACGAATCGAATGTAAAGATCATCGGTGCTCATGCTGGTATCTCTGTCGGTCCTGATGGCGCTACTCACCAAGCCATCGAGGACATGGCTATTATGCGTGTGATTCCGAACATGGTGGTCATCGCCCCAGCCGATGCTATCGAGGCTCGCAAAGCTGTGCTCGCTGCAGCCAAGTACGTTGGTCCCGTATACATTCGCGTGGCCCGCGAAAAGACCCCGGTAGTGACCACTGAAGCATCACCTTTCAATATCGGAATAGCTGAAGTTTTCTACGAAAAAGACCCGGCTCACGAGCGAACTGTCGGTATCATCGTCACAGGGACGCTAGCTCATTCTGCCATTGTGGCAGCTAAGACACTGAACGAAGAAGGTATCGGTGCTTCTGTGCTCCACATGGCGACAGTGAAGCCTCTCGACAAGAAAGCACTTGATGACTTTGGTAAGCGACATGACCTTATCGTGACCGTCGAGGAGCATCAGATCACAGGTGGTCTTGGTGGCGCGGTCGCTGAACACTACAGTGAGTCGACGCCTAAGCACATCATTCGCATTGGTGTACGTGATAAGTTCGGACAGTCAGGAACCCCGGACGAACTCCTTGCGTTCTACAACCTCGATGTACCGAGTATACTCACCAGAATACGAGAAGCCCTATGATCAGGTTCAAGTCACCACAACCGCACAGTGCCGGATTCACACTCATTGAGCTCATGATAGTCGTGACAATCATCGGTATTCTAACGGCCATCTTCGTGTCTTCGCAGTCTGAGGCGCGTGTCAAAGCGCGCAACAATACGGTCATCTCCCAAGTAGCAGAGTATGTGAAGGCACTCGAGCTCTACCATAGCGATACTGGCCAGTACCCGCCTACGACCGCCAATCGTCGTGCACGCTTCTGCATCGGCGACAACTCCAACCTCGGCGGTGACTGTATGGGTCCTATCACGACCGACACATCAGACGATGATTCTGCTGCCAATCAAGCACTACGAGTATACCTCTCTGCTTTGCCACGATTCTCGCAACCGCGCGGTTCATATAATTACTCATCACCGGCATACAGCGGCTGTACCGATCCGAATCCGGCGATACCGTACGGTGCTAACTCCTCCTGCACCAAAGACGACTTTAGCCTATACTTCCTACTTGAAGGCACTAATCAGGATTGCGCGCGCTCTCAAGTAGCTGACCCAAGCCTTTCTGGTGAGTACACACTCTGTCGATATCAGGGAAGAGCCGTCAATTGATCTTGATAAAAGAAAACCGCATGAGGAGGTCCTCATGTGGTTTTTTTGGATAACTAGCTAGACGATCTTAGTTGCTTTGTATTCTGGAGGTGCGTTTTTAAGGTATTCCTCGAGTTCGGCGCGAGTGAGAAGACCTTTCTGAGCACCGATGTGCTGCACGACACTCATGGAGTTGATAGGTCCCCAGGAAAGCGCGACGTCAGGGGAGAGGCCGAGCGCGATAGCGGTCGTAAATGTCGAAGAGAATGAGTCGCCTGCGCCGGTGCGGTCGATAGGGGGAGCTGGATCGGGATACATCGGCATATGCCAGGTCACTCCTTCTGTATCGAGTACGTACGCGCCATTCGGACCATCGGTGATAACTGGCAACTTTGGACCGAGGGATTTGAGCCCCTTGAGAAGTGTTGGCAGGTGCTGCTCCTTGGTGTTGAGTATCTCTTGTGATTCTTCAAGATTGCAGAAGAATATCTCCGTGACCTCGTAGAGTGGTTTTAGTTTCTCGACGCCGAGGCGGATCTGGAAAGTGCCTGGCTGGAAAACGAGCTTGCTCTCTGAGTGTTCCTTGATGTAGTTAGCGAGCTCAAAGTGGAAGTCGACACCATGTTCACCTATCGAAGAGAAGTATATGTAACGGGGTGGTGTCTCAAAGTGGGGTAGGACGTACGGGTACTGCTCGTGTTTAATGAGAATGGTTCGTTCTGGAGAGTAGCGGAGTACGTAGTGGTAGTTTGTCTTACGGCCTTCGTGTACCTTAACAAAATCAGTGTGTACACCTTCTGTTCGGAGAGCATCGAGGCAATCACTACCGTTTCGGTCGCTGCCGAGGTTGGTGGCCAGGGCGGAGGTCAGGCCGAGTCGGTGGGCGGCCACAGCTGCATTAGGCGAATTGCCGACCGCATTGATCACCGTTACATCTACGTAAGGAAGCTTCTGGCCGAAGGGCATTTGCAGTGTTTTTCTGCCAGTGTCGAGATCTATCGATACATCCGCATCGTCTTTGGAGAGTTCAATGAACGCATCGATCACGATATCGCCGAAGGCAACGAAATCATATTGTTGTGACATACGAAAAAAGTATAGCACGCAGAGTTGAGCTTAACGTTGAGGTGTGGTATGGTACGCGCCATATGACAGTAAAACTAGCAGTTACTCCACGTACCGGTAAGGCACATAGCGTGCGCGCCGCTGGCAACGTGCCAGGCATCGTGTACGGTCCGAAGCAGTCGCCATTATCGGTAGCGATACCAAAGGCTATCCTCGAGAAAACCGTCCGCGAAGCCGGTGAGTCGACCATTATTGTACTCGAAGGTATCGGTGCGCCGGTCGAGGTACTCATCCACGATGTTTCCTTCAACGCCGAGAAGGGCGGTGTTGAGCACATCGATTTCTACGCTATCGAAGCCGGTAAGGAACTTACAGTTGACGTGCCACTCGAGTTCGTTGGGGAAGCTCCAGCACTCAAGCTTGGCGGTTCCCTCACGAAGGTCCTCCACTCAGTCGAGGTCACCTGTCGCCCAGCCGACCTTCCACAGTACATCGATGTCGATATTGCATCACTCGTCGACTATGAAGCACAGATCCACGTTAAAGACCTCGTACTTCCAAAGGGAGTGAAGGTTGAGAATGACCCAGAGGACGTTGTAGCGCTTGTACAGGAGGCTGAGGAGGAGCCAGTAGAGGAAGCTCCAGCGGTAGATATGGAAGCTATCGAAGTCGAACAGAAAGGCAAAGAAGAGGAGTCTGCTGAGTAAGTATCATCTAAAAATTCATGAGAACGGCCCGCACCTTTGGTGCGGGCCGTTCGTATGAATGCTATAATTTCCGCAATATGCGACAACTCGTAGTCTTTGTTCTGTGCTTCATGCTCGTCTGTCCCAGCTTGAGTTTTGCAGAGACAGAAGCTGAGCGTAGAGCCCGCCTTGAGAGTCAGCTCCAAGCAGTAGAGCGGCAGATCCTCCAGCAGCGCGTGTTGGTTGAAGACAAGCAGCAGGAGCGCCAGTCGCTCGAACGCGACATCGACATCATCG
>CAYTYF010000055.1:917-5041 GCA_964442205.1 uncultured Candidatus Saccharibacteria bacterium | reverse complement strand
ACTGACAACGGCAACTTTCGGGATATAATTATTGAGTTGTAAACAGTAAGTACAGAATTATGCGAGATACCACAGTTCGAACCAGCGCAGCAGCCTACGCCCTCTGTATGGTCGTTGCAGTGCTCTTTTTGAGTACGCCCCTTTTTGCATTTGCTGCCTTCACCGAGGTAGAGAATTTCGTTGGTACCATCATCGGTTTCATTACAGCCGTCCTTATACCGTTTGTCTTTGCTGTCGCACTTATTGTCTTCTTGTGGGGAATGTTCCAGTACTTCATTGCTGGTGGTGCTGATGAAAGCAAGCGTGAAAAGGGTAAAGGGCTCATCATTTGGGCAATCGTAGGTTTCGTACTGATGATCACTATCTGGGGTATCGTAAATCTCTTCTCGATGGGTCTGCGTACTGGCATGGGTACTCCAAGTACCAATGTCAGTCCGACCATCACTCCAAGTACCAATTTGCCAGAAGGTGTCGATCCAGCTGGATAGGATGCTTTACTCAATGATCTAACTCAGCAACTATGCATACCTTAAAAACTACATTGCTCAAAACACTCCCATTCCTCGGCCTACTTCTTCCTGCGGTCACGCATGCTCAGTACTTCGGCGTTATCGACACCTTCCTTCAAGGTGTAGGAGCATTCATTGGTGCGTATCTTGTCCCGCTTGTTTTTGCCATCTCTCTCGTAGTATTCATTTGGGGTATGTTCCTCTACTTCATCGCTGGCGGAGCTGATGAAAAGAAACGAGAGCAAGGTAAAGGACTGGCTCTTTGGGCGGTCATTGGGCTCGTGATCATGGTCACTATCTGGGGTATTGTGAACCTGCTGGCTGGCGGACTTCTCACTGGACTTAATGAGAGCAATAAGCAGCTCGATATACTCCCTCGCACCCCAACTCAATAGTATCTCTGCAGAAAATCGCGATCTGCTTTGTTACATTAAGAAAGGAACATAGTGACTGTTCTGAATTTATGTCCTGATTTTTCTAACCTTGGGAAAGTCACTGGACAAGCTACGAAAAAAGACCCTCGCTGGACACTTGTCCCACTCGGGTCTTTTTTCTCGTACGTCGCACATTCCATCGATTTTCTTCAAACTTATCTAGGTTAGTTTGATTATAAAAAATGGACCTGGCAGCGCATAGCGCAGCCAGGTCCGTTTAGTTTGAAGAACAAGAGAACTCAGACTTTCAGGAAGGTGACGAGGACGATCGGGTCGCCGCCGGGGAAACGACAGACTTTGTACATCTCCCCATCAGCATTGCCGGTGCCCTCGGCTTCTAACTGGCCGAACTCCCTGAAGTTGTAGTAGTGCCAACCCGTTGCTGGAGTGTACTTCCACACCAGAACGTCGTGACGAGGAGCTAGCGACGACATGTCGATGTGCCAACCACTCTCCCGAGGGAACATGATGGCTGCATCTGTGAGGCCGCTTCGGCACTCGCGTGCGTTGATCCGCACGCTGGCTGCGTGGCCGGGGTCGTGGACCACCGGTTCAGCAGTCTGGCCCGGCAGAAGGTCCTGAGACCCTGTGCCGTCGGCGTAGACACTTGCCGCGTCACCCTGCCTGACCCTCTCCACAGTGCCCATGACCGTCGGTCCGAACGAAGGGAAGAGGTATAAGGCCAGCAAGAAGGCAAAGAGTAGTCCGAGCCAGAGGCCCATCAGTCTGTACAAGACCAGGAAGGCCAGACCGACCGCCACCATGTTCCAGTTGATGTCTGGATATTGTGCCTTCAGCTGTCCAAGAAATTGAGGTTCAAAGACAGCGTAGATGGCTGCGGCGGCCAATCCAACGAGGAGGAGATCGAGGAGACCTCCCACCTTGAGCGGTGTCGAAGCGCTCGCTGTTCCTCTGCCAACCATCGCCCGAAGGCGCGGGAGGAAAAAGTAGAGAGCGACGACGAGACCAACTCCCATCAGTAGCTGGCCCCAGCTCAGTCCGAAGATAGTCCCCGGCATTTGCAAGCTAGGGACTGCTGCATTTGGCAAGTTCACGACGGGAGACGAAGGAGGTCCTTCGATTGATGAACGAACCCAGCCACGGATCCCGTTTCTCAAGTGCAAACCCACATCGCTCGACAGGTCTGGTCCAAGGATTAACAAGAGTGGAAGTCCTCCGATCAGCATGGTCATGCCGATGTAGAAGACCCAAACGCTGACCCAACCGCCGCCGGCCTTGTACTTTGTCCAGCCTCCAAACGTGAAGACTGCTACGAGTGCAAGAATTGCCACGGCGTAATACCAGGATACTAACGAGTTACCTGAGATGCTGGGGAAGTTGAGAGCGACCTTTTTGAAGATGATCGCAACCGCGATGCTTATTCCAAGCAGGAAGAACACTGCGCGGATCAGTCGGCTTTGCAGCCAACGCTTGTTGATGAGCTCTCCGAGAAGTATCACCAGCACGGCCAGGACAAGTCCTGCCCAAAGTCCGTAGTTGATCCCGGAGGGCGCCGAAACGCCACCCAGATTGTCCATCGCGATCTTGCCAATGATCGAGAGGAGGATGAGCAAGATAATGGGATTCACCCAATTCCTGCTCAGCCATGAAAAGAAGGCTGTCATTTCTTACCCCCGAGTTGCGAGCCGAGGATAGCGGCTCCGCGACTGATCTTATCCGGTGCACCAGGAACGTAGATCACCTTGATTGCATCCGAATTAGAAACGTCCTTTGCAGCTGCGATCATCATCGCCAACTGATGGTCCGGATTATCAAGTTCCTCCTGGCTTGGTAGAAGAGTGCGACGTGCTTGAGCCATAGTTGCAGCGCTGCGCAGCTGCGAATCGCGCTCCAGACCCTCTTGTGCAGCTTTATCAGCTGCTTCACGGAGATCAGGAGATGTAGAGATCTTAGCAATGGTTGCCCGCAAGAGCTTGGCTCCGATGGCAACCACTACTTCGTCAAGTGAATCGTCAACAGAACGATCTTCCACCCATGGTTTACCAGTAGCTTCGTCTATCACGGCCTCCAACATAGAAGGCTCTGCTTTGATCTTGACCTCTTCTCGGAATTCACGTCGAACCGTTTCGAGGTCTTCACCTGGCTGTACCACTCTACGCATCGGGACACCACCTTTATCTTGGACAACAGACCCTTCCAGGTAGCTGCCGACCTGCTTTCGTAGAAAGCAGGTCATGATGGTGTATCCGCTCATAAGAACGCCAAGGACGTCCCGTACAGCTGCATTGTCTCTTACCGTAAAGAATGAGGCAGCGGTCCGCAAAGCAGAGCGCGCTCTGTCTGCCACATCGAGGAAAGGATCCTCGGAAGTAGTTGTACGATAGGGATCGACTAGTTGGATGACGATAAGAAGATTGGCGTAGAACGCCGCAGTTTCGCGACTGATGAGGTTGAGAACAGGGTTCCGCTCCTTCTCATCTTCCATGAACGTGTCCCAGATCGTCGCCTGGATCTCGCCCATGTTGATGAAGCCTTGTTCATCAGTGAACATTGGTTTCACATCCATGGTCCGATCAAGGATCCCAGGAATGCGTCCAAAGTAGTAAGTCCCCTCCTTGAGATAGAAGCGGAAGCGCATACCGAGAATGGTAAGCATAGCGACATGGGCAGGTGGAACGGAAACTGTCTCACCTCGGCTAGACATGATAAGTACTATCACAGCAATCACCAACAACCAGAAGATGAAGGGGTCGCGGAGCCAGCCAAAACCGAAGGTTGCTTCAAGCAAGGCGGCTACATACACCGAGAACCATGCGATACCTGCAATGAAGAAAGGCGCCAAGGGATTCCAGATGAACGGGTTAAAGTACACACCCACCCGCTCGCCTCGAAGGATCTTCTCGTTACGCCTTTTCGTTGCGGCTTCACTTCGAAACCACCACAGTCCCAATGCACAGACCACGACGATCGTCACTGCGACAAGCAAGACGATACCGCCTAGTCCAGAGAGATCGAACATGGATTTTCCTTCCATTTTCAAAGCGCTTGACCCGGGAGGGGAGCGCGAACTGTTGGGCGGGATTGCCCGATTTGTGGATCGGGTATATGCCGCCCATTCCAGCTACTATAATATCACAAAATAAGCTAAAAGTCAATGCTCGAGTGCGCCGCTATACCGCTTCATTGAGCCGTATTATCTGGCATTTCTGAAGTCGCTGCG
>CAYTYF010000055.1:0-907 GCA_964442205.1 uncultured Candidatus Saccharibacteria bacterium | reverse complement strand
TGACCTTAGATCACGCGAAGAAAAGCGTCAGGCTGTAGCAGCTGACGGTATTACCCGCCGCACTCTTTCTTTCTACCGTTACGTCCGAATAGATGACCCGCAAGCCATGCGGGACCGCCTTTTCGAACGCTGGCGTGAGCTCGGTTGCCTTGGCCGTGTGTATGTCGCTCGAGAAGGTATCAACGCCCAGATGAATGTACCACTGTACCTGTGGGACCAATTCGATGCGTTCGTAAAGTCGATACCGGAGTTTCAAGGGATACCGTACAAGATAGCGGTCGAGGAAGGGGAGAGTTCTTCGTTCTATAAGCTCACCGTGAAGGTCAAAGACCGCATTGTGGCTGACGGCATCGAGGATGAGACCTTCGACGCGAGCGATACTGGAGCGTACCTCACTGCGCGCGAGTTCAATGAGTACATCGATGATCCGAACGCCATCGTGGTCGATATGCGCAATGCCTACGAGAGCGAAATAGGTCACTTCGAGAATGCAGTACTGCCGCAAGTGGATACCTTTCGCGATGAGCTTAAAGTTGTGCCGGAGATGCTACGTATCCACAAGAACACTAGGATCGCTCTCTACTGCACTGGCGGTATCCGCTGCGAGAAGGCGAGTGCCTGGCTCAAACACAACGGCTTTAGCGATGTGCGGCACCTCAAGGGCGGTATCATCGACTACAAGCACCAGGTCGAACGTGAGCGCTTGCCGAATCGCTTTCGCGGCAAGAATTTCGTGTTCGATGAAAGGCTCGGCGAACGCATCGGCGATGAGATCATCTCCTCGTGCCATCTCTGTGCAAAAGTGGCGAGCGACACGCACTACCACTGCAAGAATCAGATCTGTCAGGTGCTCTACCTGGGCTGTGATGCTTGTGTGGAGCGGAAACGAGGGTACTGCTCGTACTGG
>CAYTYF010000054.1:0-5377 GCA_964442205.1 uncultured Candidatus Saccharibacteria bacterium | reverse complement strand
GACCGGTAGACTTACCGTGACCAAGGTGGTCGTCAACAACAACGGCGGCAACAACACTGTCGAAGATTTTCCACTACTCGTCGATGACGGCATCGTATCGACCGATGTTGTGTCTGGCGAAACGGTCGAGCTGCCACCTGGCGCGTACAACGTGACCGAGGTCGGTTCAGACGGCTACCAGGCTGTGTACACCGGCGACTGCAATGCTTTCGGCGAGATCACCATTGCTGCTGGCGACGAAAAGACCTGCACCATCACCAATACTGAGTTACCTGCGCACATTACCTTGCGAAAAGTGGTCACTGGCACAGCGCCGCTTGCGAGCAATACGCTCTTTGGCCTCAAGATAGACGGGGTGGTAACGCCGACTGGTGCTTCGGTCGCGGTCACCTCGAATACGCCACACGTTATCAGTGAAAACGGCCGGGTGGGATACAGCTTCGTGTCCATCACCGGTGACGCGGCCTGTCCGGCAGTGCTCGGTGGCACCGCGACGCTGACCGAGGGCCAAGCCATTACCTGCATCATCACGAACAACAAGAACTGACGAGGAAGAGAGACCTAGTGCACGGGCCAGCACAGCAATACTAGTATGCGAACCATCACCACAACCGCATTAAAGATATCGCTACTCCTCTTTGTAGTTGGCGTCTTGGCGGTGGCGTGGGTACGTGCGGACGCTATCGGCTCTACCTTTGCAACGAACAGCGGCACAGGCGGCTTCGAGATGAAGATAGACAACAAAACCTTCTACAACGGTGTCTTGCAGCCGAAGCTCTCGTGGGCTCTCAAGAACTTGGAGCCATGGTGCGACTTCTTCTTCAATTTCTTCGACGTGAAGCCGGGGGACTATGGCACCACGACGATGTCGATACACATCAAGCAGAATCCTGCCTACGTCTGTCTCGACTTCAAGAACTACGAAGAGAAAGAGAATGGTCGCAATGAGCCAGAAGGGAAGGTGGATCTCGACAACGAAGGCGAACTCGGTGAAGAGCTCGAGTTCTTCGCGTGGCGCGACGACGGCGACAACAAGTTCGAGGTAGGTGAGAAACCGCTCTTCGGTACATCATCGCAGTCAGCGGTCCAGGTATTGAAAGGAAAGAGCTATCCGCTCGCAGACGCGACAACTGGCGGTCCGTACCAGCCTAACCAGACCAAGTACATCGGCATAACCTGGTGTGCTGGCAACCTAACTGTCGATGTAGCAACGGCACAGATCTCGTGCGACGCGACCGCTATGGGCAACGAGGCACAGACCGACTCTATGAAGCTCGATGTGAAGCTACGAGCTGTGTCTTCCGGACAGCAGCCAGGCTTCACCTGCAGCGGCCACCCAGCTCCACCGCCACCGCCAAAACCAGATTCTTGTGAGATCGAGGGTCATAAGTACGACAAGGACGGCAAGCCGCTCAAGGGCTGGACCATTGGTCTCATGAAGATCATCAAGCACAACAAGGGTACCGATGTGTATGACCTCGCGACCACGACCACCGATGTGAATGGCTACTACTGTCTCAACTGGGATGGTGAGAAGCGCACGCCGCGCGGCACTCCGTCATACAAGAACGGTCCGTACACTTTCACCTACCACGTATTTGAAAAGCTCCAGGCCAACTGGGAGAACCACGCGGTCGAGAAGGGAACAACGCACCTCGATCTCGCGGTGGTGCCGAGTGCACAGGTAAAGGTCGACGGTCAGTACGTGTACACGCAGATCGGTGTTGAAAATGGGTACATCTACGCCAACGCTGCTTACCATGTCGACTTCTACAACAAAGAGAAGAGCAGTACGACGTGGACGCAGAGCGATCAGCGCAACGGGCTGCAGACCCTGACCAACTACCTCAACGATCGCTTGAATAAAGTGCTTAATCGACGCTCATAGGTATGAAAGCTCTCACCTTCATCTTCAATACGATATTTGTAGGGCTGATGCTCCTGGTGGCCTTGCTGTTCTTGGTGCCGCTCTTGCCAATAGAGCAGAACCTGCAGTTGCGCATTGTAGAATCGGGCTCGATGGAGCCGTCGATCATGACCGGTTCACTGGTAGTGATCTTGCCGGCCTCGTCGTACGGTCTCAATGACGTAATTACCTTCGAGAGTAAGACCGCAGACGTACCGACCACTCACCGTATCGTCGACACCTACGAAGAGAATGGTCGCACCTGGTTCATCACCAAGGGTGATGCTAACGAAGAGGCAGACACCAACGCGGTCGCACCGGAGAGCGTCATCGGCAAGGTGATGTTCTCAGCACCGTACGCGGGCTTCATTCTCGATTTTGCCCGCCAGCCTATCGGCTTCGCGCTCCTTATCGTGCTGCCTGCGATCATGATCGTCCTCGGTGAGATAGAGAAGATCTGGTTCGAGGTGCGGCGTCGACGTGACGCTGGACCGGAGGCGGTCGAAGCAGAAGACGAGACCTTTGGTCCGCCTCCAGCTGCGGTCCGCTACACCGAGACCGCGCTGCGCATGATGGATATTGCAACACCGGTCCGCTACCGTGCGTTGCCGCCAACGCTGCGCGTCGAACCATTGAAACAGCAAGTGATGCCAGCGCGTCAGCTTGTACGCCAATCTCGAAAGACCGAATGGGCCACAGCAGCGATGGTCGTATTCGCCAGCTCAATCTTTGCGAGTGTGAGCTTCTTGCCGACCACAGTTTCGTATCTCAACGATAGTGAGGTGTCGACAGAAAATATGTTGGCAGCTACGATCCTCGATTTTACAGCCGTGCCTGACGACAGCACTTTTGACTTTGTGGGAAGTGAGCTCGAAGACGATGCTGATGGGGAAGTGGATACTGCCATTGAGCTCGAGCCTGGCAGTCTCGATGCTCGCTTCGATGTCTTCGTAGAGCACACCGGAGGCAATCCTGTCTTCTGCAACGTTATCGACGCTACGACTGTGACGCCTTTTGCATACACTGGTCCTATCACAGCACTGATGGGCGACAATGTGACATTCGCTGGACCGTTCGAGATGGGCCTATCGCTCACAGACGAGAGTGCGATCACTGACGGTGATGTCTGCATCATTGATGTGGTGTACCAAGCTTGGTACTTCGACGCAGAGAGCGACCAAGGTTACTTCGATGAGGAGCGCACCACGCTTACCTTTACCTACACTGCGGACGAGGTACTCATTGAGCCATTCTCAGCGCCACTCCTGAGAGGTCTGAGCAATGAACCGATAACTGATGAAGAGCCTCCTGTCGAACCGCCAGTCGATGGTGCTGCACCAGCTTCCGAAGAGACACCAGAACTGCCGTCAGAACCTGAAGAACCAACTGAGCCAGAACCGATACCTGAACCTGAGGAAGAAACAGAACCTGCAGTACCGGAACCAGAAGCAGGGGAGGTAGTATAAAAAAGTAGCGCCGCATTTCCCAAGGGAAATGCGCCGCGTGGTCAGGCTCTGCTCGAGTCTCGGCCTGTGTCCTATTCGCGAAGATGATCGTCGGGGAACTTGTAGCCGACGAGACTGCGTATCTGTTGAGGCTCCGTGCCTGAAAGAGTGGTCACGTGACCGACGAACCAGCCATTCGGGTCATCAGGGTCCTCGATGGGACCAAATTCGGCACCCACGTCCCACTCAGAGCGTGCGGGCTCTTCGGCCCTTGCGTTGTGGCTGTTCCAAGCGTCAAAATCCACCACATCCATGGTATCACTCCGTAAGTTAGGAAGAACTGTCACCTAAAATACTACCACAAACTTTCTAAATTGCAAGACCAAGCGTGACCTGCTATAGTGCTTCCGATGAAAGTCGCGCCAATACAACAAGAAGGGAAAAGTGAGGCCCAGCCTAAGTCAAAACGCCACTACGTAAGTGTCATTCTCCTTATAGTGGGCTGTTTTCTCATTGGAGGTGTGCTCATTCGACACCTGGTCCCGTTGCACATGACGCGTACTCCGGTCGAAGTTCCTGAAGAGCCGGCAGCTACCAGCACATCAATAGTAGGGGAAGTGATGACTGAGTCGGCTCCGGTTCGACTTCGTATCCCCTCCATTGGTCTCGACACGACCTTTGAAGGACCTATGGGACTCAATGGTGACAAAAGCGTCGAAGTACCTGATTCATTTACAGAAGTGGGTTGGTACAAGTACGGTCCTACACCAGGCGAGCTAGGTCCGGCGGTCATCCTGGGACATGTGGACTCGTACCGTGGGCCAGCTGTCTTCTGGTCGCTTGGCGACCTGGAACCAGGACAAGAGGTCTTTGTCGACAGGGAAGACGGCACCACTGCACGCTTTGTGGTCACTGAAATGAAACGCGTATCGCAGAATGATTTTCCAGCGAAGGAGGTATACAGCGATATCGACCATGCTGGGCTACGACTGATCACGTGTAGTGGTACGTATAATCATGGGATACGTCGTTACAGTCACAACCTCATCGTTTACGCTCGCCTCGAAAACAAATAAGTCCTGCTATCATCTATGATAGCGTTTGAGCTACCAGGCAAGCTCTGTTCAAACCGGTCTGGCCGTTAGATCTTGGTGGGGCAGAGGGTGAGGTAGTGATAGAATGGTCAGGAAAGTGGCAGGGGAGTCACTTCATGAAGAAAAATAACGAGATTTAAAGCCATATATTGACTTTTAACTCAAAATGTGATATAATACTGTTATGTTGAATTGGCTCCGAAATTTCTTTATCCCACATGAAGGCAACAGCTTTGCGCCGCACAGCTTGCAACAGCGAGCCATGGTTGCAATGCTTTTTTTGATTTTCCTTTCTTTTCTCGGCACAAATTTGCAATCGATACTTTGGACGAGTTCCAAATGGATGATCTCCACTGTTCTGCCTGGTGTCATTGTTGAGCTCACAAACGACGAGCGCGCTGATAACGACCTCCCTGCGCTTCGGCGCAACTCAGTGCTCGACGAAGCTGCCCGCATGAAAGCGCAAGATATGGCCGAGAATGAATACTTCGCTCACTTCAGCCCGACCGGCGTCTCACCCTGGCACTGGTTCGCAGAAGCTAATTACAACTTTGTGCATGCCGGTGAGAACCTCGCCATTCACTTCACAGACTCTGGTGAGGTCGTCGATGCTTGGATGAACTCGCCGTCACACCGAGCGAACATTGTGAACAAGAACTACCGTGAGATCGGTGTCGGTACGGCTGAGGGTACGTATCAGGGCCACAAGACCGTGTACGTGGTGCAGCTTTTTGGTTCGCCTGCAGCAACTCCGGTAGTAGCGGCTGCGGTAGCACCGGAACCTGAACCTGAACCAACTCCTGTGGCATTGCCACCTGAGCCCGAGCCTGAACCAGAGCCAGAAGAAACCAATGACGATGTGGCTTCGGAGGCGGTTGCTATCACCGAGGAAGTCGAATTCATCGAAGCTGAACCGGTGCCGGTCACTACTG
>CAYTYF010000053.1:0-5449 GCA_964442205.1 uncultured Candidatus Saccharibacteria bacterium | reverse complement strand
ACATTGAGATCACCACAGAAGATAACTGGCTTCTCTTTTTCGAGCTCCTTGAGGTACTTCAGGTAAGCCGGGTCCCAGGCTTGCCGCATAGGTATTCGTGACAGGTCATCCTTGGCATTTGGGGTGTAGACCGTACTCACAAAGAAATGGGGGTACTCAAGGGTGGTTATGCGTCCCTCGGCACAGCTGTCGCCGTAGCTATCTTTTAGTGAAAAACGGCTAGAAATATGGTCAGGAAAGCCAAGTAGTGCTTCTTCGGGGCTTTCTTTGGTGAAAATAGCGGTGCCAGAATAGCCTTTTTTCTCAGCGGAATGCCAATATTCCTCGTATGCAGGAAGATCGACCTCGATCTGGTCCTGACTAGCCTTGGTCTCTTGCAGGCAGAGGATATCTGGCTTGTGCTTTGCTACAAATTCTTGAAATAGGCCCTTTTTGTGGACGGCCCTGATGCCGTTTACGTTCCATGAGTAGATCTTCATGGCCTCATTATAGTAGTGCGAACACGAAATGACCATTTTGTGGACAAAGAAAATGCCCGAACATAGAGTCCGGGACTTAGATGGGGTGGTCGTCGTTCGCTCGCGAGGGAGCGAGGGGTGGGGTGGGTTTACGCAAACGAACGACGACCAGCCACGATAGTACTATAGAGGAATAATTTGGCAAGTTTCAGAAAAGATACACAAGACAGTCCGGATAGGCCGTATCTCCGTGTATACTTAATCATAATCGTAGGGATCTGTATGTCTCCGCTCTTTATTTTCAACCACTATCTTGTTTGGCACTACTCGATCGCCTTACAGCGCATACTCGTGATCTGGAAGAACATGCTCTGGTTCACGGTCCACTACTTCTCTATCCCGCTACTGTTACGCTCGCTCTTCGCGCCCTGGAAGCGCATGACCGAATCGAAGGGAAAAGGCTGGGACATGGAGGCTATTGCTGGTGCTATCGTCATAAACTTCTTCTCCCGATTTTTGGGCGCGCTTATCCGCGGCATACTGATCGGCATTGGACTGGCAACACTCGCGGTTGAAATTGGTTCCATTATTTTGGTATACGCTTTCTGGCTGACCGCTCCAGCACTGGTCCTCATCCTCTTCGTCTGGGGACTCTTTTTCGTATTTTAAATATATGTACACGGTCCACGAAGCCATCAACTACCATCGGCCGGCCGTAGCGCTAGCTAAACTCATTTCTCGCTCCTGGATGCACCGTCTCCGGATGCTTTCAGCAGCGGTAGCGATGATCTTTGGATTAGCAACTGTAGCCCTCACAGCAGTAGGGGGATCGGCATTGATGCCAATAGCTCTCGGCATTACCTTGATCGCAACTGCGGCATGGATGAAGCAACTCCTCCTTTTTAGCTACCACAATTATTTCTACTTCTTTGGCGTTGGCAACATCGTAGGCATCGACAAGACACCGCTGCGCGGCACCACCTACGAAGTTGCCGAAGCACTGCTCAGTAACACTAGCGATGTAGCTAGCGGTTTTGCAAACTCATCACTCGGACGTTCGGTGCTGCTCCGTAGCGGTCTATCGAACGAAGCAATTGAAACGTACCTGGCTGGTCCGCGAGTAGCTCTGATGACAAGCCAGATCCCGGTCGACGGGACGAACATTGTCACCCTCATTACAGTCGGCACCTTCGTTCTGCAGAATGACGCTGCATTCGGAAAAATGCTGGGCAGCGCTGGCGTGCAGGTCGAACACTTCATCGGCGCACTCAAGTGGGTAGTGCTCGCGCACCACAACCACAAGCGGACAGAGCGTTGGTGGAGCAGCGATATGCTCTCGCAAGCGAAAGGTATCGGTCGCAGCTTCACCTTCGGGCACACTTACCACGTCGACCAGTACACCAAGAGCATCTACACCTCGGCTGTGTTCGCCAACCTCACACAGAGCTTCACCTTCGCTGACCGCTACGTGACCGAGCTCGAAGAAGCGCTCGCGCGCAGCCAGTCAGCCAACGCACTTCTCATCGGCGCTGCGGGGGTAGGGAAGATGGATATCGTTATTGCGCTCTCTGACAAGATCAAGCGGGGCGAAGCTATCGCTTCAGTGATCGACCAAACCTTCGTCGTACTCGATACCGATGCACTCTTTGCCAAACACCCCGACAAGGCGAGCTTTGAGGGTGTATTCATCAGGCTTCTCAATGAGTGCGTCGGTGCAGGCAACATCACGCTCGTGGTTGAGAACATCGGCAACTTCATTCGTGAGGCCGCTGCCGAGAATATCTTTATTCCTGAGCTCATAGACCCGTACCTGGCTCATCCGCAATTCCACCTGATCGCTCTTGATACGCCAGACAGCTTCCACACCACACTGAACCGTTCAGGCGGATTTGTACGCCGCTTCGAAGAGATTCTCATAGAAGAACCAGGTCAAGAGAGCACGATATTCCTGCTCGAGTCGATCGCTCCGCACCACGAGCAAAATGGTGTCTTCACGTACCCTGCACTCGAAGCGATAGCCGTGGGTGCCGATCGCTACCTGGTTGATGGCGTCATGCCTGACAAAGCGGTCTCGCTTCTCTCCGATCTAGCCGGTCGACCAGCACAAACCGGTCTCTACGTCGCGAGCGATGTCTACACACTCATCGCAGAGAAGACCGGTATGCCAGTGGGGCCAGTGACCGCCGCCGAAAGGGACACCCTCCTCAACCTTGAAGCAACACTCCATGCCCGCGTCATCGGACAAGATGCGGCTCTGGCAGCTATCGCACGCACCATGCGCCGCGCTCGCGCAGGCATCGTGAATAGCGAACGTCCGCTCGGTTCATTCCTCTTCCTCGGTCCGACCGGCGTCGGAAAGACCGAAACTGCCAAGGCGCTCGCGTACGTGTTCTTCGGCGATGAAGAGAAGATGCTTCGACTCGATATGTCGGAGTACTCGACCGAAGACCGTGTTGGTCATCTCATCGGCAACAACGAAGAACCCGGTGTACTGCCGACACTCCTCCAAGAGCATCCGTACACCGTACTGCTGCTCGACGAGTTCGAAAAAGCTGACCGTGCCGTTCATGACCTGTTCCTGCAGATACTCGATGAGGGTATGTTCACGAGCGGGGTAGGTCAACGGGTGAATGCGCGCAATACGATCATCATCGCTACCTCGAATGCCGGCAGCAAACTCATCATCGATACGCTCGAAGCAGGCAAGGATCTTGTTGCAGAAACACGCACCATCGTCGACCACATCATCGATGAAGGATTGTTCCGTCCCGAACTCATCAATCGCTTTGACAGCACCATCATCTTCGAACCCCTATCGCAGAGCCAGCAGCACTCTGTGGCCGGCCTGATGCTGAAGGGACTCCAGGAACGCATCGAGGACCAAGGCTACCGACTCGCCGTCACCCCAACCTTGCTCCAAGCGCTCGTCGTAAAAGGCTATGACCCGATCTTCGGCGCTCGACCGATGCAGCGCGTCATACAGGACGTGATAGAAGAAGCGGTCGCTAAGAAGATCATTGCTGGCACGATACAAAAAGGCGACCTCATCACCCTCGATGTGGGAGACGTAACGCTATAGCACGCGAAGTGCGGTACGTACACGGTGACATTGCTAACAATCGTGGTACCCTTGTGGGACGTTTATCATTCATTTAGCACCTTATATCATGGACAACGAACCGATCAACACTGAAGCGACTCCAGCGACGCCTGAGAGCGCTCCGGTACCGGAAACTCCTGTAGAGAGCGCACCGGAGGTGATCGAACCACAGGCAGAAACCAAGCGATCAGCGCTTTTTTTTGCAGGTATCGCTGCGGTATTGCTCGCGGTCGGCGCTGCTGGCGCTTGGCACTATGGACTTTTTGATTCGTTGTTCAATAAAGAAACGGCTGAGGTTGCTACCGGTGCACTCACCGAAGAGGAAGCATCGGCTCCGATCGCTCGCGTCAACGGTACCACCATCACGCGTGGTGCGCTCGAAGAGAACCTCGAGCAGATGAAGCAGGCAGCCCTCGCGCAAGGCGCTGATCCAAATGATCTTGTCGTAAAGACACAGATCGAAGAGCAAGCGTACGAGATCACCATCAACAACGAACTCCTCAAGCAGGCAGCTGAGAAAGACACTCCTAAACCGACCGATGAGGAGATAAATGCTGAGATCGAACGACTCAAGGAGCAGAACGGCGGCGCAGAAGCATTCGCAGCCCTGCTAGCTGAGGTTGGCTTTACGCAGGAAGAGCTCCGCGAAAATGTCACAAGGAGCATGCACATCAAGGCATACCTTTCGACCAAGCAGACCCCGGTCACTGTGTCGGACGAAGAGGTGAAGGCATTCTACGATTCACTGGGCGGCGAAGGTGCCGGACTCCCACCGCTTGACGAAGTACACGAGCAGGTCGTAGCAGAGCTCGAGAACCAGAAGACGAACGAGCAGGTCACGAAGATCTTAGAGGAGTTGCGTGCAGCAGCTACCATCGAAAAGGTGTAACGATCGATACACACAAAAACGGCGCGTATCTTGTACGCGCTGTTTTTGTTTTTTGGAACCGGACCATTGCCCGGGTCATAAAACGAAAAACAAGCCACCAAATGGTAACCAGAATTTCATAAGGGAAGGGCGGGAAAGAAATTGGGTTGTTGGGGCTTGTTTGGGTGTCAGATAAAGTCTGACGGCTTTTGAAAGAACGAAATGTACAAAAGTACTCATATATAGTACACCCCTCAAAAAATCCTGCAAGCATAACTTATCCCCAGAAAGAAACATCGCGCGGCTCAGATGCAAAATCGTAAACTTTCTGTACAATACAGGCGAACACCAGGGCTCATAGTATAGAGGTAATACGCATCCATGGCATGGATGAGTCCGGGGTTCGATTCCCCGTGAGTCCACGAGTACAAAAATGCGCACGCGTTAGCGTGCCATTTTTGTTCGTGGACTCAAGCAAGCGCCCTGCGGCGCTTGCGGCGGGGAATCGAAGGACCGCAGCAATGTTGTGCGACCCACTGGGAGCACAACGAGCGAGGTCCCGTCCAAGAACGCGAGTCTACTTGTGAGTCATAGACGAAACAAGTAGCCGCGATTCTGGGACAATCCCCGTGAGTCCATCACCTTTCCTTAAAATTTTTGTTTCGTAAGCAACTTCGAAAGCTTTTTTCATATGCAACTTCAGTGTCTTCTATTTTTTACTGACTTTCAATTGATTACCTCTTATCAGCTTGAATAAAAGACCTACTAAAAAGTCACACCCAACCGCAACTGCAATTTGAAATATATTCTAATCCTTCAGGATTTCTCTCATGAAGTTGAATGCGACCCTCGGGTAATCTTATACATAAGCTGTTATAACTAAAAAATGGTTGTATATAAGAATATTGACATTCTTATATACAAGGAATATCCTATACTTATGGCTAAAAAACCAGCACAAGTAAAGACTCTGAATCCTAAAGGCTTACAACTTGATTACAACAAGTTCGCCGACGAACTCTC
>CAYTYF010000052.1:0-5471 GCA_964442205.1 uncultured Candidatus Saccharibacteria bacterium | reverse complement strand
ACTCCGTCGAGATCGGTCTCGCCGATGCAGGGGTCGTGGTGCAGGTAGTACCCGAAGTAGCCGTCGCAGTCGCGCATGTAGTGGACGCTGTCGAGCATGTGCGCGTGCCAGACCTCGTCGATGTCAGGCGCGGCGGAGATCTTCTGCTCGGGGAACGTCTTGCACAGCTGCAGGAAACGGCGGTACTCGAACTCCGCGGTGCGGAGCCGGTCGTCGGACCAGTCGGGGTTGTCACGCTTCACGCGCGGCATCACGCGACTGAGGTCGAAGTTGGGCAGGGCTGCCAAGGAACGGGCGCTCATATGAAACCTCATTCTTTTTGAGCGTTGCGGTCAGGATTTGACCGTATTGTGTACTCTATCTGTAGTCTATATAGTAGTCAATGCGAATGACCAATGAAATTAAGACATTTTATGACTCACTCTATGCGGATAACCCGGGCGTCTTCGGTAATTCAAGTGTGGATTTTTTAGCACAAGTACTGGATAGGTTTCCATCTTTGAGAGGGACGGCTTTGGATCTTGGTGCTGGCCAAGGACTGACAAGCAACTTGCTGGCAGAACGTGGGTTTGAAGTGACAGCGATAGATATATCAAACAAGGCGTTTCAAGGCGTTCGTTCAGATCTCAACATAATCACTTCAGTGACAGATGTTGAGAATTTTGAACCCAATACACACTACAAACTAGTACACATTGGGCTGGTACTTCACCATCTTGCAGGGGTAAATGTTGGTCCATTGATCAGGTCATTGCAAAACCACACAGACGTGGGTGGTTTGCATGTGCTGAGATTGTTCACTAAGAATAGCGATTTCTTCATTAAATCTGAGAGTCCAGGATTCTATGATGACGGGGTAAAGTTGAATGAAATGTACAGTGATTGGAGTGCTGTATTTGACGAGGTGATCAACGTGGAAGCAAGCACTGTATCTGCCCTAAACGAAATTCGCCAAGTTGTCTTCAGAAAGTTCTGACAAAAGTTGTAGATTGCCCCGCAAAGCCTGCTTTTAAAAGAGTGATTCGATGCCAGGATTTTTGAGAAAATTAGAAAGTGCCGGATAAACTCGTAGTGAGTTCGTCCGGCACTTAGCCGCTAGCACGGCATTGTCTCTGCAAAGGTTGTTGAGACCTCGGTACCAGTTGGAGCATAGGTGGACACCAAGATGCTGCCATCAGGACCTTTTACACCGAAGACGGTGTTATTGAAGGCGTCTTTCGTCATACACACTTCAGCTGCATTTACAGCTGTTCCGACAGCTACATCATTAACTCGAAGCACCACACAGCTTCCCCCTTGTGCCTTAGCTTGGGCGCAAAGCTGGTCGCCCGTATCTTGAGCCACTACTGACGCTGGCATTCCACCCAACAGCAGTACAGTGATCATCAAAAGACTGCGCATTTCTTTTCCTCTATTCTTAATTCCCCAAGGAAGAACGCCACCCAGTTCTATTTCAAACGAAGTGGCGGTATCTGGTGACTGATGGGACTTAGCAGGTCGCATTCATGTCCACATCGAGCATTGCTGTCTGCATTCCCCGGTCATCGTACTGGAAACGTTGAGCTCTTTGGAGCGACGGAAGCCTGACGATGGCATCCGTCCCATTCTGGTCACGCTGACAGTACTCAACTGAGAGTTGCGGATCGTTCTTTATGAAGCAGCCCACCCTCTGTCCCGAAATATTCGTGACCTCTGCACAGCTTCCACCATGCAGCCGATTGAGCCGTTCCGTCAGTGTCTCGGCGTGTGTGATGTTGCTGAGGCAAGTCGCCACAACAACAACCAGCACCAATGCACGTCTCATTGATCTCTCCCGTACTAGATTTGCCTAAATGCACTATACTATTTTTATAGGAAATGTACAGAGTACTATCTATGTGCCCACCAAACTGCGAATACGAACATAAGTACCCAAGGAAACAGTTGAATTAGTGGAACTAAATATAAGCCTACTGAAAAGAAAAGCGCTGCAGTCCCTGCACCCTTCATAGGATCAATGCCACGCAAAACATACATGAACCATGCGTAGAAAACCGATGCAGCTCCAATAATGAAAACTATTAAAGTTGTAGCAAGGTAGATACCAAGTCCTAGATCAGAAATACCAACACCAAAGACCCAACCTAATATACCTGAAATCCAATTCAATACTTTTGAAAGTAAACCAAAAGCCAAAGTTGATAATACGTCCATAAGTGATTCAGCTCCAGCAATACCATCAAGTATTGAAACATCCATTCCAACCAACCCTGCAATTCCCAGGCCTATTAAACCTACAAACACAAGATACGCTTGAGCAAACCAAAATGGTGTCGTTGTGAGTGCGAGCATAATCGAGGTTTGAGTCACCTTCGCCTTTACCAACGGACTAGTGTCCTTCCTGACTCGTTTTTTGATACGGATACGACCCCCGACTGCATCCGGAAAGTACTCCTCTTCCTCTATGATCTCAGTGACTGGCGTTTGAGGTTGGTCTTCGTATATAAGGCCATCAGGTGATTCGTAACCTTCTTCGTCTTCATACTCAGACTCATCTGCTCCCCCGCGCTGCCGCGAGAGACGGCTTCGTTCGAGTATCTGCTCGCCGGTGAGATCTTCCCCAGACTCCGCTCGGCGACTCTCATCCACCGTCATGTGGCTTGGGTCGCTGTACGTTTCAGTTTTTTTCTGCAGTGTCCTTCCTGATTGCTTGCGGTTATCAGCGTAGCCGTACGTAGCGGTTGTCGCAGTGGTGCGTGTATCCGTGCCTCCTCCTGTTCTTGACTGGTCGACACGCTTATCGGCTTCGCGGCGACGGCGCTTTGGTTCTTGATACTGTACCGAGACTTTGGTGGCCCCTTGGTGCTCGTACGGTGTTTTCTCTGCGGAAGCGGCGGCCATAGTGGGGTGTTAGTTCGAGGCGCGAAGCTGCTCTCGAGCTCGTTTGATCTGGAGGATCTGCGATGGGTCAGAGGTGATGATCTGGTCCTCGGTGTACGAAGCGATGACCTTGATAGCGACATGCTTCATGCCGGCGAAGAAGATGCCTTCCCCGACACCGCTCTCGAGCAAGAGGAATTTTTCTTCGTCGGTCAGGTTGAAGGTCTGCTGGATGTTGTCGATAGCGGTCGGTGACTGCTTCATGAGCAGCTGGAGGCTTGAGTTGGTGATCATCGGCACGCCGTATGGGGAACGGAGGAAGTCGTCCACGTCTTGCGTGATGGTGGAGAGGCCGAGGTAGTATTTGCGTCCGCGCTTAGCGAGCATGAAGAGGAAAGAAGCAGTGTCCTCGCTCTTCATCATCCACCAGGCTTCGTCGATGACGAGGAGGCGCTTCGTGAGGCGGCGGCGGATGGCGCTCCAGATGTGGTTGGTGATGATGTACATGGCGACCGTTTTGAGCTCGTCTTCCATGTCGCGGAGACTGAACACCACGAAGCGCTGGTTGATGTCGACGTTGGTCGGCTTGTTCATGAAACCTGACCAGGTACCCGATGAGTACTTCTGGAGACGTGAGATGAGAGAACCGCTACCCTCCAGTCCAGCGAGCACCATTTCGAAGTCAGAGAGAAGGGGTGGTTCGAGGCTGCTGTAGTCTGCGGCACCGGTGATGTCTTTGAGTGCGTAGGTTTCGTTTATGGCCTGATCGACGATGGTCTCCTCTTCGGGGGTGAGTCCCCCGAGCATGAGGCGGAACATACCCATGAGCTCGATGATGTGCGAGCGGAGAATGTCGCCAGGACTCTCGTCCTCCTGCGGTGGTGGCAGGTCGAAAGGATTGATGTGGTGCGAGGAAGAGAGCGAGATATTGAAGAAGCGTCCACCGGTTGCCTCGGCCAGGTACTCGTATTCACGCTCTGGGTCGATGACGATCACTTCCGTACCGAACATGAGAGAACGGAGTATCTCGAGCTTGGTCGTGTATGACTTGCCGGCACCAGAGGTAGCGAAGGTGACCGAGTTGTAGTTGGTGAGCTGGAAGCGGTCGAAGAGCACCAAGCTCGAGTTGTGACGGTTGATTCCGTAGAGGATGCCTGAGTCCGAGGTGAGGTCGAAAGAAACGAACGGGAAGAAGCTCGAGAGCGGAGCAGTATTGAACTTGCTGTGTATCAAAAGCTCATCGGAGCAGGTAGGCAGCACGCTCTTGAGCCCCTGCTCTTGCTGAAAGAGTGCTGGCTTGAGGTGGATGAGACGTGAGTCGAGGATGCTCTTGATCTCGCTCTCGGTCTTGTTGAGCACGGCTTCGTCAGCACCGTAGATGGTCACATAGAGACCAACATTGAAAAGCTTCTCCTCGGCCTGCTGCAGCTTGTCACGCAGGTCTTCGAGGTTCCGCCAGGCAGCTTCGAGCTGTGGGTCGCGGACCATTCCCTGCTCGGCGCGG
Source organism: uncultured Candidatus Saccharibacteria bacterium (assembly GCA_964442205.1). Classification (GTDB taxonomy): domain Bacteria; phylum Patescibacteriota; class Minisyncoccia; order Phycocordibacterales; family UBA918; genus OLB19. Next base: position 1,108 of record CAYTYF010000052.1, on the reverse strand, counting down.
ATGTTTATCTGGCTCTGCACCTCGGCCACTTTCTTCTGGAATTTCTTCAAGGTCTCGGCAGTGTCGATGGGGTGGATCATGATGGAGACGTCGAGTTCTTTCTCGATGTTGAGGATAGGTTCGAGCCAGCCATCGTTGAGGTAGCGAGGGTACGAGACGGTGAAAAAGGTACGGGCGTAGGTACCGGAGATGTTGATGCTCCTGGTGTTTATCTCGATTCCCGACGGGGCGATGATGTCCTCGAGGGTGAGGAGTGCATCAGAAACTGCCTCGTTCTTGGCCTCGCCTGGAGTGGTTGGTTTTTTTGGTTGTAGGAAATCAAGGATACCCATGGTAGCTCGTATTAATTGATGCGCGGGGCGTCACCGGTCGTGTCGGACGGATTGAAGATGTGGTAGAAGAGTTCCACCAACTCCTCATTCTGCAGCGGCACGGTGCGAACGCCAATACGAATGAGTCCCTGCTCCACCAAGGTCGAACGTTGCTCGAGCTGCACACGGTACTCTTCGAACTGCTTATCATCGAAAGCCACCTTTCCTTTCTTGCCTGCGAAGACGTTGGTGATACCTGAAGTGATATTGGCTCCGACGGGCGTGTACGGAATGACGATGAAGAAGTTCTTGCTCATGATGTCTACCTCGGTCGTGAAGGTGCGGATGAACTGAATGTACTCACGCACCTGGATACGCATGAGGTCATTGTCCTGGGCACTCTCTTGAGCTTCGAGCTGGAGGAGGTATGGCGTGATGTCGAGTCGACGTGACTGAACGTAGAACTGCACTGAGAAGTCGAGGGTGTTGAGGAAAGATTGGAACTGCGAAAGGATGGCTTGCTGTTCCTCCGCCGACTTGAGAGCGAAGTTTATCGAAGAGGCGAGCAGCACAACGCAGAGCTTGCCATCCTTCAAGACGACAACGTTCTCCTTTATGTCGCGGACCGGTACGAAATCTTGGGTAGCTGGTTTGCTCGTGGTTGGCATATTACTTTGTATTCTGAAGAGCTTGGAGCTCCAGCTTGCGCGACAGTGAATTGATGCCGTGTTGACTGGTTGGGACTGATGGATTGGAAACCGGTGCTTGTACGTGCGCCTCCTCGATCACACGGTCGC
>CAYTYF010000051.1:0-6127 GCA_964442205.1 uncultured Candidatus Saccharibacteria bacterium | reverse complement strand
GGCCCGCTCCCCGACCGCGTCCGCCACTTCATGGGGGTCGACAAGGCCGCCGCGGTGCGCATGTACGAAGTGTACGAGCATGCCAAGATCTGCCGCATCTCTAGGGTACACGACAGCCTTCGGTCGGACACTGAAAATACTCGTGTCCTCGCTGTACGCATCGAGCGTCGCATCGCTCGTGTCTACGTCGCCTCTGAAGGAGTCGGGTATTCCCGGCAGAACGGTTTTCGTGCTCATAACGGATGGGCTTTGGTTTAGTGGCTGTGCTCAGCGGTGACGGTGAAATCACCGTCGAAGATTGTCGGATCTGCAGGCCCGGTGACCTCGAGCACTCCCCACGCGCCCTTATCGGTACGCATGAGCGCATGGTCTACGAGTACGTACTTGCCTGGGTACTCTACGGTAAACTCTACGATGCTTGCGCCGCCGGCTGGTACATTGGTCGTTTGCACGTTGTGGAACTGCGCACCTCCCATTGATGCTTCTGGGTAGACGGTATCGAAGATTTCTCCCACCACGTGAAAGGAAGAGTTGTGCGCTACGCCGCCGTTGCCGACGTAGAACCGCACACGGTCACCTACTTCAGCGTGCATTTTGTTCAGCAATCCATTCGGGCGACCATTGAACGTAACGTACTCGGGCGTTCCATTCATCATTTTTCTCGCATCGAATATCTGAAGGCCGCGTCGTCCGATGGTGCCGGTTGTGTACAGCTCTCCCTGCATCACGTAGAACTCTTTGTCGACTGGCGGCAACCCTTCTCTCGGCTCTATGAGGATGAGTCCGTACATACCGTGTGCCATGTGAACAGCCATGTTGGGGGCAGCGCAGTGGTATACGAACAGGCCTGCATTGAGCGCTTTGAAGCGGAACACTTTTGTCTCACCTGGAGCGACCATGCTGACCGCACCGCCACCGCCAGGGCCAGTCGCAGCATGAAAGTCCACGTTGTGATGATGGAGGCTCTCTGGCCGATTGTGAATCGTGACTTCGATAATGTCCCCTTCTCTCGCACGGAAGAAAGGCCCTGGTACGGTGTCGTTGAACGTCCAGTAGTTAAAGGTGATTCCTGGTGCCACCTCTGCCAGTACTTCGCTCGTCTCGAGGTAGAGCGTGCGTAATTCGCTCCCGACTTCTGGCTCTGAGTTCGTCGCGACCGGCTCAAGGATGCCCGATGCTACGAGCTCAGCCAAATCTTGTGAACCGGGCTGCTGCTCAAGCACCGTGATTGGTTCAGGTACATCACTCGGATTGCGAGCGATATCAGGTATGTGCTCAAAACCGTCAATGTTGCGGAAGAACGTTACCACGTTACTGAGTGGCAGGCCGGGCCCCTGACCTGGGCCGAACGATTCAACGAACATTGGGTACTGAAAAGCGTACAGTCTCCCGATTGACACTGAAACGAACATCGCCATTCCAAGGATAAAAAGTACCATTGCAATAAACATTGGCACTGCTTGCAGCCGCCACACTAACCGTATGAAGAAAAATAAGCTGGATGTCACAGCGAGCGCCAAGCCGAACACCTGTACGAGTGTGACCTGCAGGTAGCCGAGTAAATCCAAGCCGCCGAGGAATAAAATGATACCGATGACGCTCAGTGTGCCGACTAGGAACGTACCGACTAGCACCCAAGAGAGTACGCGTAAGCTATTGAGAGAGTACATGAATTTTATATGAACGATCCAGTGAATATAATTGTTTCGTAACTTTCTCATCATGGTATCATATAGATAGTCATCTATGTGATTTACCATGTTTACTACTACACACCTCCAAAGCAACTCATGAAAAAAATAAAGCAAACTACATACCCACGACCGACCTGGGTACCTGAGACAGTCCTTGGCGAAGAAGAGCTTTGCCCTGACTGCTTCAAAGTGGTAGGAGTGCGCAGCCGGTATAAGCTCGTCTGCATGCTCGGGCTCGATGACACAGGAAAATCGGTAACTGAGTTAACCAATGAGCTAGGACTCAAACAGCCAACTGTCACACACCACCTGCAAGTGCTGCAGTCAGTTGACGCTGTGAAGAGCGTACCGCGCGGACGCGAGCAGATATACACGCTCAACCGGGCTGCGCACTGTTTCGAAGAGTGCCACATACCGTACGGACGCACTGCAATGTGACGTATGGATAGATCGACAGGTACCGGCTCCACGCCGTCGGACGCTAAACGGTGGCTCGTTGCTATCGTACTGCAACTTTGTATCCTCATGCTGGTTCTTGGATACGTCAGCGTGCAGACCGGGTCGCTCAGTTCGCTGACTGCCTGGTCTCTCACCTCAGCCGCAGTCGCTTCCCTCTTGTACGCAACCTCTCTGTCGATGGGTACCGTAGGGTACTACACAGGATGGCGTGGCTCGCGCCACGGATACCAGAAGCAGATTGGGCTCTTGGCGTACGGCTGGTCTATTTTTTACTGCGCTACCCTGCTCGTACTCTACCCAGAAACCTACCAGAACCTAGCGGAACACTTCTTTACGGCTGATGTCTTGCTCGGTCTGGCTGCAATGCACATTTTCTCAGCCATGACACTCACCAGTGTCAGCAGCGTAGCTCGACACCTGGCACCAGCCACCATTAAGTTCATACTGGGACTCGGTTTTGTTGGGTACGCGTTCCTCGTTATGCGCGCTGTACTCATCGAATTTGATGTGTGGCTCAATTGGGTGTCGACCATGGAGGGATTTCCGCCAGGCCGCATGCTGTTATCAGTACTCGCGGTAACTGTGCTGCTACTGCGAGCTTCAATACCGTTCCATCGTAGGTTTCATCAAAAATCTCAGTGAGCAGCCCAGCGGGCGCTACCCAACCGTGTGAGCATCTCTTGTGTATAACGCGTTGATTTTTACGTAACTTTCAGTGAGTAGCTTGTTGAAAACTAGTGGATGCTGCGGTGGATAAACCCGTTCAGAGAGATGTGCGTTATACTGAAACTATGGAAACTACGCTGTACTGGCTGAAACGTGCGATTCCGAGCCCGATCCTAGGACTCGTTCGACCTCCGTACCACCAAGCACTCGCCTACCTCGGTGCCCGGCGGTACCAGCACCCAGCAAAAGAGCTCTTCGTCATTGCTGTGACTGGCACTAAGGGTAAATCGACCGTGACAGAGCTAATATCGGCTATTCTAGCCGCCGATGGCAAACAGGTGGCTTCGCTGTCGACCATTCAGTTCCGTATTGGTGATACGACAAGGAGAAATCTGTATAAAATGACCACCCCAGGGCGCTTTTTCGTGCAGAAGTTCCTGCGCGAAGCGGTTGATGCCGGCTGCACGCACGCTGTACTAGAGCTCACCTCTGAAGGAGCGCGTCAATTCCGTCATCGCCATCTCGACCTTAACGCCCTCGTATTTACCAACCTCACCCCTGAGCACATCGAATCTCACGGCTCATTCGAAAACTACAAAGAAGCGAAGCTTTCCATAGCTCGTGAATTAGAAGCTTCTGGAAAGCAGCCTCGCTACATAGTTGCCAATATTGATGACGAGCATGGTCAAGAGTTCCTTGATTTCAAAGTCGAAGAAAAACACCCGTATTCGCTATTTGACCTCAAGCTGCACACGCTCCACAAGGACGGTGTTGGCCTCGTGATGCGCGACAAGGACGAAGAAGTGACCATTCGTGTGCCTTTGGTAGGACTATTCAATGTATATAACGTACTCGCTGCCGTAACACTGACGAGAGCCATGGGCATCGACCTCAAAGTTGCTGAGCGAGCGTTGCGTGTTCTGTCGCCGATCAAAGGTCGGGTCGAGCATTTCGAGAGCTCGCGTGACGCTAACAAGCACATCACCGCGGTCGTTGACTACGCGCATACGCCCGATTCGCTTATGCAGTTCTACGAAGCCTTCCCTGATGTATATAAAATAGGCATTCTTGGTAATACTGGCGGCGGTCGTGATACCTGGAAGCGACCAGAGATGGGCTCTATCGCGGAACGCTACTGCGATCGCGTGATCCTTACTAACGAAGATCCATACGATGAGGACCCGCGAGCCATCGTAGAAGCCATGGCCAAGGGCATCGAGAACAAGGTAAAGCTCGACATAATCATGGATCGGCGCTTGGCTATAAAGACTGCACTGGAGGAATGTCCTGACGGCGGTTATGTGCTCATTTCTGGTAAAGGCACTGATCCGTACATCATGGGACCACATGGCACCCGTGAACCCTGGAGTGACGCTGAGGTGGTGAAGGAAGAGCTCGCGCTACTCACTGAAGACCGTTGGAGAAATTAGTACTGTCAGACCATCTTATGATGATAGTCAGACAATATATCATTGATGATATAAAACGATCCCCGCTGTCACCGAGACATTGAGTGACTCCTTCTGCCCTGCCATTGGTAGCTCGAGTACCACATCTGCGGCTTGGAGCAGCTCTGTCGATACTCCTTGAACTTCATTTCCCAAAATATAGAGCACTTTTTCCGGTGGATGCCATTCGGTAAGAAGGGTTGAACCTTTGACTTGTTCGACCGCAACCACGGTGAATCCGTCTTTCTTGTATGTATCAAGAAGCGCAAGCACCTCGTCACCCGCTGCAACACTTCGCCATGGTACGAAAGTGCTCGCACCTAGTGAGGTTTTCTTGAGCTTCTCATCCTCTCGTCCGAACCGGTCCTTTGGCGCCGGCGTGTACCCAACCAGTACTATTTCGTTGGCACCAGCCCCATCAGCAGTCCGAAAGATGGATCCTACATTGTGAGAGCTCCGGATATTGTCGAGCACAACGATGACTTCTTTCATGGCGCTATGATACATGAGCTTTGCAGCCGCGCCACAACCAAATCTGATTGATTTGCCTATGTAAAAATAGTATAGTGCGACGCACAAAGATTTCCGCCCATAGCTCAGCCGGTAGAGCAGCTCCCTTTTAAGGAGAAGGTCCCAGGTTCGATCCCTGGTGGGCGGACAAGCGTTAAGAAATCCTGACCTGCGTCAGGATTTTAGCTTGTCCGAGCCGCAGCGATGTTTTTGCTCCTCCAAAGAGCAAAAACCGCGAGGCGGGGTCGCGAACACTTTGTAGATTTGGAACAAAGTGAACAAATCTACTTAGTGATTCGTGACGACAAGTTCGCTATCATCTAACAAAATAGCCAATTGGGATACTGAAACTGTAAGTTTCGATACCCCTGGTGGCAAAGTAGATACTACTTAGTAATCCGTGACGACATGAATCAGGTGAATTGGACGGTGCTATACTTTTTCGATGAGCAGAAAAGCCCTCTACTCCGCCTTATACAACCCGCAGTCGAAGTACTTTCTCGCGGTAAATGATGTTCTTGCCGGGCTCACCCTTATCTCAATCGCCGGTGTAGCACTCTCGACCGTCGACGCGCTATCCGAATACCAACCGTACTTTACTTTCATCGAATTCAGCACGGTCACCATCTTCACCTTCGAGTACTTCGCTCGCATCTACGCCCACGGCCCGAAGTGGCGACAGTACATGACGAGCTTCTACGGCTTCATCGACCTCCTCGCTATCGCACCTACCTACCTCGGCCTCACTAACCTCACCGTACTCAAGTCAGCGCGCATCTTCCGCGTACTGCAACTCTTGCGCGCACTCAGGATCCTCAAGGTCACGCACCTCAAGGACCTTGGCATCGACGAAGAACCCGCAGATGCACGGCTTTACCGTCTCACTGTGCAGATATACTTCTTTTCCCTCTTCTGTGCCACTCTCATCTTCGGCACTCTTATACATATATTCGAACCCGAGGTGCCGGAATTCTCTAACATTCCACTCTCGATGCTCTGGGCGACCAAACCACTCATGGGTGGCGTAGCGCAGACCGAACCAACGACCGTTGCCGGCAACATAGTTGTTGCACTCACTCGTTTCACCGGCCTGATGCTCTTCGGCCTCCTCATCAACCTGGTGGGTTCAAGCTTGCACCGACTGCTGCTCGGAAAATCTAAATAGTACGGTTAACCGAGCGAGAGCACCCACGACTCGAGTGCAAGATCAATGTCGCGCACCCCGCCATGACCGTCGTGATATACCGACAGCAGACTTTTTGACAATGATTCCAGTTCACCCGACTTAAAGTTGGAGATCGAACGCTTGGCTTTGTTGTATGGAAAATCTTTCATCCCAGCTTCGCTCGC
>CAYTYF010000050.1:3379-6196 GCA_964442205.1 uncultured Candidatus Saccharibacteria bacterium | reverse complement strand
TTTCTACCGGAGCGTGATCATCGGTGAATATCATGTCGTACTTGCTGATCATGGAGGCTGGGTCAACGACCAGTTTCCCGAAGGCTATCTCGCCTTCATCGAGGGGGATAGTGCTCGATGCTGGGAGTGCTGTCGACTTCCCATCTTTGCGCATGATGTAGAGCAAGTTCTGCGGGTGTTCAAGTGCGTAGGTGCGAGTGGCGTAGATCGCTGAGTTAGGGAACACGCTCTGTACTGTCTTGGTGAATGAACCAGGGAGGGTCCTCGAGTTGGTGCCTCGGCGGCTACCGATGAAGTTCATCATCACCATACCATCCTCTGTGAGGTGATCCTTGAGCTCAGTAAAGAACTCTTTGGTCACAAGATGTGGCGGTACGAAGTGTCCGCTGTTGAACACATCGACAAAGATGTAGTCGTATTTGGTGTCGTTTCGATTTAAAAAAGCCCGAGCATCGATGACGTGGTCGGTGATCTTCTCGCTCTCAGGAAGGCGGAAGTAGGTTCTGGCGAGGTCGTAGAGTCCAGGCTCTATGTCCACCACATCGATCTGGGCCTCTGGCTCTGCCAGGTGGACCGCTCGAGGTATGGTGTACGCCCCTGAGGCGAGCATGAGGAAGTTTTCAGGGTGGCCGATGATGTCCTGGTATTTCATGGAGTACTTAGCGTAGGCGTACACCAGTTCGTCGCTGTTGAGGAATATTGCAGAAGAGTTGTTGCTGTCCTGCTTCATGAAGCGAGTGGGTTGGCCGTTGTATTCGCCATCAAAGACGCGCAGCTGCGAATAAAAGCCGTCATCGAAGTAAACCATTCCCGCTGCCTCATCGTGCTTGATGAACAAGTATGCCAGCACTGTGAGGGCGATGAGGCCGATGTAGAAATAGTTCGTGAGCGAGATGTTGTTTCGCTTGTCGAAGTGCGGTGTCTTCTTTGAGAGTTCGCGAATTGCGTATGCGCCGCCCCCTCCGAGTGCCACCAAGACCAATCCGGTACCGATCATGGTCGTGCTAAGGCCGAAGGTGGGGATGAGCACGAAGCCGGAAGCGAGGCTGCCGGTGATGCTGCCTGCGGTGCTCCAGAAGAACGTGGCTCCTACCACTTCACCTGATTCACTTTTATCAGTGTCCTTTGAGAGCAGTTTGATGACGTATGGGGAATCGATACCGAGGAGCAGTGCGGGGGTGAAGAAAAAGAAAATTGAGAAGAACAGTGGTCCGACGATGAGCGGCATGGTCGGGGCTGCTGATGGCAGCATGTAGAGCGCTAAGAGCGTGAGCGCGAGCAGACTGAAGCCGCCAAGTGTGATGATGCCGTAGAGCGGAAGGTAGTAAGGAAAACGGTCAGACAAGCGACCGCCACCGTAGTAACCAAGGGCGAGGGCGAAGAGGACAACGGTGAGCACGCTCGAGAGAACATAGAGCGATGAACCGAAGTATGGTGCGAGCATGCGCACCGCTGCCACCTCCATGATGAGCACGGCGGCTCCGGTCGTGAATACGGTAGTAAAGAGGAGTAGGCGAATGTATCGTTGCATACGTAACTGTTTGGCTGATAGTTGGCCTAGTATAGCAGGCCGCTTCGGATAAAAGAAAAGCACCCGGACAAAGCTGGCCGGGTGCTGATCTAGAGGTTTGCGTCGCTCGGGTACATGGTGTTTATACGGTCACGGATACGCTCGCTAGCCTTGACTTGGCCTGCGATCGCTTCTATAACGCGACACCTTTCATCGATCTGCACCTGTACCTCGATACCGTCGGCTGTTCCGACGACAATAAAGTACCGATCACCCTTTTTTGGCGCTACCACCTTGGCGGTAGGTCGGCGCAGCTCGCCTATCTGAATACCTTTCAGGGTCGAAATGGTGTCCTCGATGGTCTCAGTGAGGGCTGCTTGTAGCCAAAGGGTATGTTTGTTGGGAAAGTTCTTCCAGGCTCGCCCCATCGCTCTCGCTGTCACCTGCTCCAGGTGGACATGTTTTTTGGTGAAGCTTTCATACGCAGCTTTGTTGCCCTGAGGTAGGCTCTGCATTTCCTCAGCCATGCGGAGCACACAATCAATCGCTTGATCGATATTTGCTACCGCAGCCGCATGGGCCGGGGTCCCGGTTGTTGCGAAGAACAAGACGATCAGGAGTCTTAGTAATGGCGTCACTTCACACTCCACTGGTTCAGTGCGGTCCTAGCAATAGCGTACGGCAACACAAAAACGGCCGCAAGGCCGTTTTTGTGTTGGAAGTCTGCCTTAATTATTCTCTCTAGCAAAGAGGTGTTTGGCACTGTCCCAGATCTCTGGTTGTTCGTGCTTCACCTTCATCCAGTACCACCACTCAGCTCCCCAGAAGTAGTAGGCTCCGAGTCCGGTCTCTCGAGCGAACTCGACGTTCTCGATGAAGAGCTCTGCATTCATCGACTTTTCCTGTTCGGCCAAACTCGCTTCCATAAGTGGCTTTGAGGCCCAGGGTTCAGCTTGGAGTTCGATGCTGATGACGGGCTTGTTGTACGCATGCTTGATCAAAGCAGCCTTGGCAGCGTAGAAGTCGGGAGATAGGAAACTATACGGATTGATACCGAAGGTCTCCTCAGTAGAATTCCACGTGCTGCGGTACATGGTGATGCCCACAATGTCTCCGATCGATGCGGCCTTGGTCCAGCCAGAGAGTTCGCCTGAGTCAGAGACGATTATCTTGCGTGTCGGGTCGATCGCGCGTACAGCGTCGACCTCTGCCTGGAGCAGGTCTTCGTCTGCGTAGTACCAGTCAGGACAGGTGCCGAAGTCTACGAAAGGCTCGTTCTCTACTTGCCAGTATTCAACAGCCTCAGA
>CAYTYF010000050.1:382-3369 GCA_964442205.1 uncultured Candidatus Saccharibacteria bacterium | reverse complement strand
GCGCGATCCTCGATGACAAAAGCGCCTCGGCCAACGATCACTTCGTTGCGCTCGTCTGCAGGGACATCCTTGAGCCAGGTAGGAGTGTGGCATTCTGGCCAGCGTCCGGTCTTCATTCCAACAACAAGAATGAGCTTCACGTCGTTTTCCTCAGCCTCTTTTATGCGCTTGTCGAGCGTTTTAAAATCAATGACGCCATGCTCTCCTTCAGTCGAGTTCCAGTTGATGTGTAGCTTAATGTGCTTTGCGCCGAGGTCATGGATGATTGCGGAGTACGTCTCATCGGGGTTGAGGCCGAGGTATTCAGCTTGGCTCTCAGAGAAATTGATGCCCCACGCGATCTCCTCATCATCTGCCTTGGAAGTATTGATCCAAAGCGAAAGCGCCCCGAGTATGAAGGCGATTAGGATGGCAACAAAGAAAAAGGTTTTTAGTAAGATACGCATAGGTTTTTTGTGTCCCGACTTAAGACGATGGACAGGGAAGATTATTTCAGAGGAGAAGCTTTCGATACCCATAATAACCTATTTATGGAGATTTGTCAATACCAATGCATTTCTCCTCACCGATCTGCTGGGTGCAATGTATAGTTATTACTACCCTCAAAATATCTCTATGAATAGACAGGTGGATAAGCAAAGCGCAAATACGATTTGGGATGTTGTGGTGGTGGGAGGCGGACCAGCTGGCATGATGGCAGCTGCGCGGGCTGGCGAGCGTGGCATGCGAGTGCTGCTCCTCGAGAAGAATCCAGGCTTAGGAAAGAAGCTACAGATCACAGGCGGAGGCAGGTGTAATGTCACCAATAACAAACCGGATGTGCGCACCATGCTCGCAGAGTACAAAGCAGCAGGGAAGTTTCTCTTTTCGACTTTTTCCCAGCACGGTGTAAAAGAATCAATAGGTTGGTTCCGCAGCCGTCGAGTACCATTCAAAGAAGAGAACGATGGGAGAATGTTTCCCACGACCGAGGAAGCAAAGACCATTCACGACGTGCTCAATGCAGAACTTATTAAGCAGCATGTAGAGGTTAAAGTGAAGCAGGAGGTGAATCGTGTCGAACATAATGCTGAGAAACAGGTATTCACCATCCATCGAACCATCGGCAAACCTGTGCATACCCGCTCGTGTGTGATCGCTACCGGCGGCACCTCACGGCCAGAGACCGGTTCAACAGGCGATGGGTTCGTATGGGCTAAATCACTTGGACATACGGTCGTACCTAACAACTTCGCACTGGTACCGCTCTCACTGAAAGACACATTTGTTAAGCGCCTCGCTGGCATCACTATGCCGAAGGTAAAGCTCAGTGTGTACAGTGATGATAAGAAACATAGCGCAAAGGAAGGCAAGCTTCTCTTTACACATGTCGGAGTCACCGGCCCAACGATCCTAAATCTCAGCAAGACGGTAGGTGAGTTGCTCGCGTACAGTGCGGTGACTATTAAGGTAGACCTATTTCCAGAACATGACGCAGGGACATTCAAACTGAAGCTCCGCGAGCTGCTAGCGATGGACTCAAATAAGAAACTCAAGAATGCACTTACCGGACTGCTTCCGGCGGGGCTGGTTGGGGTCGTGCTTGAAGGATGCGGTGTCGATGGAGACACTGCATGTCATAGCGTATCGACTGCTGACCGTGCGAAGCTTGCAACTACGCTCAAAGCCTGGCCACTCCATGTGAAGGGACTACTCGGTGCAGACAAAGCGGTTGTGTCCGCCGGAGGTGTTGCGCTAACGGAAGTCAATTTCAAAACGATGGAGTCTCGGCTGGTGCCTGGCCTGTTTCTAGTAGGGGATGTACTTAATATAGATAGACCTTCAGGCGGGTACAGTTTGCAACTGTGCTGGAGCACTGGTTTTGTGGCTGGGTCGTGGGTGTAAAAAAAGAAAAACAGTTTGAGTGTTAAGTTCATGCATTTGCTGTATGCTGTAAGAATGAGACTACTATTTTTTGTGATCATTTTGGTTGTTGTATCTGCTGGTGCAGGTTGGCGGATCACGCATCGGTCTTCTATTTCTGATACAGAAGTCAGTGATCAGGGGAGTGAGGACACGACTAAAACAAGTAATATCGAACTTGCTAATTCGAATGCAAGTGATGACACCGCTCTGAATTTAAGTCATAAAGGACTTACGCAAGTACCGTCCAGTGTTTTTGCTCAAAAAGGAATTACAAAACTTGATCTCTCAAAGAACAAACTAACAGGTGCCTTGCAAGCGGAGATACGAAACCTGCAAAACCTGGAGATCTTAGATCTGAGCGACAATCAATTCACGGGTGTGCCAGCAGAAATAGGTCAGTTGGGGTCATTGGAGATCTTGGATCTTTCTAACAATCAACTCACTGGGTTGCCGTATGAGTTAGGGAACTTGTCCAAACTCAGAGAACTTGATCTTAGAGGTAATGAATACTCCGAAGTTGATCTCTCTGTTATTAGAAAAAATCTACCTGCAGATACTGTCATCCTAGTTGATTAAATGGTTTCGTTGGATCTTTGTAGATTATCTCGAAAGTTTCAAACTCCAATTTGGTATGTATTAAACAATCCTTGCATTGCAAGGATTGTCTTATTTGTGCGACGAATTTGAGGCTGTTCAAACCAGGTGAGTGGTTGGGTAAAAGAAAAGCCGCCCTATTGTTACCGGGGCGGCAGCGGCACTGGCTCATATCGAGCCTTGATCACGTATCTACAGTCGTTGGTGTAACAGCCACTGACGAACCCCCATGCGCAGAAGTCCTCGAGCGGGACGAACCATTGGCTGTCCCACGGCGGCATGACGCAGTGGTAGAACACGATCTCCTTGTTCGGATCGGCGTTCGAGGGGGCGAGGGGCTCATCATCGAGCTTGATCCGCGTGTTGCAGATTGTGCCGATGCTTATGCCTTGGTTGTGCCGCTCCATGTAGCGCTCGACGTCGATCACGAGCAGTTCGGCGCCAGGGACGAGGTCATCCTTGGTGGGCGGACGATACCCGAACACCTT
>CAYTYF010000050.1:0-372 GCA_964442205.1 uncultured Candidatus Saccharibacteria bacterium | reverse complement strand
ACGATTGAGTCGCGGACAGTTTGACGTGCTAGTGTCGTTTGCATACTAAATTCTCCCTTGTGTGAAGGTTCACTCAGGCAATATAATACACCATTTCTAGTGTATTGTCAAGGTGTGCGCCGGGAGCACGAGACGCAGGTCTCGTGCTCCCGGCGCACTTGTGGTCACGAATCACTAAGCATAATTGTTCGCTTCGCTCCAATTCTGCTAAGTGTTCTCGACCCCGCCTCGCGGCACTCCTGCCTAGGAATGGCAGGAGTGCAGCGCTGCGGCCCGCACCAAGGCACGCAAGCACAGCAGTGTGCTTGCTACACAAACAAACATCCCCAGTTAACTGGGGATGTTTGTTTGTGTGCCTTGGTGCGCCGGGCT
>CAYTYF010000049.1:0-6256 GCA_964442205.1 uncultured Candidatus Saccharibacteria bacterium | reverse complement strand
GATGAATCAGGCAGCTGCGACTCGAAGTAGCCGCTCGTGAGCGTTACCGCTTCACCCTCCACCATATATGTAGCCTCATTGTACGATGCCGCACTAGATGTTGCAGTAGCGGCGACATTTTGAGCTGCTTTACCGCTCGTAAAGTACCACGCGAGCAGAGCCAAAACCGCTACCAGAATGATGGTCAAGAAAATTTTCTTCTTCATATACTATTGACTGTACAGCACTTACGACATTCTTGCTATAACAGACAAAAGCACTGCGCGGTTACCCGTGCAGTGCTTTGTGCTATCTACATATATTTTTCTTTAGAACTCATCCAGAGCCTCGTCGATAAGGTCGAGCGCTTCATCAATGAGATCTTCTGCTTCATCCTCGTCATCGTCGTCGATCGCGTCTTCGGCATCATCGAGGAGATCCTCTGCTTCTTCGAGAAGGTCCTCGGCGTCACCGACATCCTCATCATCGTCGATGGCGTCATTTACATCATCCCAGGCGTCATCAAGGTCATCGCGTGCATCATCGAGCATGTCCTCGACATCATCTCCACTTTCGCCGATCGCATCAATAGCGTCATCGACCAGATCATCCGCATCATCGGCAAGGTCTAGCGCTTCATCGAAGTCTTCGTCATCAAAAGCGTCGCGCGCTTCATCAAGTGTGTCCTTCGCTTCATCGAGCAGGTCCTCAGCCTTACTCGTTGCTTTGCCGTCGTCATCAGCTTCGTCTATTTCGTCTTCTGCATCATCGATGTTGTCATCCACTTCGTCGATACGGTCCTCAGCTTCATCCTCATCACTATCACCACCAGCCAACTCGAACGCATCATCAGCATTGTCAATGGCGTCGTCGACAGAGTCTTCTACTTCGTCGTAGTCCTCATCGAGGTATGCTTCAAGAGCATCCATGAGGTTGTCGCGTGCGTCCTCAAGACTATCTCGAGCCTCTCCGATCTCTGGTGCAGCTGGATTGTCTTTTATCGCATCTTCTGCCTCCTCTATGGCGTCAAAAGCATCCCGCATCAGATCGCGAGCGTCCTCAGCCTCTGAGCTATCCTCATCCCTATCATTATCCTCATCTTCGTCCTCATCCTCATCGTCGTCGTTCTGACTCTGCTTAGCGTCGAGCTGCGCCTGAAGCGCTGCTACCTGAGCCAAGAGGTCAGCTGCTGCAGATGAGCCGCCGGTGGTCGAAGGAGCAATAGTGCCGCCACCGACGATCGTGCCGTACGCTGTTCGCGACTTGAGGCCAAAGTAGCCAAGGGCTGGAGAGACCTTGTTTGCTTCCTGCCACTTGATGACCGCTGCCTGTGTGAGCGATTTGAATTCAGTGGTCTCTTTGCCTGGTGAACCTGCGCCGCTTTCAGCGACCTTGTAGCCTGAGCTGTTGAGATACTGCTGCAAGCAACGTACATCCTCGCCATTGGCACCAAGCTGAAGGTCGCGAGTGAAGCTGCACTTAGTGGCAGCTTCGGTTCCACTTGGCAGCACAAAGAATGCTGCCGCTACGATTACCGATAAAGCACTGATAAAGAGCCATCTCGTAAGATTCACAGTTTTCATACTCGTACATTATACTCCACGGACCTTGTTGTAACGCCGCGTTGCTCACACTATGAAGTGCTAGGGCTCTTGGGTGCGGGTGAGACGGTATATGGCGCCCGCGCGATCGTCGGAGATGTACGCCACTCCGCCAGGCTCGGTCATGATACCGACCGGTCGGCCGATCGCTTCATCGGTTTTAGCACCTTCAGCTAAAAAGCCGGTCAAAAAGTCTTTTGGACCACCTACCGCTTTGCGCGAATTATCGAGATCGAAACGCACCACTTTGTATCCGGTCGGGACCGAACGGTTCCATGAGCCGTGATAGGCGACCAGAAGGTCGTTGTACATATCCTCCGGCCAACCTTCTTCAGGAATAAAGGCCAGTCCGAGCGCTGCGGAGTGTGCTTGTAGCGGTATCTGTGGCTTTGTCTTGTCAGCACAGGAGTTTGCTGCCCCACGACTGTCGAAGTCAGTGTCATGAACATTATCGCCGTAACAGATAGGCCAGCCGTAATGCTTTCCTTCACTGATGATGTTCACTTCGTCTGGAGGGATATCGTCACCGATCATGTCGCGACCATTGTCTGTACCCCACACCTCGCCAGTGACAGGATCGGTGGCCATGAACACAGTATTGCGCAGTCCTGTCGCCACCGTAGCCACCTTTTTGGTAGTGAGGTCGTACGCAAGTACCGCAGCGCGGCGTGCATCGATCTCATTGCAGACATTGCAAGATGAACCCACCGACATGAGGACACGGTTGCCGTCTGGGTGCATATGGAGTGTGCGAGTATAGTGGCCATCACCCGACGGGAAAGTGGTCAGTGTCTCCGGCTCGGTCGCACGCATGGTGTCTGCGTCGTAGCGGTATGAGCGCAGCTGGTGCGTCTCGGCAACAAAGAGTCGGCAGGAATCTTGGTCTGCGCTTGCCGAACCTGTTGACGGACAGTGTATCAGCAAGCCGTGCGGTTGTTTGAGTCCTTCAAGCACCAGCTTTGCTTCGTCGGCCTGGCCATCGCTATCGAGGTCAGGGAGTGCGGTCACTTTCCCTTCTGAGGTTTGTGACACGAGCATAGTACCTTTAGGGTCGCGTATCATGACGCGCACACCTGGTACCTCGCGTGAGTAGATGGTCGCTGAAAATCCCTCCGGTGCTGTGAGCGGAGCTGCTTCGCCTGCTGGCAGCGGTGGTGGCTGGTCTGTCTTGGTCACCAGCTCAACAAGCGCGTCAGGTGGTTTCTCAATGAAGTATCGATAGGCCTGTTTGCCTGCAAACAGAAAAAGTCCGCCGATGAGCGCGAGCGCGAGTAGCAACAGTATGACTCTGATAAATGTGACCATCATATGTATAAGGTACACTGTTGTTCTGATAATTTCATGAACAAAAGCGCCTCGGGCGCTTTTGTTCCACCTCCTCCTCTTGTACTACTTAGCAATAAGGTACTTGTACGCTTGTACACCAAGTATCGCACCGACGACCGGCGCCACTAGGTAAAGCGCTGAAGCACTATTGAGCGCGACCGCGACCGCTGGATTCAAGATACCTGCCGCTCCCGAGAGAGAAGCCACAAGAACGCCGAAGAGAAGCGAACCGCCCACAACCACACCACTGAAGTCTTTCGGTACTTTACCGGCCACGACGGCTGCAATGCCGAAGTTAAAGAAGAACGCACCGAGCGCTTCAGCCACAAACACTTGCTCCTCAAATGCTCCTGGCGCAAGTGGACTAGTAATCATTAACCACCGTGCCACCAGTACAGCCGCCAAGGCACCGAGTGTTTGTGCGACCAGGTAGCCAATGGCATTTTTAATGTTGATATTGCCGACCGAGAGCTGACCAATCGTAACTGCTGGGTTGATGTGACAGCCCGACACCGGACCGATGGTGTACACAAAAAGAGCCAGCGTGAGGCCGGCAATGACTGGTATAGCGAGCGGGAGTGTAGCTGTTGAAGCAGCTGCTGCAAGCACGACAAATGCGAGTGCGAAAGTGCCGATGAATTCGGCAACGTATTTCATTGACATCATAGTGATCACCTTTAGCAGTGATACTACTAAGTGTACCACTCACACTTCAGCCATTCTTCACCATGTGTCATTCTGTGGTATTGCGAACAATGCTTAGAATGGGTTATAAAATACTCAGACAAAACAACCTGTAACAAAAGAAAGGCTCTGAGCATGTTCCTTCGGATCTTCCTGACTGTTTTCTTCATCAGTACGGGTATCATCTCTATGTCGAAGGCAGACGAGGTTCATTCGCATGCCCTCGACTCAGCCCAAGTCGGCGACCGTGGCTATGGCCACCAAACCTACCACGAAGCCTACAAGGAACTTTTTCTGCAGATCAATGGCTTCGCTGAGCCCGGCCTTGGTGACAAAGGTTACCTCGCCGAAGAGTATGGCAGCACCTACCAACTGCTCTACAGCTCCGGTAAATGCTACTGCAAGTCAGGATACTGCCGCCCGACCCAGCTACGCGAGTCGCCAGATGCTGTCGAAACGGGCTATCAGGTCCTTATCGATGGTGATTGGTACAACGTACCTCGCGCCAGCCTCCACAACGAGAAAACCCTCTCACCTGAACTTTGGGAAATGTTGAGCGGCAATGGCGACGGACATGTTTGCGCCTATCCCATCATGGATGGCGACGTGGTGGCCGACATGGTCATCGAGTGCGTCATCCCTCCGGTGACACCGGGCTGATCTGCAGCAGTCCCTACCAAAACCGCCCCTTTCACCTAGTGAGAGGGGCGGTTTCCTGTATGGCTTTCTACAGATACTTTTTAAAAATGCTGCGAACCTTTTCTAATTTTGCGCTGCGTACATTCTGATTTCTATCATGCATTGCATCCATCGAGTTCAGTGTGGCGTCTATTTCACGCTCATCGATTCCTTTGTGTGTTTTGAGGTCACTGTCCATGTGGGAATTCATCGCTGCAAGCACTTCTTCACGTTCGTCGCGCGTTAGTCCGGCCGCAGCCATGTCGTTGCGTGCACGATTAAGCTCTGCAGCAGTGACCTTGGGTTTGTATGAACCGAATATGCCCATAGATAGGTGTTAGATTGGTAGCTTCCCTTAAATGATACCGTTTTTGAAGGCCGGCTTGGGCCTCTATGCACAAGTTCTATTCTGAACTTTTCCGCTTGGGGAAATAGCGCTTTCCCTTGAGTTTTTCAGGCAGCAGGTCTTCTTTCGTGTATTTCTCGTAGCCCTGGTGATAGCCGAGCTCTCGCATCAGCTTGGTAGGTGCGTTGCGGATCATAAGCGGTATCGGCAAGTTTCCGTACTTGGCGACATCAGCCATAGCGAGACCGATGGCGTCGTTGGCGGTTCGATCCTTCTTCGCTTGCGAGAGGTACGCAACACCGTGAGCGAGATTGAGCGTCGCTTCGGGAAGTCCAACCTTCTCGACTGCTTCAAAGACTGCGTTGGCGACCACAAGCGCAGTCGGTTGCGCGAGGCCGATATCCTCGCTTGCGAATACCACCATGCGCCGTGCGATGAACTTGGGGTCCTCGCCAGCATCGAGCATGCGCGCGAGGTAGTACATAGCTGCGTCGGGTTGTGAAGCGCGCATGCTCTTTATGAATGCAGAGATGGTGTTGTAGTGCTCTTCCCCCTGCTTGTCGTAGCGGAGAAACTTCGATTGGATAGCCTGCTTGAGATTCTCTACCGTAACGAGACCGTAGAGATGATGGGTCGCTTCGAGTATCGAGAGGGCTTGGCGCGCGTCGCCGTTTGCGAGCTCAGAAAGCCATGCGACTGCTTTAGGGTTGATCTTTATTTTTGCCGCTTTAGCTACGCGTTTAATGATCACATTCATCTCCTCGACTGTGAGCTCTTTGAGTACGAACACGCGCGCCCGAGAAAGAAGCGGTGAGATGACCTCAAAGCTCGGATTCTCCGTCGTAGCACCAACAAGCGTCAACTCGCCAGACTCAACATATGGTAAAAGGAAATCTTGCTGTGATTTATTGAAACGGTGTATCTCATCGAGAAAAAGTATCTTTGGCTGACCAGGAAGCGAGGCGGGCGTCTTCACTATTTTTCGAATATCCTCTTTCCCTGCCGAGACAGCGGACAGCTCATAGAAGGCTGCATGCACGCTGTTGGCGTAGATACGAGCAAGCGTCGTCTTGCCAACACCAGGTGGCCCCCACAGGATAAAGGAGAAAAGATGCTGCTCTTCGATCGCAACCTTGAGTGGCATCCCTTCACCGACCAAGTGGCTCTGGCCGACGAAATCCGTCAGTCCGGTGGGACGTATCCGTGAGGCGAGCGGTTCCATGCCGCAAGTATAGCAAAATCGAACTTTTAGCTTTGCTCAACGAAAAGGGGCGGCAAAGCCGCCCCTTTTCTAGATCACGCACTCAACCACTAGGAGTTACCGCGATTATCGCTATTTGATGAACTGTCACTATTTTTGTTGTTTGAGTCTGAACCGTGCTTATTTTGGTTTTGGTTCTCTGAACCCTTTTGATCATCGTGTTGGTTGTTTGTCATGATGTGTTGTATTTGTACTTATAACGAAGGGTGGCAGGACCTACCTGTTCTGGTGGCTTCGCTGACCACCAAGTGAGGAGACCTCCCGCAACCGCTCCGGATCCATCGCAGCAAAACCCCGCTTACCCGAGCTTTGTCTGCGAGTGCCAGTACTCTGTCGTGCCATACGAGATGGGTAGAGTTGGCGACTAATCTCGACCCTGTG
>CAYTYF010000048.1:0-6465 GCA_964442205.1 uncultured Candidatus Saccharibacteria bacterium | reverse complement strand
AAGAACGGAAGCTGACAGCTCAGACCGCGATCGAATTGGTGGACAATACCCGACGCCGAGGCAACGCAGGTGCACGGAAACAACGGACGGACAAATACCGACCTGGAAAACGCATCGACATCCTCCTTAACTACTTCGATGCGCTCATCAGGGGCGTACCTGCTACCTGGAACAGTGCCGAGTTCACTCGTATCTACTCAGCACTGTCCAAGGATGACATGGTACGTCATCTGGTACTGGCTCGTGCAGCTGAAAAAGCGCTTAGAGGTATCATCAACCACCTTGAGGCGATCGAGCGCGCAAAACCGAAAACCTCGGATGAGATGCGTAGACTTCTCGAAAGTGAGCCACCTCCTGCAAGACAGCATTTCAAGCCTGATGCTGGAAGAAGCCTCGCCACTGAGGATCCTGAAAGGTTCCGTGAATTGGCTAAAAAGTACAGCTAAACCTGCAGCGAGGAAACGCCGCAACGATCATCGTTGCGGCGTTTTTAATTAACGGCGAGGCAGTTCGTCCCGGATCCCTATCCGGTCAGCGAGTATCTGGTGGGGGTAATCGAAGACATCGCGCGTGAGTTTGTCGTACATTCCAACGCGGTATTTGAGGTCTTCTGAAGCCATCGCGGAGTAACGTATCTCCACACCGAGCTCAGCTTCAAGTGAGCGTATGGCATTCTCTATTTTCGTGTCGATGAGTTTTTTCGTAGCAAGCATGAGGTCGAGGCGCTGGTCGAACTCTCGCACGAAGATACCTGCGACCGCGACGAAGTCGACCGGTCCAGCTTTGCGCAAGTGCTTCATCACGGTCTTGCCGTTGATCGGAGCTGTCTCAAAGAGGAAGGTCTGCAGCGCCTGCAGCTCAGGAAAATTCTTATTGAGCGCGTACCCCTGCATTTTTTGCTTGCGGCCAGTGCGCGAATTTTCGGCAATGATCTGCTTTTTCTTGATCACTTCAGCGCGCTCGAGTGCATTCATTTCGGTACGAGCAGTGCGTCGCACGAGTTTGGCGCGGCGGCTTATCTCATCGAAGGTGAATTCCTTCGAGGGATTGAAGAGGAAAAAGCGGAGGAGTTTCACCCGGGCTTGGCTTCCAAACAGTATCGCTAGCGGATCAGCGGCCATATCGTGGCCGATTATAGCACGCTAGGCTTTTCCCCAGTCTGGACAGGTTCCGACCGTGTGTTGCAGTCGACATAAAAGACGGGTGCGCAAGCGCTGCTGAAACCTCGCCCCGCAGACCACATGCCGGGCATTGCTGTTCAGGGCTGGTAAAATGAAACAATGCTTAAAATTTTTAGCCTTGTAGTACTCGTACTTCTGATACTTCTCTTCACTCGAAAAATGCTCTACGAACGCGCCCAGCAAAACGACCTCGACGGTGAGACTTACGTCTCGCCCCATGTGGTCAGTCCAGATTCAGTGGTACAAGAACTCAATGCGAATACCAGTAGCAATGCAACGTCCAGTTCAGATATTGCATACGGGACCGAACCAGCAGAAAAGTTGGATATCTATAAGAACAGCGACGTGACAAACGCTCCAGTGATCGTGATGGTGCACGGTGGAGGGTGGATGGTCGGCGACAAAGCCAACGAAAAGCTTCTTGAGAATAAAGTCCCTTACTGGGTACCTAAAGGATATGTTTTCATTTCGATGAATTATCCGATGTTGCCATCACACCCACCAGACGAACAGGCGGCTAGTATCGCAAAAGCACTCATCTTTATTCAAAACAACGCATCGCAGTGGGGTGGTGACCCTAACAAGATGGTGGTGATGGGCCATTCAGCCGGCGCACACTTGGTTGCATTGGTCTCAAGTCAACGCGAAGCGTATCCAGGTCTGAGTCCTTGGCAGGGTACTGTGATACTCGATAGTGGAGCGCTCGACCTTATGACCAAGATGAATTCTTCTCCAGCAGAGCTGTACAATAAAGTATTCGGTGCTGACCCAAATTACTGGCAAGCCAACTCCCCTATTCACGCGCTTAATGGAAAAACAGAACCACTTCTTTTGGTTTGTTCCAGTCGTCGTAGACAAGAGGTGTGCGACGAAACAGAAAAATTCGCTTCCACCGCTCATGGATTTGGCACCACGGTGACAATCTTACCGGTTGCATTGAGTCACGAATCCATCAATGTCGAACTCGGTCTAGCAAGTGAGTACACAACTGCCGTTGATGCATTCATTAGATCGGTGACTGAGTAAAGGTACGAAAAAGCCGGCGGGACCACTGCAAAACCCCAGGGCAGCCCTAGGGAAATTCCCTAGGGCTGCCCTGGGATGAAAGCACAACTGCCAAAACAAAAGCCCCTTTCGGGGCATTTTGTTTTGGACTAGGAAACTTATTTCAAAGTCACCTTAGCACCTGCCTCCTCAAGCTTTGCCTTGAGTGCTTCTGCATCCTCCTTCTTCATACCCTCCTTCACGACAGCTGGTGCGCCGTCGACCATGTCCTTAGCCTCCTTGAGACCGAGACCGAGAACTTCCTTAACAACCTTGATGACAGCGATCTTCTGTGCGCCGCCGTCGGTGAGCTCTACGGTGAACTCGCTCTGCTCTTCGCCAGCGTCACCGCCTGCTGCTGGGCCTGCTACGGCTACAGCTGCTGCTGATACGCCCCACTTCTCTTCAATGGTCTTCACGAGCGTATTGAGCTCGAGAACGGTCATCTTCTCTACCGCTTCAATGATTTGATCCTGAGTCATAAATTTTAATGAATTACTGTTTACTTCGTTTCTGCTACCTTGCTCAATACGACCGCGAAGCGCTGACGTGGTGAGTTGATGAGTTGTGCGAACATGCCGCGGAGTACAGGGAGTGCTGGGATCGAAGCGATCTCGATCATCTCTGACTGACTCTTGTATACGCCCTGGAAGACGCCGCCGACGATGCTCAAGCTATCCTTGAACTTGCCGGTGAACTCTTTTACGTTCTGCGCTGGAGCGAGAGCGTCGGCGCTGTATGCGACCGCGATCTCACCTTCGAGCGCTGGCATCTCACCCTCGTACATGCCATCGAAGGCGCGCTTGATGAGTGTCTTCTTGGCGACCACGTAGCCGACGCCTTCCTTGCGGAGTGCGGCGCGCATTGCTGTCGCATCCTTACCTCCGAAACCCTTGTAGTGTACGAAGACAAGCGAATCGGCTTCCTTCTTGATGCCGTCGAGCTTCGCGAGGATCTCTGACTTCTTTGCTTTGGTAATTGCCATAGGTACTTGATTCCGTAATAAAACAGGCCCATGGAGCATTGCTCCGACGGGCTCGACCATTCCAATATCAATTAGGAGATATGGACCTCGGCTGGTGTCCGAAACCGGACATTACTTGGCACCCTTTGCGGTACCAGGCCAGCTGTCTTGAGCCTGTTGCGCGCTACTATACCAGAAGTATAAAAAATGCCAAGTTCGATCTATTTGAAAAGAATGCTGTATACTCTTCTTCGTTTGGGCTGTAAGCAAAAGCTTGTTGCCCTTCACTCGGGTCTTAAGTGATAGTAAACTCTCACTTATCCGCTCGTTCGGGCTGTAAACTAGTTTGCGTCCCTTCTTCGCTCGGATGTGTCGCACAAGCAAAGCTTGTACCCACCTCTGCTGCAGGAAAAATGTGAGCTAGCTCACATTTTTCCTGCAGCAGAGGTGGGTCGCCAAACGACACATCGCTCGCTCATCGGGCTGTAGCATAGTGGTAGTGTGCACGCATGGGGTGTGTGTGGTCCGGGTTCGATTCCCGGCAGCCCGACAAATGTCGAACGAGCCCGATTCTTTCGGGTTCGTTTTGCATTTGTGCGTAGGGAGTCGAAGACCTTTTGAGGTAGTTTCGAGCCTGCGAACAAAGTACCCAAAAGGTGTACTGAAACTGTAAGTTTCGATTCCCGGCAGCCCGACAAGAAAAGACGGCAGACACCGAAGGTGTCTGCCGTCTTTTCTCCCCTCTACCCCTCAACCTCCTGTTTCAACTGCTCAGCCTTCCAGCCGATCATGTTGGCAGTGATCTGTATCACGCTTGCTAGTCCTGCGACCGCAAAAGCAAGAGTTGGGAAGAAGACCATCGGTGAGAGCATATAGAAGAAAGCGATAGTGGTACCAGACCAGAGACCAAAGCACCACGGACAAGCAAAGAGATCGCAAAGGGTGCGACGCGGCCCCATCTTAGGTTTTACCAGAGTCACCTTCCCCGCCTTGCTCACCTCCGCATCGAGGAACTGCTCGCGGATGAACTTCGTTATCGCGTCGTACACAAAAAGCCTCGTCATCCGGAAAGCTGCGAGTGTGATTAGGGCAACATCAAAGACAGTGATGGTGTCGCGCGTAAGATAGGCCTCAGTATCGAGGATGATCACACCCATGATGAACAGCACCAGGTAGAAGAGCCCGAAAACAAAATTCCAAAAGTACTGGTCCGTGATGCGTATCATGGTGAACCCCCTACATGAACTTCCCCACCAGAAGTATCAGTATCAGCGTTACGGTAATGATAGCAATAAAACGGAACAACTGGCTATAGAAATTCTTGTTCAACAATTTCACCCGATAATTATACCGCGCTTACCGCAGAGCGAAAATAGCATTGTTCGCTATTATTTATATTCATATCTCCTCGTCCGCGAATATTTAACCCTATACTAGAGTTTATCTTCTTTTTTTATTCTCATCCTCGCAACGTTCTTTATATTTTTCAAACCAAAACTTGCTACAATCTCGCTTATTGAAATTAAAAACTGGAGCTTGATCCAAACGACTATCATGTGAGGCAATGGACTCGAGAATGTCCATTGCAAACATTTGTCCCTTAGCGAGAATAAATGAAATAATCACTGCTGCAACTAATATTTTCCAGATAGGATAGTAAAACCGAGTCCATAACGCGACAACGACATAAATCCAGATACACAGTGGGAAGATAAATACAACAAGGAATATATCTGTGCAGCCCAAGAAACCCAGACAATATTTAATTGGTATACATCCGAGCAAACTTAGTATTATTGCTATAGTCCAGAAATATTTTGTGAATTTTCGGAAAGATACATTATTGCTTATTAAATTTAAGATTATAAAGAGTAACGATACAAATCCCAATATCGCTGTAGTCACTGAAAGAATTAGAATTGGTGGATAGTATGATTCAATCGATTCCCTACAGACTGAATATGCAGGACTAAATACCATTTCGTGACAAAAAATTATATGTCCTCCGGCTTCAAGGAAATAATAAGTTAGATATAATCCATCAGATACAATTAAGAAAGCTACGGGCACTAGTATCGATATATTTCTTCCAAAACCCAGTCCGTAGTATCCTCGCACTATTTGAATCATAGAACCGAGTGTAAATAATGCGTACAGAAAAAGAAAACCTGCGAGGTCAAATGCTTCATCAAGATTCATCCACCCTCCAGGATGGTGGTGAAGCTCTAAGCTAATGATAAATGTAATTGCTAATATGAACGGGATGGCAATCCTTGCAAATTCCCACCAAGCAGTGAATACACGCTCAGGTGACAACGAGGCAGTTACCGAAAAAACCAAAATGATTGGGAAGAAAAAGAATAGATCCTGATATTGATTAATTTCTCGGGCACAATGAATTTCACACAAACCCATCTGTCGAGAATGAAAAAGTGCGTAAAGCGCGACTGTACCGAGAATGGAACCTGCAATGATCGCGGCTTTGGTTTTTTTCATATTCTAGATGATTCTTTCACTCGCTAACACGAGACCTGCAATATGGTAAGGTTTACTACGCGAACAGGTATGGATTTATGAAAAAAATCAAAACTAATGGAAGCAAAAACCACCAACGGAAGTGGCTAGAGCGGCTGTGTCGTTTTTGCCACCAATGGTATGCAACATACAGCGCAGTCATAATTCCCCACACAATACTTTGGTTACGAGCAGAAAGTTCTGCTGAAGAAACAAGAAAATTTGGGTTATTAGGATCTCTTGCGTATACCACTAAGACTGCTAGAAGAAAACTCCACCAAAACAAATTTTTAAAGTACGCTTTGAAGTAGTGCTGGGGAAGAAAAATGAAGGGAGTAAGCATTGCAGCCCAAATGCTAAATAATACAATAGTTGGACGTAAGAATGCATTCCTCATCACATAAGAACAACTGTTAACATCTGAACAAACAGTTGTTAAATAAAAATAAGCAGACGCTGCAGAAATAACAGAAACAACCACTAAGAGTAAACTTGAAATTCTCCATCCTTGGCCTTTGATTCTCTTCATAAAATATTATTTAGAATTGATTTCTTCAATTATATCAAGCAGTTTTTTATAATCTTGGGCAGTAATGAGCTTCTTTAACTGATACTGTTTGAGGAGCTTCGATAGCTCATTCAATATTGCCCTTTCTGCAATTTTTGCCAATGGTCCTTTTCCTTTTTCACCAAGCACTTTTGCAGACTCAACAGCAAGTATTATAGGTAACGTGTACTTTGCTTCGAGTTTCAATAATCTAA
>CAYTYF010000047.1:0-6909 GCA_964442205.1 uncultured Candidatus Saccharibacteria bacterium | reverse complement strand
CGTTAGCATCAACAGAATTAGCCAGTGCCTTGTAGAGTTCATCTTCATTGTCTCCCTCGCTTGAGACGACCACAAGCGCTGGCTGATCCTCAATGGCGTCAACGAGCGTTGCTTCTGGCTCTGTTTCAAGCCGTACCAGATAAAGGGCGACCGCCATTACGGCGATACTGGCTCCGATACCGATAGCTTCAAATTTATTAAGCATAGACAAAATGAATTAGTACGGGCTAATACTAGTGATTTTTTGGCCATTTGCAAGCGGTAGTTCAAAAGCGAGTTGCTTGGCTTGGATCATTTCTCCCAGCCCTTTATCACTGCGACCTGCCAAAGCGAGGAAGAAAACTTTTGACTCATCTTCGGTCATTGGCCTTGGTACACTCTGCATATCGGTACTGGTCACTGCTCGAAGCTTGAAAGCTACAGAATCTTTGTTAGGTTCCAACTCAACAATTAATCCCTCTTGCACCGCCTGACTGAAGTACTGGTCAAAAATAAAGTTGCCAAGCGAATAAAAGACAGGCACACCCTCGACCAGACCAATATCCTGCACAACATGCGGATGATGTCCCACCACTGCATCAGCGCCTTCATGTATCAACTTTCGGGCAAACCTTTCCTGACTCTGACTATGGACAGGTTCGTACTCGGTCCCCCAGTGCACATACGCCACCTGCACATCGCTGTTCTCTTTTGCGAACAAGAACGTCTTTTGTAGCGACTCCATTGAAGGTTCGCCAGTTACTGTATGAATAGCAATGACTGCAACCTTCCTCGATCCAAGTTCAAGTACGGTCACTGAATTTTCATCAAGTTGACGTGGATGACCGAATACAGCCAATCCAGCTTCATGGAGTGACGATGAGGCAAAATCGTATCCTGACGGGCCTTTATCAAAGGTATGGTTATTGGCCAACCCAAGATGCGTGAAGCCAATGTTTCTAAGCGCGCTTAAATGCTTGGGGTCTGTTGAAAATGAGAATGTGTAAAAAGGGGTTTGATGGTGATTTGCAGCCATGGCCGATTCGAAATTTGCCACAACGAACGTATCGGTACGAAATGGATCAAGTCTAAGGAACGGGTAATCGGAACCGTGTCTATCCATGAGGTACTCGACCTTGCGAGCCAGCATGATGTCGCCCACGAACATCACGCTCTGTTTTGCATCTTGATCAGGTAACGCGCGGCCGGTGAATGCGCCGTACACATAGGCGTAGCTTTCAAAAGTTTCGATACGTAAAAAAGTTGCCGTGTAGGCAACAAGAAACACCACGGATAGGGCTTGCAATTTGGTCATGCGAGGAGCTTTTAGCGAAGTGTGACGTGGAAGAGACCGGTCTCGAAGTACCACATTGCAAACAGGATCGCCAGCAACGAGAGTGTAATAGAAACACCTATGAGACGCAACACCTCTACTCCGGTCATACCTGCTCTTGCTTTACGCCTGAGTGCTATCTCATCGGAGCTGATACCCATCTCGATACCAAGGAGCGAAGAAACCAGTTCAGGCCTCAATTTCTCATCTGAATGGAACACTTTATGGATGGAATCAACACGCGCTTGGTCTCCTTGCTTGTTCTCACGCAGCACCATGATGGCCGCGTTAACGTCCTCTTCGTCCCAGCTAGCGCTGATGAGAATGGACTTTATTTCCTCGTCCGGAGCTGAAGGGCTGACACCATTTAGGGTCAGAAAGCGTTCAATGTGAGCACGATCAAGCATGTTACGGCTTCTTACGGGTGCCCTTCTTATCTATTTGCGCTACGTTGTGCATGTAGATCTCAAGTAACACGACAAATAAACTCATGACGACCGGACCAATGATAAATCCGAGTGGACCGAAGACTGTGATGCCACCCAGCACAGAAAGAAGAACTACGAATGGATGCAAGTTGTTGCCGCGACTCATAAGATAAGGACCGATGATGTTATCGACCAACACTATCGCCGCAATGCCCCAGACCAAAAGAAATATGGCGCTGTTAAATTGATCGATAAACACGAGGTAAGCGATAGCAGGGATCATGATGCCAGTAGTCCCAACTCCTGGAAGAATGGCGGTCAGGGCAGCGATCGAACCCCAGAGTATCGGCCGCTCAATGCCTGCAATACTAAAACCAATCGCTGCTATCACGCCTTGAATAAGTGCCACGAGTACGGTGCCGGTAGCAACAGAACGGATCGCTCTGCCCACGCGATCAAGGATCAGCTTATCCTCTACGTCAGATAACGGACTAACGTCAATAAGCCATTCAATGAAGCGCTTGCCGTCACGAAAAAGGTAGAAAGATCCAAGCAGAGCAACCAGAAAGATGAAAACTACCGACACAGTACCAGCAAATATGGCTCCGATATTGCTTGCTAGCCACGCACCGCTCTGACGCAACTGATCAGTGAGGTTGAGCTCAAATGCTGGAATGTAGCCTTGAACAACGGCTTCGATCTCATTCACAAATTCTTCAACTGCAAGATCCCCACCACTATCAAGTGATTGATAAAAAGATACAAATTCATTTACGAGAAGTGCTGAAAGAAAGAATACTGGAATGACGACTGCCAAGAACGCTATAAGGGTCGAAATAAGGGCAGCGAGTGAGCGGTTCTGTCTCGGCATAAAGCGAAGTACGAACTCAAAGATCGGATAGCAGAGAATGACGATGATGGACGAGAGAAGCAGTGCTGCCACAAAAGGAAACAGCATCGACCAAGCGATGTAGCCGACAGTGAGCAGCAAACCAAAAAAGAATATGTACTCAGTGAGCTTCTTTAGATCCATGATGAAATTATGATACTACACTGACAAACGTATCTCAAAATAGAAAGATGTTTCAAATTGGAAGCAACAAGACCAAGCATGTGCTTGGTCTTGATCGATCATGGACGACGCGACTCGAGTTGTTCCCTCGAGATGACAGCAGCTGTCTCTACAAAGCGGAATGATGCAACCGTTGCATCCTCGAATGCGACCGAACCTTGATCGAAGATCTTCGTCAGAAAATAAATCAGGATCAACAGACCTATCGCTCTGAACATACTATGCTCATTGCACACCAAACCTAGCTCGACTGCCAGGTTCCGAATAAATTCCGGGGTGTCGCGACGGTCCGTAAAGGATCTAACTTATTTTGATTATAGCACGTTCTTCAGCTTTATGCAACCACCTTGGGTTATATCCTGCCTCGCTTTTTGAGAGCCTCTACAATACGTTCGATGCCGATAGCATAGGCAGCTTCTCGGTAAGTCGCAGTAGCACCTAGCTGCTCACGCTTCCCTGCCATGTCACTGTAC
The DNA here is from genome assembly GCA_964442205.1 of uncultured Candidatus Saccharibacteria bacterium. Taxonomy (GTDB): domain Bacteria; phylum Patescibacteriota; class Minisyncoccia; order Phycocordibacterales; family UBA918; genus OLB19. The sequence goes on along the minus strand of CAYTYF010000047.1, from coordinate 3,624 downwards.
GCCTTCACCATGATCAATTTCAGTTTGCTGAAAACCTCTTCTTCTTCCCAGTAGTACTGCATCCGGTTCTGGACCCACTCAAAGTACGACACCGTGACACCGCCTGCATTCGCAAGAACATCAGGAATTATGGAAATGTTTTTATCGTGGAGTATCACCTCTGCCTCCGGTGTCACTGGATTGTTAGCGAGCTCAAGGATAAGCTTCGCGCCAACGCCATCGACATTTTCAGAGCGTATCGCGTTATCAAGCGCAGCCGGGATTAGCACATCGACTGTTGCGGTCAGTACTGCATCAGGGTCATCAGTGGCAGTGCCACAATTTGCATCGACCACGCTTTTTCGAGCAGCTTTTGCGGTGTCTAACGCTGCAAGTGAAAGTCCACCAGCATTAGAAATGGTCCCTTTGCTGTCAGACACAGAAACTATTTTGGCACCCTTAGCAGCCAAGAGACGAGCCATGACCGCTCCAGCGTTACCATAGCCTTGTATAGCAACCGCTATTCCTTCAAGCTTTGTGTTTGCTTGGCGGAAATACTCTTCGAGTACGTATACTCCACCTTGCGCAGTCGCGGTATCGCGACCCTTGCTGCCGCCGAGCGCCAAGGGTTTGCCAGTTATCATGCCCGGCTCGTTTCTCTCTGCGATACGCTCGTACTCATCGAGCATGTAGGCCATGATGTCAGGGGTCGTATTTACATCTGGAGCAGGAATATCTCTATCAACACCGAGGTACGGTGCAAATGCTTCGATGTATGCGCGTGAAATGACCTCGATATCATTCTTAGTGAACGATTTTGGATCAAAACCTATACCGCCTTTGGCGCCACCGAGCGGGATACCTACTACTGCACACTTTACCGCCATCGCTAGTGCGAGCGCTTTCACCTCGTCCTGGTCTGCCTTAGGGTGAAAGCGAATACCGCCTTTGTACGGTCCACGTGCGCTGTTGAACTGCACGCGATATGCTGCCAGCTCTTTGTGACCCAGTGACGTTTCAACCGAGAGTGTAGCTTCACGAACAGCTTCCGGTGTAGTGAGCGTATGCACTGCTTCTTCACTCAGACCAAGAGCTTTCGCGGCGTGCTTTACATGCGATTCGATCTGTTCAAAGGGTGACATACGCTAGTAGTAGTTAAGGATAAAATCGATACCAAAAAAGCGGAAAAAGCTTTCGCCGATTCCAGCTAGCATACCGAGGGAATCTGTCAGTAGCAAGATACCGATGTAGACCAACAACAGTCCACCTAGATATCTGACAGCCGCAGCGATGTACCTAAGCGATCTAGCAGAAAAAGTAATTTTATCGTAGAAGTAGGCAACGATAAGGAATGGAATTGAAAATCCAACGCAAAAGATCAGCAGAAGAAAAGCTCCTTCAAGCGCTGTAGCCTTTGCAGCTGCCAGCAAGAAAACACTTGCAAGTACTGGTCCGATACATGGAGACCAGCCAATAGCTATACTAGCGCCTATAAATGCAGCACTGAATGTAGAAACGTTGCGTACGGGTAGCGACGTAAATATTGATAGGCGATCAAACAAAGGCACGTGACCTTTTGCAAGTATCAACACACCAAAACTGATGACTGCCAATCCGCTCAGTGTCGTGAGCGACGAACGATACCCCCCAATGACAGACCCGAAGAGACCTAAGAGGAGACCGAGCACCGTGAAGGTAAGACCAAAACCCAATAGAAAAGAACAGGCATGTAAGAACACCTGGCAACGCTTTCTATCTTTTACTTTTCCGTCTACACCACTCAACACGGCTATGAATGCGGGAACGAGCGGTAGGGTGCATGGCGCCAGGAACATCAGGACGCCAGCCAAGAGTGCGGAGAGCATCAGAGAAAGCTCTGGCATAGGTCATTCTGCAGCGATGGCTTTTTCGGCTTCACTTCTCAGCTCATCGATCGAGGTCACACCTCGCTTATGAAAAAGTAACACACCTTCACTTGAGTAAATGAGCGTCTCGGGCATGGTGTATCCGGCCGAAGCAGCGTAGAGCATGTCTGCAGTGTCACGAACAAATGTGATATTAGGAAGTGGCGGCAATGATGCAAGAAAAGCATCGATACGCTCCTGCGGCTCGTCGCGATTGACTGCCAGCACAACAACACCACGATCTTTGAACTCACCCGCTACAGTATTAAGTGTCTGAAGCTCATCCTTTGAGAACGGTGTCCAGGTCGCCCAAGAATTGATAATGCGTATGGACTTTTTGTAACTCTCGAAGTCCATGGGCTGACCTTGGTTATCGACAAACACGCCTTCCTCGTTTTCTAAGAGGAGCGTTTCCACCGCTGATCGTTCAGGATCTCGAATGAAACGAAGGTAGACAACGACAGCAAATACAGCCACTACCACTATCGCCATCGCCACAACTATGAACGTTTGATTCCTTAACATAGACCTCACTCCTGCTCTACTTGGAGCAGTTTGGTCCATTCATTATACGGCAACGCTCCGGCAACATGCGACGTTGTACCATCCTTTTTAACAATGACACTGAATGGCGTTCCTTGCGCGCCAAGGTCTCGAGCTGCCACCTTGTCATCGATGACGAGTTTAGCAACATTGGCATCACGCATGCAGTCCTCGAGCACCTGCGCGTCAGAAATGTGTCGCTTAGCAAGGTCGGACGCGTACTGTCCGCTTAGTCCCTGCTGATTATGGAACACGTCGTTGGAGAATTGCCAAAAGGCGTTCGGGTCTTCACTGCGCAGAGCGACACACTCGGCGGCAATAGCAGTCTCATAGGAAACAGTTTTCAGTATCGGCAAGTGCCTATACTCCCAGGCCACGCTACCGTTCGACTCATCAACGATACGCTTGTACGTCTCATGGACACCAGCGCAGTAGCCGCACGCGTAGTCGGCAAATTCCACGATGACCGTATCAGCATCGTTACTGCCGTAGCGATGGCGAAAATCCGCGGGACGAAAGGCAGACACTTCCTGTGAACCACTCATGTCGTGTGTCCAACCAACAAAGCGAAGCCCAATTGCAACTACAACTAAGAAGCTGCCGAGAATTATCGCTGCCAACACTGGCCGGCTGACGCTAGGAATAACCACCATGCACTACCCTTTGATGAACACCTCGAACTCCTCTGGAGTTGAACCTGGAGGTGCTGGTGTCAGATTGATGATGACCGGCACACCTTTGAAGGTAGCCTCGATCTTCGCCTCCTCGCTCGCTACTGCGCTGACACTGTAACGCTGTGGCGTGAGCACTTGGGCGCAGACATCAGCCGTGTTGATCACGTCAAAATTGAGAACTATCTGTTCCGGCATGGATTCACGAACAACCGCTTCGACCTCAAGCAGGTCACACGGCGTAGGCATCACCATTTCACCTACGATGGTGTGCTTTCCATCAATGAAATAGTGCGTGCCGTCGATCCGATCGATGCCATAGGGCGCTAGTGGCGACTCGCTTCCTTCTACTTGTGGCTCAGGCGGCTGCTCTTGCTGGAGTTCCTGCTTTTTAAGGTACGTGAACGTGAACATACCGATCACGATCAATCCAAATATAACAACGCCTGCAATGATAGATTGCGAGTTCATAGTGAAGCTTTTTAGGCTACTAATTTCTTAAGTATAACACTATTCTTCTAGGTGTT
>CAYTYF010000046.1:0-7069 GCA_964442205.1 uncultured Candidatus Saccharibacteria bacterium | reverse complement strand
TCGTAATTTTTGAAGCATACCAAAAAACACATCGCCTCGCACTTGCAGTGCGAGGCGATGTGTTTTTTGGCAGGACGCTAAATCCCATTCCTTCCCTAAGCAGGACGCTAAACGCAAAAGCTCCCTAGGGGGTCGCTTGTGCGAAGCGTCTGCATAAGGGAAATATAGTCGCAGCTATGCTGCTCCTTATTTCCCTAAAGGTCATCACTTTTCGTCCGTGACGCCTTCTCGATCTGCCGCTTGAGCGGAGTCGCTGGTCGGCGTGAGCTGCGGCGTTGTCCGCGGTAGCCGATGAGGAAAGTGTTCGGGTCCTCGTCCATGTCAATAAACGCGTCGACCGTCTCACGAAGCTTTGATGAGGCTGAGCGACCGAAGGTGATCGCTTCGACCTGGCACCCCTGGCTCTTCACGTACTCGACGAGTGGAATGAAGTCTCCGTCTCCGGTCGCAAGCACAATGGCGTCGACCTTCGGTGCGAGCTTGATAGCGTCAACCGCCATACCGACATCCCAATCTGCCTTCTTAGCGCCGCCGTAAAAAATTTGGAGGTCCTTGGTCTTGATCTCGATACCGATCTTCTCGAGTGCTTCGAAGAAGGGCTGCTCTTCTCCGCTCTCCGTGTTAACGACGTACGAGGTGGCCCGCACGAGGCGTCGACCACCGACCGCTTGCTTCAGAACTGAAGCGAAGTTCACTTTGCACTTGTATAGGTTCTTTGCACTGTGGTACAGGTTCTGCGTATCAATGATGACCGCAACCCGCTGCTCGGGCTGTCTGATAGATGACATATGCTGTGTGTTAGTAGGGGCGAACTATTGTTCGCCTAGTATTAAAAAATTCGAACCTCCGCAGGTAAGTATATCCAAATGAAAAAGATGTTCCAAGCAGAACATCTTTTTCGTAGGATCGGTCCGCTTAGCGCTTGAGGCCGAGCTCACTGACGAGCTTCGCGTACTTCTTTGCGTCTTTGCGCTCGAGGTACTTGAGGTGCTTGCGTCGGTCAGCGACCATCTGCAAGAGTCCGCGACGAGAGTGGAAATCGTTCTGGTGCTTCTTGAGGTGCTTCGCGAGTTCCTCTATCTGGCGGGTGAGCAGCGACACCTGAACTTCTGGCGAACCAGAGTCAGAATCATGGCGCTTCACTGCCTTGATAGCATTATTCTTCTTTTGCTTGCTTAACATGGTAGGAAATTGTGCCCGTGACTGCGTAGATAGCGCAACGCGCGGGCGTGAGTTAACCTGCGAAGGTTGTAAATACTATAGCATAAAAAATTAACTTTTGCAAGTTACACTGACCCTTCTTCATTTTGTCAAAAAAGAAGGCGGCGTTGCTCGGTTCGAGCAACGCCGCGGCCTCAATCAAGCCTCAAAAGTGGGTATTTCTTGCGGAGGTTCGCCGTCCGAGAGAACGAAGCAACGAGGCACTCGTCGCCCAGTCCGTTTTGGCGGAGGAAGGCCGAGAAAGCGTTGATCACCCCGCGAACTTCTAGCCGATGGCCAACGCTGGCCCGGTAAAACCGGTGCTTCTGGTCCGTTGCTACAGGAAACAGCAGTTCTGTGCCAAGCCGGTCGCCCGCTCTGGGCGAATACTCGGTCAACTCGAGGATCACCCAGTAGCCTTCCCCGGGCTTTCTGACCCCCACCCGGCCGAGTCTCGACACGGTGAGGACGTCGTACCTCCACGGGCCATTCGGATCACGAATGTTCCAGAGATCCTCAGGCCAGATTCCTTCCAACACCTGCAGAACGTCAGTGGGTTGATGGTCCAACATAAAGACCTCCTTTGCTGCGTATTAGATACGATAAATTGGTTTTTATGTCAAATAAATTTCACGTCTTGGTATACTTTCATATATATGAAGCTCAAAGAGCTCAAACTGCAATTTCTTGAATACCTGGAGATCGAGCGCGGCCGGAGCGTGAAGACCATCGAGAACTACGACCGCTACCTCACCCGATTTTTTCTCTTCGCCAAGACCGACGATCCGGGAAAGATCACTGAACCTCTCGTTCGCGAGTTTCGCATCCACCTCAACCGGCAGCCAGGCACTAAGGTGGGCGGTCGGATGGACCCGATGAAGCGCCGAACCCAGAACTACTACCTCATAGCCCTGCGAGCCTTCCTTAAGTACGTACGCAAGCGTGGTGTCACTTCCCTCTCACCGGAGGTCATCGAACTTGCGAAGGTCGGTGAGCGTTCCATCGACCTCATTTCGTCAGCGGAGCTCGGTCGCCTCATTGAGGCTCCCGACGTATCGACGCTTCAAGGCAAGCGCGATCGCGCCATTTTAGAGCTTTTGTTTTCGACCGGTCTCCGTATCTCAGAGCTCTGTGGTCTCTCCATCGATGACGTCGATCTTTCCCGCGACGAGTTCTCGGTCCGCGGCAAGGGTGACAAGGTGCGCGTCGTATTCCTCTCTGATGAAGCCAAGCGCTCGCTCTCTGAGTACCTCAAAGCCCGCAAAGATCTCGATGACGCACTCTTCATTCAGTACGGCAAGAAGGCCAACAGTGCTAAAGAGCTTCGCCTTTCCCCTCGCGCGGTGCAGCGGGTCCTCAAGACCTACGCTGCCAAAGCTGGCATCACTCGTAAGGTGACGCCACATGTCATTCGCCACAGCTTCGCAACCGATCTCCTCGGCAATGGTGCGGACCTCCGCTCAGTGCAGGCACTCCTCGGTCACGCCAACATCGGCACCACCCAGATATACACCCACGTCACCGACGCGCACCTACGCGAGGTGCACAAGAAGTTCCATGGGAGGAAGTGAGTTCCGCTCAGGCTCAGCCACTTGCTATAGAAAAAGAAAAGGCCGTCCAGGTGTACTGGACGGCCAGCTTGCGTTAGCGCTGCTGAAACTGTTGGAAGAACTCGAGAACTCCCCCAACGGTGCGCGCAGCAAAGATAATGCTGATACTGTCGTGCCAAAGCCCCGTGCCGCCGGCACGAATGATAGTAGCGTACCTGGGCGAACCCTGGCTCATTGTCACCGCCACGATCCGGATCCGATCATATCCCCCTTGGGGAGGATTCAGGACCTCGTCGTGGACAACTACGCCAGTGATCAGGGCAGTTGGTTTCGACATCGGACAGTAGGCTTGCCCTAAGGCTTGTATCAGCTGAGTGCTGCTGGTGTAGGTTCCGCCTGCCGCTTTTGCAAAAAGTTCGCGGGCATGCGCTTCAGTATCGCAGAGGTACAGCTGCGAATTCGCTACCAGCAAGTGATCTTCCGTTGCGGGTGCCGGTGCTTGCGCCGTGGCTGCCTGTTGCGTATTTCTGGGTGCGCCTTTGTCGGCATCATTGAACCTTTCGAAGATACGCTCAGCTCGCGCCGGCGCGTCGCTCTGCAAGTACTGGTAGAGGCTCGCAAACAGACCCAAAGCGTAAATCGGGAATGTGAGCATCACCACCCACCTCGGTATCCAGCTGATGGTATCAGGCCGCTGCCAGCGCGGACTGAAGGTGAGCGGAAAGACGAACAGCTGCCGGCGATGCACGGCCATGATTTGCCGAATGGCGTTGAGCAAGACGAAGATCATCAATGCCCACATCATTGAACCGACAAACGCTTTCACTACGTACCCACGTTCTCCCAATGCGTTCTCGAGTGTTGCACCGCCAAGAAAGATGGCGCAGAGATAAACGAAGTAAACAATGGTCGCGCGAATCGTCTCCCGCGCATTCCAATCGAGGTAGGGATCAGAGCGTTTCCACTGCCACATGGCAATATAGAAAACCATTGTGGGGAGTGCGCTGAGCCCCGGCACTGCCAGGTTCGACAGTACTGAGAGCACTAGGCCACCCCATATGAGAATCAGCGAGTTGCTGTTGTCTAGTGCAGGGGCATCGTTGGCTGCAGACGCCATCTCAAAGAACTCCTTTTTGAAGTTTGGACTGGCGCTAGAATGCCACCTTCTTCAGGAAACTGCAAATCGTAGAATAAAAGCTCTGCTGAGGGGGGAAAGTGATGCGAAGGTTGCTTCATTGCAGTAGATACTGGCTATGCAAACCCGTCTTTTTTACACGTTCCATCTCCGCTTGCGACAGGTGTTCCAATAAACCCATCTTACGCGCCAGCTCAAAAGCCTCGTTTCTGTCGTGGACCACAGGTAGGTCAGGACTTAATTCGAATCCGTGGAGCGAATCCAATTCCTCGTATATCTCGTCCGGCAATGAACCGTTTACCATTAGTTCTGGATGCTCGTCCTCAATTTCGTTCACTATAAGTGCGTGTATCTCACCGTAGTAGCGTTTCCCCCTCCACTCAATGACCGGGCGCATTGGTGGGTTAGGCCCCATTTCATTCTGTAGTCCTTCCATATGAGCGAATTTTACTAAATTTCCAGGGATACGCGAAGTTTGCAAATATCACTCACTCGACTATAGTCTCTATAGAAGTTTCCTCTAGTAACAGAAAGGATACGATGTGGTATTGGTGAGAAACGCTATCATTGCACTCATCTTCCTCTGTGCGCCATCTGCCGTGCTGTCGTGCGAAAAGACGAGCGTCTGTGAGATTGACCGTCTGATTGAGTGGAACGCGCACGACTGGAAGCTGCCCGTTCTCGAAGTGCTGCACTACCGAAGAGCCTTCAACGATTCTGAGTTTTCATTGGCAGCGTTCATGCTCTGCAACGCGCCAGGGCGACTCTCGTGCCTTAAGGCGGATGATGAGCTATCAGCACGGTTTGGCTCAGAGGCATGCAAAACGCTCTACTTCATTGCGCTGGTCGACGGGCAAGGGTCGGGCGGTGCCCTCATGCAGCGTGACTTCAAGGTTGTGTACGCGATGAAACGTGGTGAGGGCATCGTTCCACTCAACGTGAGCAATCCTGAGGAAGATGTTGGACCGGTCGATTGCCACTTGCAGGCAGTGTACTCGATGCGGCAATGATAACGGGCGCCTCAGGCGCCCGTTTCCTGTTATTGATTTGCAAGGTAGATGGACAGTGCCGCTAGGTCATTCTCTGCTTTAAAAGCACCGTTCTGGCCAATGTAGAAAAAGGCATCGTCGATGGTGAACTTGTGGAGCTTGATACCGAGGTCGTTCGCTACTGGTTTTTGGGTGAAGGCGCGGCTGTCGACGGTGGTGCCGTAAAAGCCGCCAGCTCCGTCGGCAGTGAAAGTGGCTGGCGCTACGTGCTCCACATCAAGCGCGAATGAGTCATTCGTGTAGAAAGCACCCGCTGGGAGCGGTAGGAGGCAAGCGAAAGCAATAGCTAACAAGAATTTTTGCATCGGGCAAAAGTACCACAATTTGGATACTTGTCAAATCTAGCGTAAGCGTCTATATTTTAGATAGCACATCCGCTCTTTGAGAACGGAATAGATAATGAGGAAGCGTTCCTAAGCGTGAAGTTTGGCTTTCGCCACACCTCACAGAAAGGAGATGATGATGAGATTGCTGGTTCTGCTTGCCTTGCTGTCGTTGGCTTTGCCGGCGCAGGCGGAGATGCCCACCCCTGTAGCAGTAGCGAATTCGTCCCTGCTTGTTAACAGCACCTGCTCAGATGACAATGCAGCTGAGCTGATCGCCGATGACCTTCCCTTCGACCAGAAGCTGCGCCTCACCGAGATCAGTGCAGCTTTCGAAGGGATGCGTAAACACTACGGCATCGACACCATCGTGGGCTTCACGTTCTCTGTCGTTCCCTGCACGAAGTTTGGGCGACCGTTCGAACCGGTCGTACTGGCCTCACCACCAACGTGCGATCCGGATGCATGCAAGACCATATCAAGCATGGGTACGTACAAGGTCCGCGTCGCCAAGCGTGTTGTTGCTGCCGATGCTGACCTCGGTCCGTGGGCAACAGCGCACGCAGCCTGTTTCATCAGGCGGAGCTTGGAGCGCTCATACGGTCCGGAAGGCCATAATCCTTCCTTCGAGCGCATCGAAGGGTGCGTGAGCGAACTGCTCGGATTGGCGGTGCACGCTCAGCTCTACCTCAAGTACCTGACGCCTGCGTTGCAGGATCCGGCACTGCAAGCAGAACAGCTTAATGAGTACATGGCATTGATCGCTTCGGTCGTCGATGAGAAACGACCGCGGTGGTGAAGAAGAAAACCGGCCCTTGGGCCGGTTTTTTGTGGGGGGTTGTAGAGTAGGATTACTGCGTTTTTACTTTACGGACTACTTAAGAATCTTCAGAAGTGGGTCAAACTGAAATAGCTTGTTTCTGCTTCTGTTTCCAACCTCGGACACGTAGTCTTTTGCCTGTAGACTCTTGATGAGACTTGTTGCAGTCAGGTAGCTCGCACACTTCGTATGCTCCTGCACCATCTTTATTGTGAAGATAGGTGAGGTGAAAAGCATGTCAATGAACGGAATGATATACGGAGACTTAACCATGCTATTTTCTCGACGAATCTTGTCATACAAGTCGTAAATGGCTTCAATAATCTCCTGGGTTTCATTGAGTTGTTCCGACACAGACGTAAAGAAGAATCTCAGCCACTCCTCTATGTCGCTTCCTTCGTCGACTGCGTGCAGTTTGTCGATATATTCATCGCGGTTATCCTCAAAATAACCACTTAAGTAAAGTATTGGAGAAGAAAGCCTGTTGTGCTTATGGAGTACAAGTGGGATAAGCAATCGTCCGATACGGCCGTTACCATCATCAAACGGGTGCACTGCCTCAAACTGATAGTGAGCCACACCTGCTTTGATGAGAGCGTTCTCTTTACCATTATTGATGTAGTCGAAAAGATTGTCGATGAGACCTCTAACATGAAGAGGTTCTGGAGGAACGTAGATAGCTTTTTCAATGGGGTCGCCAGCGCGTTCGGCAATCCATACTTGCCCCTCCCTAAATTGACCGAGTAATCCTTTGTGGCGTACGTCTTGGAGTAAAACATTATGCAAACTTTCAACGAGATGACTACTGACATCTCGACCCTTACCGATTTCTTTCATGGCAAGACTCATGGCGCGTCGATAGTTAACAACTTCTTTAATATCAGCATGTTTTGTCTGCTCTCCTGCATCAAACATGAAAACATCGGCAACATCACTCTGTGTCCCCTCAATCCTAGAACTCATGACAGCTTCTTTAGCCGTGAGGGGGGAAA
>CAYTYF010000045.1:0-7242 GCA_964442205.1 uncultured Candidatus Saccharibacteria bacterium | reverse complement strand
AGGAAATAGTGAAGCTGAACCCAAACGTACGCATTTTCTGTAATAGTGCGGTTGGAAAGCTGCTTACAGAGGCTGCTATTGAACACACGGTACTCGAAGGCACTGCTGCTACAGAGCTGTCTGGACTTACGCTGGAAGCCTTCGATGCTCCTCATGCTGAGATATTTGAGCAGTTCGGCGCGGTACAGAACACAGGATACTTCATCGGTGGTCGACTTTTCTATCCTGGAGATAGCTACGCTGAGCCTGACAAACCGGTCGAAGTGTTGGCGTTGCCGGTCGGAGGTCCGTGGTGCCGTATGACCGACGCGCTCCACTATGCGCTTCGCGTCGCCCCAAAACACGCTTTTCCTGTGCACGACGGCATTGAACGGGAGGATAGGATCAATATTCACCACGGTTTAGCCACTAAGGTGCTCGGCGAGCACGGCATCGCCTTTGCGCCGCTGAAGGCAGGCGACAGCACCAAGTACTAGGAGTACAATCCGAAGATGGCTCGTATCGGCAAACTCGATTGAAATAATTTCTTGGTTTCCTGCTCACGGTTTTTGCGACCCGACCTCGAAAAGCGCCCGGTGGCGGTGCTTTCTTCTAATGACGGCTGCATCGTAGCTAGGTCTGAGGAAATAAAACGGCTCGGTGTCCCGATGGGCGTTCCCTACTTCCAGGTAAAACAGCTGTGTACCGAGGCGAAAGCAGTGCTTTTCTCGTCTAATTTTGCACTCTACCGTGATATTTCTGCGAGGGTAATGACCACGCTCAAAGCCGAGGTGGGTGATTGCGAGGTGTACTCGATAGACGAATCTTTCTTTGTCATGCCCGAAACTATGGGTCAGAAGGAGCTTCTAGCACTGCGACAGCGGATAGTCGGTCTTACAGGCATACCTGTCTCTATCGGGGTCAGTAGTACCAAGACCATCGCCAAGTTGGCGAGCAAACAGGCAAAGAAGGGAAACGGGGTGTCTATTCTGGAGGAACCAGCGTGGCTCGAACTGCAAAAAAGCATTCAGTGCAGCGAGGTTTGGGGTATTGGCCGCCGGCTTTCGCAGCGTCTGCGGTCCATAGGAGTAGAAACGGTTGACCAATTCCTCATGCTGCCACGACCAGAAGCGCGAAAACTTTTCGGGGTGGCAGGGGAGCGGTTGCAGAGCGAATTGCGGGGTGTTCCAGTCTACGAGGTCGGTGTAGGGATGGATGAGCCGCACCAGAGCATCACGAGCTCGCGCTCATTCGCAAAGACCGTCTCGAAGCGGCTCGATCTCGAGAGTGCGGTCTCGTACCACGTTGCTCATGTGGCAAAGAAATTGCGCGATGAGGGACTACTCGCCACGAGGATGAGTGTACATATCAGACCGAGTCGCCACGGCGACCACGCAGGCACAAGAGGGTACAGAGAGGTCGAGTTTGCCTACCCGACCGCCTCTACCCGGATACTCACGCATGCCGCCATGGAGGCGGTAAGGGAAGTCTTCGATAGCGCGGTCCCATACAAGAAAGCGGGAGTAGTGCTGACTGGCCTTCTGCCAAAAAAGTATGTCCCCACTTCCCTGTTCGAATCAGAATTTGACGACCGAGAGTTGGGACTCGATGCGGTCGCTGATACGCTCAATGAACGTTACGGGAGTGATACGGTACACCTAGCTTCGACCCTCGTTGGCGGATCGCTTGCGAGCGCTAAACTACGCTCCCCCGCCTATACGACACGATGGAATGATATCCCCACAGTTGGGGCGTAACTAGGGAAGTATAGGCCAAAAAAGACACCTGTGCGGTGTCTTTTTTGCGACTACAAGAAAGCAGGAAGGTGTGTCCAATAAAAGGCCTCATCAAAGCGTATTTGTGCGTCACAAGCACCATGTCCGCTATTCGACTTATCAACACTACCAAAGGGACAGTAATGATATGTCCTTATATAATAATGGGTAGATCGGGATAGGTAGTTAGAGGCAACGGGTCAAAGGCTAAACCTTTTATATCACCCATACCTCTTCTCCACACTAGCTATATCCGAGCAGATGTTGCGCGTCAAAGTTGTGTTCGCGACACATCAGTTATTTAACAAATAAATAGCAAATGAACATGTTCGTATTATCAAAACGGGCTGACTCTGCAAGTCAAGTGATCGCGACACTTCTTGCTGTTGCAGTTGTGTTGTGGGCCGTAGGCGCACACCACTTCGCACAAGCAGCCAACATCACAAACGTAAGTGATACCCTGAGTGACTCTGATACAAGTGCAGTTTCCAATCACACAATCAGTTTCAGAGCACCTTCTGGCGTATCCGCAGGAGAAAGTATTACTGTCACGTTCCCAGCAGGTTTCAACATGGGCTCAGTTGCCTTTGGTGATATCGACCTTGAGATCGACGGAGTTGATGAAACGCTGGCCGCTGCTCCTTCAGGAGCGACTTGGGGAGCTACTGTGTCTGGTCAGGTCTTGACCATTCTTAGTGCTACTGGAGTCATCGGCGCTGCGTCGACAACAGTCATCAAAATTGGAACTAATGCCAACAGCGGAGTGAACCAGATCACCAATCCTGGTACAGCTGGTTCATACGAGCTTGACATTGCGGGGACCATGGCCGATTCCGGTCATACACGAGTCGCTATTACAGACGAAGTTCTTGTAACGGCCACGGTCGATACAACATTCACCTTCACTGTTGCTGGTCTTGCGACCTCTACCGCAGTGAACGGAGTGTCTTCAACCATTGCTGGTACAACAACCACAATCCCATTTGGTGTACTTACTTCAGCTGTACCTGCTTCAGTAGCACAGCAGCTAAGTGTAACAAGCAACGCAGTGAACGGTTTCGTAGTGACGGTTCAACAGGATCAGAACCTTCTGTCTTCAACTGGTGCAGACATCGACGGATTCTCTAACGGAGCCTACACCAATACCCCTACCGCTTGGGTAGCTCCATCGAATACTCTCGGTAATGAGAATACATATGGTCACTGGGGTCTTACGACAAATGATTCAGACCTTACTGGCGGCGCGTTCGGCAACAATGAATTCGTTTCAGCATCTACGACACCACGTCTTATCTTCAGCCACGCAAGTTCATCTGATGGAACCACGCAAGACGTAGGACAAGTCGAAGTGCTGTACCAAGCTGAGATCGCTTCCCTCCAAGAAGCAGCAGACGACTACAATACAAGACTCACATACATCGCAACCCCAACCTTCTAAGTGCACACACGCTACGCACTAGCACAAAAGCCCCTTCGGGGGCTTTTGCTGTGTGTGATACATATATGTATAACTTTCGAGAGTGCTTTGGGGCTGGTGTTAGAATGTACTGATTACAGTAGCCATAAGTTATGTTGAACGTACTCCCACGCGCATTTTTTGTTATCTTGCTTTCTTTGTTATTCCTTGGTTCGTATACAGGAGTAGCATCGGCGCAACAGGCTGAATCTGGCGTCGAGTTGAAGCCAGCCATGATCGAGGAGACCATTGAACCTGGTGTACAGTACCAGTACGATATTACAGTCTCGAATGTGAGCGACCAGACGCAGACCTTCTACCTCTTCACCAGAGATATTGTCGGTGCTGCCGACAACGGTGCGCCACTTTTTGCCGACGAGGGACTTGAGCCTACCGGGTACGAGCTTTCTGAGTGGATCACGCTGGGAGCACAGGAGCTGACCATCGAACCTAATGGATCTGCAGTGCTGAATTTCGTTGTATCAGTACCGCAAAACGCTGCTCCAGGCAGTCACTTCGGTGGTGTCTTCATTTCGAAAGAAGCAGAACGCAGTCGTCAGACTGGTGCCGCGATCGGCTATGAAGTAGGCAGCATACTCAGTCTCCGTGTGGCTGGAGAAGCAAAAGAGGCTGGAACCATTCGTTCTTTCTCGACTGGAAACTACGTGTACAGTACGCTGAGCGTCGACTTTCACGCTCGTATTGAGAACGAAGGCAACACCCTCATTCGTCCATTTGGTCCGCTTGAGGTCTACAACATGTTTGGCAAACGCGTTGCTACGCTTACCTTCAACGAATCACAGTCAGGTATCTTCCCAAAGCAAACACGTGATTTTACACTCAACTGGACAGGTGAGGGTACAGGCTTTGGACGCTACAAAGCCAACGTGAGTCTTATCTATGGTCCGCAGGGTCGACAGCAAACAATGTCGAATTCACTTTCGTTCTGGGTCCTGCCGATGAACATCATTCTTCCCGCGGCTGGCATACTGGCGGTCCTGCTCCTCATCGTCTACGTGAGCATACGCATCTACGTACGTCGTCAGCTTTCAATGGCTGGCATTTCGAATCGTCGCGTTGTTTCGCGTCGACGCAGCGGTCCTGATTCATCAGCTTTTCTTTTGGTTTTCGTTTCGATGATGACGGTGACGGCATTGTTTCTGATCATCCTCCTCATCCTCTTCGCTTAGAGAACGCTCAAAACACCCTGATACTTTGTCGCGCTCACGTTCGGCAGCGTTCACTGTACATCTGGGTACACCTCACGCTGCCTCACTTGCGCTTCGCGCATATTGCTGATTTTGAATGCATTTACTTAAAACACAAGTTTATTTGGTGGTATTATAGACGCATGCAGGACTCGATGTACCATATCTTCTTGCGTACCAGCGCGCTGACACTCGCGCTGGTGCTGCTGTTCCAGAGTGGGGTGGTCAATCCACTCACTAATATCCTCACCGATAATGCTGGACGCTATGTAGCGACGACCATCGGCATGACAGCTGCCGTAGAGCCAAATGAGTACAACGTGTTCACGGCTGAGCTCACTAAACTGCAAACAGATCTCGACGCGAGGGAAAAAGCAGTTGCAGAACGGGAGATCGCTGTCGGACTCAAAGAGAGCGGTAGCCCAGACCTGACGACCTTTATACTCTCAGGCATTCTTTTCATACTCCTTACATTGATCATTTTGAATTACGTCCTCGACTACATACGAAGTCGACGACCACAGACGTATGAGCGTCCTGCCTAGAGCGCTGCTCATTGGTGTTGGTTCACTTCTGCTCACAACGCTTTCCATCAAGGCTGTTGATCAGCTTGAGTTGCAAGGTCCTAATCTCACCGGTTCGCTGTCTTCCCAAGGAGGTGATTGTCCGTTCGGTATGTCGCTCGTTTCCCTCGGAGACAGGACGATCTGTGTCGATACCTACGAAGCTTCACCTAACGAGCATTGCCCGCACGCTGTTTTGCAAAGTTCGCGTGCCACCGAAGAAAATTTGGCCAACGGCGACTGTGCACCAGAAAGCGTCGAGGGAGTGCGGCCCTGGAACAATGTCTCACTCACCCAAGCACAGCAGCTGTGCGCACGCTCTGGAAAACGTCTTCCATCAGCCGACGAGTGGTATTCCTACAGTCTTGGTGTAACTGACGAATCTACCTGTGTGCTCGATGTGAATGATGTTGCAAACACCGGCGCGTCGAGCTGTGTGAGCGGTTCAGGAGTTCACGATCCGATCGGCAATGTGTGGGAATGGATAGCCGCCGAGGTCATTGACGGTGTACTTGAGGGAAAGACCTTGCCGCCTTCAGGCTACGTATCGACTGTTGACCTCATCGGCCTCCCGCTTGAAACTGCGGAAGATCCGAACGAAACCTTCGGCAAGGATTACGCGACCACTCAGCAGTCAGGGACCTTCGGAGTTGTACGAGGGGGTTTTTACGGAAGCGGCAGCGATGGCGGACTTTTTACTTTGAATGCGGCAGTGCAGCATTCACTCGCGACGCCAGGTATTGGGTTTCGGTGTGTGCAGGATGTTCGCGGCTAGTAGGTTGCAGAAAATTGCGATCTGCTTTGTTTTGACATTTAATTCCTCGTGCCTCTTACAGAGGCTGTACACCTTGTCGATATTTCAGTCCAAGTGTTCCTGAAATATCAGGCAAGGTCTTGCGAAGCTCCAAGTATTCGCTCCTCACCGCGCATCTCATCGATTTTCTGCAAACTTCTCGTATAATTATTAAATAGTTATGCGCGCATGGCTCAAACATGGGGTCAGAGGTGTTATTGTGCTCGCTGGAGTCATTGCGCTCACGAGTTTCAGTATCGACGCCACTGACACTTTTCGTGATTCAAATACTTTGCTTTCGCAGCTGGCCTCGCAACGTGATAGCAATGGTTGCAGTGCGGGTACGGTAGAGATCACAGCTGGCGAGACTCAATTCTGTATTGATGTCTTCGAGAACTCCTTTGCAGAGAACTGCCCGTACCCTGAGCCGCGTTCAATTGAAGAGGCGAAAGTGAATGCTGATTCGCGCGGTTGTCAGAGTGTTTCGGCTGAAAAGAAAAATGTTGCATCGTTTGTAACGTACCAGTTTGCTGAGACGATGTGCGCTAAACGCGGCGCAAGGTTGCCGACTGCAAGCGAGTGGCATGAAGCTGCGATAGGTACGCCTGACACCGCCGAATGCAACACCAACGGAACTCGCTCCAGGAGCGGCGCATTCTCATCGTGTGTCTCACTCTATGGCGTTCACGACATGATAGGCAACGTCTGGGAATGGGTGGCCGGAGCTGTGCAAGATGGCGTGTACGAAAGCACAACATTAGCTAAGGAAGGGTATGTTAATGCGGTTGATACACGTGGACTGCCGACAGAAAGTGCGAGTGAACCGAATACTCAATTCAATAATGATTATGTGTGGAGTGCTCCTAGCGGCAGCTTCGCACTGATGCGCGGCGGTTTCTACGGTAGCGAGGAGGATGCGGGACTTTACTCCGTGCATGCCAAAGTGAGTCCGAGTTACGGAAGTGAAGCTACTGGTTTCCGGTGTGTGGTAGTGCAGTAGCAGCTTAGTGCCGCCTTCAATACCGGTGCTACACTATAGTGTATGAAAGCGCTTAAAGTTGGTGCGGTTGTATTGTGTGCGGTCGCGCTTACGACCTTTGCTATCGATGCCAGCGACACGTTTCGTGGGAGTTCCGGTACACTGGTCGCTTCGCTGACTGGCGTCCGCGAAGAAGGGGCAAGTTGCCCTGAAGGAATGATCCATATACCTACCGCGCTTACGTTCTCATGCGTCGATGCCTATGAAGCCAGTCCCTCGTCAGCCTGTCCTTTCACTGTGACCGATAGTGAACTTGGCACTATCGGAAATCTTGCCAATACCAGTTGTGTTTCAGAGAGTCGTGACGGCGCGCTGCCGTGGAGTTTTATCTCGCGCGAGCAGGCGCAATTGGTATGCGCACGCGGTGGAAAGCGTTTGCCGACAGCGAGCGAGTGGTACGAAGCGACAATTGGTACGCCAGATGACGAC
>CAYTYF010000044.1:0-7594 GCA_964442205.1 uncultured Candidatus Saccharibacteria bacterium | reverse complement strand
TCTAGACACTGACCGGTGAAACCTTGCGGCTCGTAGTTATTTTCTTGAGACGACTACCCGTTTTCTTGGCAACATCAAAGTCGAGAACACCCTTTTTCATGCCTACCTTTACCGTTCCACCGCGGAGCATACCTTCGTCGATCATCATTGAGGCGACCGGCGTGAGGATCTTGCTCTGAATGACGCGCTTCAGCGGACGAGCGCCAAACTTAGGATCGTAGCCTTCGCGAGCGAGGTATTCGTATACCTCATCGCTTACAGTCAGCGCTATATCCTTTGCGCGCAAGCGCTTCGCTACTTCCTCGACCTGCATCTCGACGATGCTACGAATGGTGTCAGTTGAGAGGATGTCGAAGATGATGATCTCATCGAGACGGTTGAGAAACTCCGGTCGGAAGTAGAGTTTTAGGCTGTCCATTACCTTATCCTTTGCTTGCGTGTACTGTGCCTGCTCTCCCCTGTCCTTAGTGAAACCGAAGTTCGACATACGGTCGATGTGCTCAGCGCCGATATTCGAGGTCATGATGATCATCGTGTTCTTAAAGTTGACCTTGCGTCCTTTGGCATCGGTGAGGTGGCCAGAATCCAAGACCTGCAAGAGCACGTTGAACACTTCTGGGTGAGCCTTTTCTACCTCGTCGAGCAGAATGACTGCGTACGGTCGGTGACGAATCTTTTCCGTTATCGATCCGCCCTCTTCGTGACCGACGTAGCCAGGCGGCGAGCCGATGATCTTAGACACAGAGTGCTTTTCCATGAATTCAGACATGTCGATGCGTACGAGCGCCTCAGGGTCATCGAACATGAACTCAGCAAGTGCCTTAGAAAGCTCGGTCTTGCCGACTCCGGTCGGACCGAGGAAAAGGAATGAGCCGATCGGTCGGTTAGGGTCAGCGATACCGGCGCGCGAGCGCTTCACTGCATCTGAAACAAGCTTCACGGCCTGGTTCTGCCCCACCACCTTCTGCTGCAAAGCCTCCTCCATACGAGCAAGTTTCTCTGCTTCCGCTTCAAGCATGCGAGCGACCGGGATACCTGTCCAGCGCGACACTACCGAGGCAATATCCTCTTCGGTTATCTCTTCCTTGAGAAGACGACGGCTACGCTGCAATTTCTTGAGCTTTGCAGTGCGCTCGCCAAGCTCACGCTCAACAGCTGGAATAGTGTCGTAGCGGATCTCAGCCGCGCGGGTGAGGTCGGCCATCGCTTCAGCGCTCTCCGCTTCAAGTCGGAGCGATTCGAGTTCCTTCTTGCGAGAACGGATCTCATTGAGAGCAACTTTCTCGTTGTTCCACTTGGTTTCGATAGCAGCCGTCTGCTCACGCAATTCGCCTATCTCGGTGTCAATTTCCTTGAGGCGAGACTGGAGCTTTTTCTTCGCGCCGGGTTCTGCCGCTTCAGCATCTTTCTTGAGGGCCTCCTTCTCTATCTCGAGACGCCGCACGCTACGGTCAGCTGCCACCAGCTCCTCGGGCTTGTTCTCAAGCGCGATACGGAGTGCGGATGCTGCTTCGTCGATGAGATCAACAGCCTTGTCAGGCAAAAAGCGATCGGTTATGTATCGACTTGAGAATTGAACAGCGGAAACGATAGCATCGTCGGTGATACGAACGCCGTGGAAAAGCTCGTACTTCTCGGCAATGCCGCGGAGAATAGCAATGGCATCTTCCTGACTCGGCTCCTGCACGTACACAGGCTGGAAACGGCGCGTAAGTGCTGGGTCGCGCTCGATGTACTTCTGGTACTCCTTGAGGGTTGTGGCACCGATGATGCGGATCTCGCCGCGTGCAAGCGCTGGCTTCAGCATGTTCGAAGCGTCCATTGAACCCTCGGCTGCACCAGCTCCGACAATAGTGTGGAGTTCGTCAATAAAAAGAATAACATTGCCCTGCGTCGACTCCACCTCTTTCATGACCGCTTTGAGTCGTTCCTCGAATTCACCGCGGAACTTGGTACCTGCAACTAGAAGCCCTAGATCGAGCGTGAGGATCTCCTTCTCCTTTATGGATTCAGGCACATTGCCCTGCGAGATCATCTGAGCTAGACCTTCCGCGATAGCGGTCTTTCCGACACCGGCTTCACCGATGAGGACCGGGTTGTTCTTGGTACGACGTGACAGGATCTGGATGACACGCGAAACCTCGACATCACGCCCAATGACCGGATCGAGTTTGTTCTCTTGCGCAAGTTTAGTGAGATTGCGGGTGTACTTTGAAAGCGCGCGGAATTTGCGTGGTTGTTCAGCCTCAGCGACGTTACTCTCGCGAATATCATTGACTGCTTTTTTTACCTGGTCGCGGTCGATGTTGGCACGACGAAGAACCTCGGCAGCTGGTCCGGGAAATTCAAGTGCAGCAACGAAGAGGTGTTCGACACCAACGTATGAATCGCCTAGCTCCTGGGCGATCTGTCCCGAACGCTCAAGCGCCTTGGCAAGCTCTGGCGTCAGGTAGAGCTGGTAGCTCTGCGAGACCGTCGACTGCATATCGGGTCCTTCGAGGGACTCGAGGAGCATGTCGGTGAGTGCGATTATGTCAATGTCGAGTTGGTCAAGGATGGAGATGACCGCGCTCTCATCTTGCATGGTAAGCGCAGTAAGAAGGTGCACGGGACTGACGTGATTTTGGCCTCGCTCGATAGCGAGTTCGTGCGCCTTTCTGATCGCCTCCTTCGCACGAGATGTGAAATTGTGAAAGTTAGGCATAGGTGAAAAAACTAATGAGCTATGTGTGTACGGGTGCAGTGAGACTGAGCGATATCTGTACCAAGAGCAGTGACCCGATGCTCCTCAATATTGCAACGTAACAATTTTCGAGTCAAGGATAGGTGTACAAACTTGTTTTCAAGGAATGCATGCGACCTTGAAAACGGAAATACCTGCTAGTAATAGTTAATTCTACGAAACTTTGGTGAAGTATTCTTGAACCACCTTTCGTGTCCTTTTGATGTGCTCTGACAAAGCCTTCACAAAAGCATCGATCTCGGCTGCTGTCGTGGAAGGCCCAAGCGTGATCCGTAAACTCGTCTGTGAGCGGTTTGTGTCGCCACAGATGGCTCGCACCACTTCGCTTCCGCCACCATCCCCTGTGCTGCAAGCGCTCTTGGTAGCGATCGCAAAACCCGCAGCATCGAGCGAGATGACCGCAAATTCAGCCTCAACACCACCCACAGATATATTGACGTTGTTGGCTACACGCTCTTTCGTATGTCCATTCAGTACAACATCTTCAAGCGCAAGGCAAGCATGGATACAACGGTCCCTGAGTTTGGTCACTCGTTGACTCAAAACCTTATGGTTAATCTGTGCATGTTCGATAGCGGATGCTGCGCCAATGATAAGTGGGACATTCTCTGTTCCTGGTCGCAGACCTGACTCCTGACCGCCGCCAAAGAGAATTGGCTCAAGTTGCACCCCCTGCCGCATTGCGAGCACACCAACACCTTTTGGACCATGGCACTTGCCTGCGTCGAGTGAAAGCATGTCTACACCGAGTGCTGAGAGCTGGCAAGAGAGCCAGAGCGGAGCCTGTGCTGCGTCTGTGTGGCAGATTATGCGAGTACCGTGCTCCTTCTCAAACGCGCGTACTGAGCGTGCCACTGCGTTCACAGGCTGAATGGTGCCGATCTCGCTGTTCACGTAGCCCAGCGTCACGAGCACGGTGCGCACGGAGAGCATTTTCGGCACCTCACCGATCTCCACGCGCCCTGTATCATCGACAGGCATCACTTTGACCGTCACACCACGGTGTTCGTATGTTTTGAGCACCTCCGAAACTGATGGATGTTCTATCGCTGTGACAAGCACCTCCATATCTCGGTATGGCGTCCCCTGCTTATGCCGTGCCTCGAGCACGCCGCCAATGGCGATATTATTGCTCTCTGTTCCACTGCCTGTGAAAATGACACCTTCACTGCGTACGCCTAGTGTCCTCGCAACCTGTGTCCGCGCATCCTCGACGACCTTTCTGACACGCACACCTTCAGTATGAATGGCGCTTGAGTTAGCAAAGTACATCCGCCAATACGGCGCCATCGCTTTACCCACCTTTGGGTGGAGCGGCGTGGCGGCAGCGTAATCGAGGTAGACCCGCTTTGGTTTTCGTTTCTTGAAACTCCACATACGAAAAACTCATCGTAGCACCATGTATATGCTTAGTCACGAGAGCTAGTCGATGTGTTCCCAAACCCGCGAGCGTGTGGTATTGTTCTGCCACGACAAAGCGCCTCTACTACAGCGGCCTTTTTATGTAGAGAAACCCATGAGCAAGAAAGCCACCACAACCCCCAACATCATCAAGCGGCCTCCGGTCGTTGTTATCATGGGTCACATTGACCACGGCAAGTCGACCCTGCTCGATTTCATCCGCAAGTCGAACGTAGTTGCCGGGGAGGCTGGCGGTATCACGCAACACCTGTCTGCATACGTGGTCGAGCATACGACGAAGGATGGCGCCAAGGAGCGCATCACCTTCCTCGACACACCAGGCCACGCCGCCTTCCAGCAAATGCGGCTCCGAGGCGCCGACGTCGCCGATGTGGCTATTCTCATCGTCTCGGCTGAGGACGGTGTCAAACCGCAAACGCTCGAAGCGCTCGAGAGCATCAAGGCGGCAAACATTCCATTCGTTGTTGCTATCAACAAGATAGACAAACCTGGTGCTGACCTTGTCAAAACACAGTCATCACTTATTGAAAACGAGATCTACATCGAAGGTATGGGTGGTGACATCCCATGGATGGCCATTTCTGCAAAAGCCGGCACTGGCGTACCTGAACTCCTTGACCTTGTCATCCTCGCAGCCGACCTCGCAGAGTTGAAGGGCGACACCAACGCATCAGCTGAAGGCGTTGTCATCGAGGGCTTCCTCGACGGCAAGCGCGGCACGACCGCCACTCTCATCATTGAGAACGGCACGCTCCGAAGCGGCAGCTTCGTGGTCGCCGGCAATGCCTATGCACCGGTACGCATCATGGAAGACTTCACTGGTAAGAGCATCCGGGAAGCTGGTCTTGCAGAGCCGGTCGGCGTCGTTGGTTGGGGGGAAGTGCCTAAGGTCGGCGCACGTTTTGTGACGGTAGATAGCAAGAAGGAAGCTGAGGTGCTTGCCCGCAATGCAGGCGCACAGGCTGGCCGCGCGGCTTCGTTCACTAAGACCGAACTCCCTATCGTACCTATCCTCATCAAGGCAGATGTACTTGGTACGCTCGACGCCATCAAACACGAACTCGACAGCTTCACTTCAGATCGCATCTCGGTACGAGTGATCGACACTACGGTCGGTGATATCACCGCCAACGATGTTCAAACGGTCAGCGCCACAAAGGATGCGATCATCGTTGGTTTCAATGTGAAGGTGGAGCGTCCTGCACGCGACCTCGCTGAACGCCTTGGCGTTGAGATTGACACATTCTCTATCATCTACGAGCTTTCTGAGTGGCTTGAGACCGCTCTCAAGAACCGTACCCCTAAACGAGAGGAAAAGGTGAAGACCGGTCGCGCCAAGATACTCAAAGCGTTCAGTATCCAAAAGAATACTCATGTGCTTGGTGGTCGTGTTGAAGAAGGCACGCTCAAGCTCAAGCAGCTTGTGCGCATATTCCGTCGCGACATTGAGGTCGGTGAAGGTACGCTCACCAACCTGCAGCAACTCAAGCACGACGTCGATAAGGTCGAGGAAGGAGAATTCGGTATGGAGATAGTCACTAAGGACAATATTGCACCGGGGGATTATATCGAAACTTTTGACACAGTCATCACTTAGCGCATGCAAAAAATTCACCTATGCTTCGTTGCGCTTCGTTTGAGAATATTTTTGCCACGCTCTCTTCTGAAGTTAAATAAAAACTCTTAACTATTTCTTACTATGTCCGAACGACAAGAGAAGGTGCAGCAACTGCTCCAGGAACACATCGCCACCTTCGTCCTTCACGAAGCGAATACCGACCCTCTCATCACCATCACGCACGTCGACGTCTCGCCCGACCTCAAAAACGCCCTCGTGTACTTCACCACCATTCCAGACTCGGGACAGGATAATGCGCTCATATTTCTCAAGCGCTCTGCCACCGAGCTTCGTCATTACGCGAAGGAGAAGATGCCCATGAAATCCATTCCTCACTTTGATTTCTCTGTCGACTATGGCGAACGCCATCGCCAGCACATCGACGAGATCGTCCGCGAGACCGGCACTCCCCCAACGGGATACATACCTCCAGAGAAATAATTTTCACTCATTGAGTTTCGAGGCCATCCGTTGAAAAGCGGATGGCCTCGTTCTTTGTTGCCAACCAAAGATGATCACCGAGACATTTTCTTCCGGTGGTCTATTTGAATCAAGTTCAAGGTCGTAGGTCGCAAATTTGTGCACAACCTGTGAATCCCGAGCAGCGTCCCCCAGCGGCCTATCCTTCCGTTGCGCCTCCCGACGCTCTAGTTCTTCGATAGAACAATGGAGACCCACGAAATACACATCAAATCTTTCGAACAACGTGACCAATTCTCGCATCCACTCTTCCGTCTCGACGATATGTTCAATGATCAGATTGTTTCCTGCTTCAGCGTAGGAAGCGAGTGATCTGTGATATCCGTCAAAAAAATTCTTCCTAAGACTGCTCCAAGGAAACTCCCCGCTCTTTATGCGTGCTGTAGGCAAAACACCCGCATCACGCAAGTGATCGATAGAGATACACCAGAAAGGCTCCGGGATGCTATTTTGCAAAAGTGACGCAATGGTCGACTTTCCCGAACTACTAGCACCATTGAGCAAGATGACTTTCCCTAAACCATTCTCAGTCTGCAAAGCATTGCTCATGTGTCGGGGGCGGGGATCGAACCCGCACGACCTTGCGGTCACGAAATTTTAAGTCTCGCGTGGCTACCAATTACACCACCCCGACGTGTTCGAAATACTAGCATAAAAACTTGGTGAAGTAAGGCGAAAATGCTAAAGTGAAGAACCTTCACCGGCCAGGTGGCGAAGTGGTAACGCAGAGGTCTGCAAAACCTCCATGCACGGGTTCAATTCCCGTCCTGGCCTCAAGTCCTCTAGTTGGTAGAGGAGTTATGCGCGGGTGGCGAAATTGGTATACGCGTTAGTCTTAGGAGTATTTCGCAAATGGTTTTGCGAAATACCCGCTCCTGAGGATTGTTCTTTGAGAAAGTGCGAAGTGTGCGTGGGTGGCGAAATTGGTATACGCGTTAGTCTTAGGAACTAATGGGGAAACCCGTGGAGGTTCAAGTCCTCTCCCACGCACACTCTGCGGTTTCTCAGAACAAAGGGCTCATGGGGAAACCCGTGGAGGTTCAAGTCCTCTCCCGCGCACAAAGTAAATGCTAGGCCTGTGCCTAGTTTTTGCTTTGTGCGTGAGCTTGCGAGGGGTGGACTTGAAGCCCGATTGAGCTTTTTTGAGCGGAGCGAAACAAAAAAGCCAATTGGGGTACTGAACGTGTAACGTTCAAGTCCTCTCCCGCGCACAAAATAGACGCTTGTTTTCTGAAGTTCTTTGCGCTACACTTTCGGCTACAAATTCATATCCGCCCTTAGCTCAGTTGGTAGAGCAGCTCCCTCTTAAGGAGACGGTCCAAGGTTCGAGC
>CAYTYF010000043.1:0-7766 GCA_964442205.1 uncultured Candidatus Saccharibacteria bacterium | reverse complement strand
GACCGCAAGGTCCTTGCAACACTCGCAAAGGACCGCCCGGAAACTTTCGGACGCATTGTTGCAGAGGTTAAGTAAGAATTGACCATACAAAACACCGCAGCTACCAGCTGCGGTGTTTTGTATTTGTGTACCTAAAAATCGATCTGTACCTCTTCGTTCTGGCTGGGCGCTACTGCATTAACACCCAGGTAATCACGCAGACGCTGTACGAGGAAGAGTGAGGAACGCTCTTCACCCATAGTTACAAATATCTTTTCAGCATCCTCCCCACCCTTCTGCACAAGGTCTATGAGCTGATCCCTATCGGCGTGACCAGAGTAACCGCGAATGCGCGCTATCTTAGCTCTGACGCGTACCTCTTCGTCATCGATACGGACGCGCTTCGCACCATCATTGAGCAAACGACCAAGACTACCTACCGCTTGGTAGCCAACAAGGAGGACGGTCGTATTTGGATCATCGAGGTAGAGCTTCTCGTGGTTCCTGATGCGACCGCCGTGACTCATACCTGAGCCAGCGATGATGACCTTAGCGCCTTTCTCGAGCGATATCTCATGCGAATCCTTAAGTGATTTGGTGAACGTGAGTCCTTCGAAATCGAAAATATCATCGCCAGCTGCTATCTGTTCGCGAACGCTGTCTTTGAGGTACTTCGGGTACTTGCGGTACATTTCGGTGACACTGATCGCGAGCGGTGAATCCAGAAAAACTGGCAGCGGTTCGACCTTGCCAGACTCGATGAGGTTGTTGATCTCGACGAGCATCCCTTGCGTACGCTCGAGGCTGAAGGCAGGAATGATGAGCGTACCGTCTTTGGCTTTTGTTTCATTGATATGCTCAGCGAGAAGGTCGGTGCGTTCGGCCACCTCCTCATGGAGCCGATCACCATACACACTTTCCATCACGAGGTAGTTGTAATGGGTCGGTATGACCGGTGGGTTGAGAAGCGGCTGTGGCACGTTGCCAATATCGCCTGTAAAAACGAGCTTCCGACCGTTGCGTTCGAGATTGATCATTCCTGAACCCAGAATGTGTCCCGCATCGGTGTAATACGCACTGATACCATCAGGAAGCGTGAATTTCTCATCATAGTCAACCGTCTTCCAGAGCGCCAGTGCCGCGTTGACGTGTCCTTCATCGTAGAGGACGGCAGTTCCGTAGCGTTCGTGCTCAAAGGCCATCACCTTGAGCGCGTCGCGGAGCATGATGTTGGTAAGGTCGCGAGTGGGATTGGTGGAATAGATGATGCCTTGGAAGCCGTCTTTTACCAGCTTTGGAATGCGGCCGATGTGATCAGCGTGTGCGTGAGTAACAAGGAGCACATCGATGTCGCGCGGTTCGTATGGGAACGGGTCAGCGTTGGCTGCTTGGACAAAACGGTCACCTTGGACCAAGCCACAATCTACAAGAAATGCTGCCTTGCCCGTATCGAGCATGAAATTAGCGCCAGTGACGTTCCCCACTCCGCCGTAGAATCCAAGTGTCGACATTAGTTCATCTGACTATCTTGCAAACGTGTAGATATAGTATACCCCACAAGGGATCCAAGGAGACCAACGGCGATATCTCCGAGTGTGTCTGAGATGTAGTTGTGTTTGAGGACCTCGGTAACAGCATACTGGAACATCTCCCAGGCGATGGCGATCCCCAGCACGATGAGAAGCACATTACCAAGAGAAGTGGCTAAGCTGCGCGGCGCCATGCGAAGGTCAGCAAGAGTATGGAGGCCGAGGACTATGCTGGCGCCCCCAAGAAGGTGCATCGGGATGTCGAACCACCACACCTGCCAGTAGAGATAGAGCGAGAGCGCAATGAGATGCAGGACCGCGAGCACAGAGAGTGCGATAAGGAAGATAATGGTCGTGGTTTTGAGCATGAGTATTGGTAATCCTAGCATAAAAAAGCCCTCCTGGCGGAGGAGCTTTTTTGGCGGAACCACAAACGTATGCCCCTGGAAAACCCAGGTGGGCACCCGCTCCGATTCGTGTCTGAAGTCCATTACTGGTCCTCATAACTCCTCGCGACTGAAGGCAGCCCTGAATGTATGTTTAAGCGGAACATACGTAAAATGGTTCCAAGTGGAAGTATATCACGCCAAGACGTACGGCAGTCTACTATAGCGATCAATCGCTATAGTAGACTGAAACGGCGACATCAAAGATGTCGCCGTTTCTTGAAATCGCAACAATAAGTGACTACGCTTTCTTGATAGCTTCGTACATTATCCTCTCCTGTGCTGTCACGTAGTCGTGAATTTCATCTTCAGTGAACCAGAGTTTTATCTCCCGCTCTGCCTCTTCAACCGATTCAGACTGGTGTATGAGGTTCTTGACTCCACGATCCTCGAGTGTTGAGTGTGAGTAGGAGTCAATAGAATAATCACCGCGAATGGTTCCGATGTCAGCCGTCAGAGGCTCGGTACCACCAACAGTTCGTGACACGATCGCTACCGCCTGATTTCCCTGGAGCACGAGTGCAACCACTGGAGACTCGGTCATGTAGCGCACGACGGTCCGGATGATGTCGCGACCGTACTCGATAGGCTCCTTAGTGATCTCCTTTCCGTGCGACTTGAGGTCCTCGACCACTCCCTTTCCTTTGCGCTCGAACCACTCATCGTTCTTGTTGTAGTGATCCATGAGCTGTCGCTCGGTTGGCCAGACCATTTTCATGCCCGTGATCTTCATGCCCTTCTGTTCAAAACGCTTGATTATCTCACCGACAAGGCTGCGTTGAACTGCATCGGTTTTGAGGAGCACCAAACTCCGCTCTTCATGTGGTTGTCGATTTCCCATAACAAAATTTAGAAAAATAATGTGCCGGCAGTATACCCGAAATACCGAAAAAGAAAAGTCTTACGCAAGCGTGAGTATCTCAGGACCATCTTCACCAATGAGCACTGTGTGCTCCATATGAGCAGCCAGCGAGCCGTCCTTGGTGACCGCCGTGTAGCCATCTTCGAGTATCTCTATGTCGATACCGCCAAGGGTGATCATGGGTTCGATAGCCAGCACCATTCCCACTTCGAGCTTCGGACTCCTGCCCGGCATGACGAAATTCGGCACGATGGGTTCTTCGTGGAGCGCGTACCCGACACCGTGACCACAGAAAGTTTCGATTATGCCGAACTTCTTGCCTGCCACTTTTTCAATAGCTGCTCCAATGTCTTTGACGTGGTTGCCCGGTTTTGCCGCGTCGATGCCAGCTGTGAGGGCTTTTTTTGTGATGTCGATGAGCGCCTGCGCATCTTTGCTAAGCCTCCCCGCACCAACGGTGCGAGCTGAGTCGACGATAAGCCCCCTATGGCCGATGACCAGGTCAATTGACACCACATCGCCTTCTTCGATCTCTATCGGCGCTTCGTTCGGAATGCCGTGCACGACGACGTCGTTGATAGAAACGCAGGTAGCGGCTGGGTACGGCCGGTCAGCGAACGGCGCATGGTAGCCGAGTATCATTGGTTCCACTCCATACTCTTCGATAAGCTCCATCGCCCTATCGTCGATATCGAGCGTCGTGTTGCCAGGTACCACAAGCTTCTCGAGCTTGTCGAGTATGCGAGCGAGGATCTTTCCGCCCTCGCGCATGACAGCTATATCTTCCTGTGTTTTCTTAGTTATCATTGTCTTAGGCAAGATTGAGTGCATTGAGGATCTGCTGGTGCACTCCGTCTATGGTGTCTGTACCATCGATGTCGTGCACGGTAGTGTTGGGTCGTTCACGGTAGTATGCGAGAACCGGTAGGGTCTCCTCGCGGTACCACTTGAGACGGGCTTCGATGGACTCCTCGGTGTCATCCTCGCGAGCTCGCGAAACCATGCGCTCACGTACGACATCTTCAGGTGCTTCGAGGTTGATAATGTGAATCTCCTCGCGCTTGTAGAAAGTGAGCGCACTTTCAAGCACGCGCGCTTCGTTCACGATGCGCGGAAAACCGTCGATGAGCAGGTGACTCTCTTCATCGAGGTGAACGCGCATGGCGTCACCCCAGAGCACCACCGACAAAAAGAGTGGTTGGAGAATGCCGGTGTTGAGCGTCTCAGCCACATGCTCTTCGGTGTAGCCTTCATTCTTTGCGGCCATGGCACGGAAACGGCGACCTGTCTGAATGTCGATGACGCGATTGGTCGGATCCTTTGCTGAGAGCACGCTGTCTAGCTTATCGATCTGTGTTCCCTTGCCGCTACCCTGCGGGCCGATGAATACGATGGTGAATGGTGGCATGATCATTTGTGAAGGTAAGTAATTATGTGTGAGAGCACTGCTTCCGGACTCTGTGAGCCGTCTATATCGATGAGCGTACCCTTGGTGCGGAAGAATTCGATGGAGCGAGCGGTGTAGGTATGGTACTCCTCGAGACGCTTATCGATAGAGTGAAGGTCAACAGCGTCTCGTGCACGTTCTGCACTGCGGCGTCGCACCTCTTCGTCCGTGACATCGAGATTGAAAACAACGTACGGTCGGTCTATCCAGTGGTGTATCTCATGGAAAAGCTCTGCTTCATTTGGCTTCTTTGCGACACCTTCGAAGATAATACGGTCGTTCTGGTGCTCTCTGACGATCGCCTCGGTCATCCAGTATGAAGCGACCCACTCAGGCATCAGGTAACCTGCCTCGTAGGTCTCCTTCATCTTCACACCAAAGGGCGTGAGTTCCTTAGCGGCTGCGCGCACCTTATTGCCGTTGCTGTAGAGCACGCCATCAAAGTGCTCGGCCACCATCGTGGCCTGCGTTCCCTTTCCTGAAGCGATCTTCCCAATGAGGACGATGCTCTTGAAGTCGGTTTCTTGTTTCATGCCCCACTAGAGTATCAAGTAATAAAGCAACTGCAACTTGCGCGCTTACCAAAAAACTCGCGACTCGGATCACATCAATTTTATGACCGACGTGCTATGCTAATGCCGAATGCAAAAGAAGCACATCATAACCATCTCTGGAAAACCAGGCAGCGGCAAATCATCGACAGCCGACAAAGTGGCTGAGCTTTTGGGTTACACGCGCTACTCTTCTGGAGACTTCGTTCGCTCCATCATCCGCAAGCGACACATGACCCTTGCAGAGTTCAACGAACGCGCAGCGACAGACCACTCGATAGACGAGGAAATAGACGAAGAACTGCGCAAACTGCGCGAAGAGAAGGACATTGTCATCGACTCACGCCTTGGCTTCTACTGGCTACCGGAATCATTCAAGGTATACCTCGACCTCGACATGGATGTGGCCACTGTCCGCATCTTCAAAGACATGGTCGCAAACTCTGCCCGTGGCTCGACCGAATCCGCTCAAAACATTGGTGATGTGCACAAGCTGGTCACTGAACGCCTACGCAACGAGCAAGAGCGTTTTCAGGCACTCTACGGTGTCAATCCGTATAGTCGTCGTCACTTCGACCTCGTGATCAACACCTCACGCCACAGCCCGCAGACGGTCGCACTGACCGTACACGACACCTACAAGCGGTGGCTCGAGAGCGAGACGTGGAGGCAGGAAGTTAGTGAGGTGCCACTTGGCTACTCGATGAACTGAACGATCAAATAAATCACAGCATCTACTTCGTTCGACGTCGAAAAAATATTTTCACTGGACAATTCGTCCCATTCAAATATTTTTTCTTGTCGGCCTCGCATATGCAGCAATTTCTTTGATCGTTTCATTGACTGCACAGGGAATTAGAAAAATTTTCAGAGACGAGACAATATTGCGAGAGCAGTAAATCGTTTTGGACGAGGCGCACCACAAGAGTACTTCCATTTTTATGGTCGCTTCGCTTCCTAAAAATTTGGTCGGACAAGAAAAAAGACCCGAGTGGGGCAAGTGCCCAGCGAGGGTCTTTTTTCGTAGTCCAACGAAGTATTAAGCGATTTAATACTCGCGCAATGAGACTTGGGCGTCGATACGGCGAATGAGATCGAGCGTCACATTCACCACGATCAAGAGTGCTGTTCCACCGATAGCGAGCGATGCTACACCGGTGAGTACCTGCATACCGACTGGCAGCACCGCAACGAGTGCGAGGAAGCCTGCACCAACGAGCGTGAGGCGGGTGATGAGGTTGCCGAGGTAGTCTGAGGTGTGCGAACCCGGACGGATACCTGGAATGAAGGCGCCATTGCGCTGCAAGTTGCGAGCGATCTGGTCCGGATCGAAGGTCACCGCCGTGTAGAAGAAGGTGAAGAGGAAGACGAGCACGAAGTAGGCGCCGCCGTAAATGTACTGGTTCGACATGATCTCGTTCACTTTCGTGATGGCGTTAGGTACCCATGGAATATCGAAGGCTGAGAGTACGTTCAGCACCATCTGCGGGAAGAGCAGGATCGACAGTGCGAAGATGATCGGGATCACGCCAGCCTGGTTGAGGCGTAGCGGGAGATACGACTGACTGCCGCCATAGGTCTTACCGCCACGCACCTGCTTAGCGTAGGTGATCGGCACTGGACGCTCGGCTTCGGTCATCACAACCACCATGTAGATGATAGCCAGTGCGACGAAGAGGAAGCCGATGTACATCGGGAGTTGTGACGGATCAGTGAAAGCGAACGCCAGCTGGCTTGCGGTCTGTGGCAGTGAAGCCACGATACCAGCAAAGATGATGACCGAAACGCCGTTACCGATACCGAACTCGGTCACGAGCTCGCCGATCCACATGAGGAGCATTGAGCCGGTAACGATGAGTACGACATTGAGAACGAACTCGAAGGTCGAGAGTCCGGCGATGACGCCCTGACTCTGCAGAAGCGTGAGGAAGCCGAAGCCTTGCAATATAGCGAGTGGCAGCGCGAGCATGCGGCTGTACTGCATGAACTTAGCGCGTCCGGTCTCCCCTTCTTCGGTGTACATCGCCTTGAGCTGCGGCGACATAACGGTGAGGAGCTGCATGATGATCGATGCAGTGATGTACGGACCGACGCCGAGCATCACGATCGACAGGTTAGCGAGGCCGCCGCCAGAGAAGATGTTGAGGAGTCCGAGGAACTGGTTATTCGCGAAGAACTGCTCGAGGACCGCAAGGTCAACGCCTGGAATTGGGATCGCAGCGAGTGCTCGGAAGATCACGAGGGCAGCAAGGACGAACAGGATCCGCGAACGGATAGCCCGATCACTGACCATGATCTTGAGCTTATGAATGAAGGTTTGCATACGAGGTCTAGTATACCTTAAGCAACAGTACCCCCTGCCTTCTCAATAGCTTCCCGAGCGCTCTTAGAGACCTCACAGCCAGTGACGGTGAGCTTCTTGGTAAGCGTGCCAGTGCCGAGGAGTTTTACGCGAGGCGTCTGCATACGGCGGGTGCTTGCGAGACCCTTCGCTACGATGGTCTTTGGGTTCACAGCAGCACCAGCTTCAAAGGCTGCTTCGAGCTTAGCGAGGTTGACGACAAGCGGACGTACGCGCTCGTTGTTAACGGTGCGCGCGCGGTTCTTGCCATGTCCGCGGAGCTTAGGCAGCTTCTTGATGATGTCACGCATTTCTGGGCGCATGCTGTTGCCAGCGCGAGCCTTCTGACCCTTCATACCCTTGCCTGAGGTCTTGCCGCGCTTGCCACCGCGCCCGATGCGCTTGGCACTCTTGCGAGCTGTAGTTGGTTTTAGTTCGTGTAGTTGCATGGTGGTGGGTTACGCTTTCAATTGCTTAAGAGCCTCGACAGCGGCACGAGCATTATTGAGCTTGTTCTTAGAACGCGAGAATATCTTCGCGGTGACGTCCTTCACTCCAGCGAGCTCGAGTACGGTGCGGACCGATGAACCGGCAACGAGACCGCGTCCCGG
>CAYTYF010000042.1:0-7814 GCA_964442205.1 uncultured Candidatus Saccharibacteria bacterium | reverse complement strand
CGATGAACACTCGAGCGGTAGGTTCTACGTACCCTGAGAGTGAAGCTACTTCAGCACTGACACGGTGCTGAGCGAGCATCAACTTCGTTTCAAGTTCAGAAAGCTCGGTCTGCATGATGCCGATAGCGTGTTCGGTCTCAGTGCGCATAACCACGTGTACGACAGAGAAACAGAGAAAGTACATGTAGCAAGCCAGTTCGAAAGCGGTAAAGAGCAAGCAGGCTCCAACGAACAGTTTTTCCTTGGAGAATGGGTATGCTGTTTTTACCGCAGTTTTCATAATTTCTCTATGGTGCGCAGTTTGGCGCTGCGTGCGCGTGGGTTGTCTTTGATCGTGTGTACGTCAGCTGCAATTGGCTTCTTGTGAACCAAGATCCCCTTTCCATCCCGAACGAATCCTTTGAAGTGTTCCTTCACGATCCGATCTTCGAGGCTATGAAAGGTGATGATGGCCATTCGTCCATTTCCCTTGAGCGTTTCAAAACCGTCTTGTATGAGTGATGTCAGCGCATCGAACTCATCATTGACTGCGATACGGAGTGCCTGGAAGCTTTTGGTTGCCGGGTGTACTCGCCCTTGCCGGTACCAGTGCGGTACTGAGGCCTTAATGAGCTCTCCTAGTTCACGCGCGGTCTCGATGTGTTTTTCAGCCCTGGCCTCTACAATGGCTTTTGCTATCCTTCGCGCAAATCGTTCTTCTCCGTAGCCGAAGAGCACGTTCGCGATATCTGCCTCATGCCACTCATTGACGATGTCACGAGCGGTGAACGAGTAGGAATCAGGGTCACCGTAGGTCATGAGGAGCGGTTCATCCGCATTGAAGGAGAAACCCCGTGGTACCCCACTCTCTCCAGTGAACTGTTCGATCCTCCAGCCAAGATCGGCAATGATGTGATCGACCTGCTCTATTCGCTCACGAGCCAGAATGTCCGGTAACCGACTAAAGTTGCCGCAAACGTACCTGACCTCCTCCCCGGCTGCGCCGAGGTGGCGTCGGGCGCTCTCGAGCGCCGTCGGGTCCGCGTCAATACCGATGTAGGTACCGGTTGGCCCGATGAGAGGCAGCAGAGCTTCAGCGTGGCCACCCGCTCCGAGAGTGCAGTCGACGATGACCGCTCCCGTTTTCGGCGCGAGGACCTCTGCCACCACCTCTTTGAATACCGTAATGTGCCGCATACGCATGCTGCCTAAGCAGAGCTTCCATCCGCTGCGCTCAAAACCGAAGCATGGGCAAGCCCCTGCTCCGTTTTTCGCTTGCGGCTGTGATGCGGTCGCAATTTGAGTTATGTAAACGTCATCCTAGAGGACACCGATGGTGCCGAGTTGCTCAGCTAGTTGATCAGCTTCGATCTCGATGCGCTTCTTGTAGTCCTCCCAACGATTCTCTGCCCAAATCTCTACACGATCATGGATGCCTGCAAGCACTACTTTTGTGTCGAGTGTTGCAAACTCCTTTAAGAAATCCGGAACGAGAATTCGTCCGACGCTATCTACCTCTACCTCAACTGCTCCCGACAAGAAGAATCTATTGAATCCTCTTGTACCCGCCTGGCCGAGTGGCAGTTGACCAATCTTTTCAGTGATCTTCTGCCACTCTTTGAGCGGATATACAAAGAGACAGTTATCAAGACCTCGAGTGACGACAAGCGTTCTCCCAAGTTCCTTGCGCCACTTGCTGGGCAAGGACAGCCGTTTCTTAGGATCCAACGTATGCTTGTATTCGCCGATCAACATGTCCTGATCAGTCTACAGCAGTTTCCTACTGTTTACCACTATCTCCCACCACAATGTTAGTATATACCACTTTATCCCACGCCAAGATAAGTTATTCACAGCTTCTCTACAGCAAAAGCGCGCCTTTCGGCGCGCTTCTTTAATCCAGCAGTTTCAACAGCATCCCACTTTTCCGACGCTGCAGCGGTTTCGGCGTGAACACTTCGCCTCGGTGGCGATGCCTTCTTCGATTGCGACCGAGGGTTTCGAACACCTCGGCGAGATCGAGTGCCTCATTGGCGACCGATCCATCTTTGTCGATCGTTGTATCAGTGATCACATCGTGCACTACTATCTCCTCTAGGACCAGGTCCGCATCTAGTACCTTCGATACTGCAAAAAAGTTACACCGGCCACTCACTTACCAAGACGACGTTCACGTGTGGAGAACCATGTCAGCGCAGTCTCAAGTTCTTGCTCATTGAAATGCGGCCACAGCGTATCTGTGAAGTAGAGTTCAGCGTAAGCTACTTGCCAGAGCAAAAATCCGGACAAACGATGTTCTCCTCCCGTGCGTATCATGAGGTCAGGGTCAGGAACTCCGTTCGTATCGAGCGCTGCAGTGAGCGATGCTTCATTTACGGCAGCGCTCGAAGCACGGAGCTTCTCTGTTGCACGAACAAGTTCATCGCGACCACCGTAATCAAGTCCTATCAAAAGCGTTATCTTTGGTTCAGCTATCTTTGTCTGCTCTGCTTCTTCTATTCGGGCGACGATGTCCGAAGGCAACCTGTCCCGGCGACCGATAGCCTTCACTACTACGCCGTTCCCTATCAATCGAGCTATCTCATTATCAAAAAATTCACGAAAGATGGCGAAGAGCGTCGTGACCTCTTCCTCGCTCCGGCGCCAGTTCTCAGTTGAGAAGGCGTACAGCGTCATGTATTTGACGCCTTTTTCTGCCAATGCATTCACTATCTCTTCGACCCGCTTGACCCCCTCTACATGACCCTTTAGTTTGTCACCAAAATCGGCCTTACCTGCGCGGCGGTTACCGTCCATTATGATGGCGACATGCGTTGGTAGCATACGAGATCTAACTACGCCTCGCGCAATCTGGTTACAAGGAAATGTTTTTCTAGCGTAGATAGGAACCACCCGACCTTTGGACCACTGTCTTTACCGAAGAACACAGCGTAGATAGCAGAAAAGAAGGTTTTCGGATCAAGACCACTCTCTTCTTTGACGGCATGTGTGAGTTCGTGAAGTGTTTGGCCATCATACTCGCCTGCCGCCTCTATCTTGTCTGCAAGCAGATGCAGTGCATGACGTTGTGCATCGGTAAGGGTATTGGCGAACTCGGGCAGGCTATCCTGGAGCGTAAAGACGAACCTGTCATCAGCGTAGTTTGCCAGCCAACGTCTGGCGTACTCGCTACGCTCTCGGAGTTCTGCAAGATCGAATTCAGTGAGCGGCTCACCTTTCATGGTAGCCACTTCTTCTTCAAGACCGATGTGCGGCATCTGAACCAGAAAAGCGACCTGCGAAAAACGAGGCAGGAAACGTTGCGGAAGATTCACGCGTTCCTCAGGCAAGTGTGAATACGAGAAGGCAGTGGTGACATCATCTTCGACACCCTTCCAGTACTCCTCGCCGGCTTTGTCGTATCCATCGTACAGAACAGGAACCGCGTCACCTTCCGGATCGAAGTTTATCTGCCGGTTGATCGGTGACTTGATGAGAAGGTACCGAAGCAAGTGGGGCGGCAGCAACTCAGCCATTTCGGCGGCCGTGGCAGCATTGCCCTTTGAAGAAGACATTTTCTTTCCACCGACTAGGAAGAATTCGTTGAACACGCCATACGGAGGTTCGTGGTCGAACACTTCTCCCGCTATTGCTTCGGCCACCTGCCTCGAACCGCCTTTCGTATAGTGATCCTTGCCGCCGCCTTCGAAGTGAACTCCCTTCACGACGAACTTAGCCGCCCAATCCAGTTTCCATGGCAACTTGCCGTTGCCATCAAACGGAGAGATGCGCCCCTGGTGACCGCAACCGGTCGCCCAATCGACAGCGTTCGGTGAACAGGTGTATGCGACAGTTTCGCCATCAAAATCGGTAACGACGGTTGCTGAAAGATTTCCACACTGCTCGCACACGACATTGAATGGGTACCAATCTTCTTTTTTTTCGCTTCCTGATATCCGCTTGTAGATGTCACGAACAATTGAACGGCGTTCAAGCGCCTTGCGTATCACATCGTTCATTGCACCGCTCTTGTACAGTTCACTGGCTCGGTAGACACTGGCACCAAAGCCTATCTTGTCGAGCACACGGACGTACTCCTGACCATAGAGCTCAGCGAGATTGTCATAACCCGGTTCTGGAGACGGGATCTTGTAGAGCTGTACGCCCATGTACTTTTGGTATTCAGACTGATCCAGATACGAAGGTATGCCGTCCATCGGATCAAAGTCATTGATCTCGAATTGGAAGTCAACATTCACGCCGCGAGTCCGCAGCGCATCTGCGACCATGGCATGGAGCGAAGCGGAACGAAGTGAACCGACATGCACCTTGCCAGAAGCGGTCTTCTCGTCGCGAACGACGAGCGGAACACCACTATCAATGACGCCGCGATAGCGGCGCATCACCTCTTCAGCAATGGTGTCGACCCAAAACATGAATAGAAATCTAGTGTAGCGACAAAAGCCACATTTGAAAAGAAAAATCACCTAACTCAACGCGACTGAAACAAAAAACAGGCGCGGAGGCCTTCGGCCTCCGCGCCTGTTTTTGATCACTCCACTTTCATTACTTTATAGCTCTGCTTCCCTCCAGGAGTCTCAAACGTGAACGTATCACCCTGTCCCTTGCCCATAAGGGCTTCGCCGAGCGGCGAAAGGTATGAGAGTTTGCCTTGATGGATATTTGCCTCATCAGAACCGACAATGGTGTAGGTGTGATTAGTGGCATCCTTCTCCTTCTGGATCGAGACCACGCTGCCGAGTCCGACAATGTCGCCCTTCTTTTCGTGTGCTACGATCTTTGCTTCCTTGATGACCTGCTCAAGGTAGCTGATACGCTCCTCGATCGCTGCCTGCATGTCGCGCGCCTCCTGGTACTCTGCGTTCTCAGAAAGGTCTCCTAGTGAACGAGCGTACTCCAAGGACTCAGCTACTTCCTTCCTGCGTACCGTCTTCAGGTTCTCGAGCTCCTTCTTCAGTTCATCGAATTTCTCCGGGGTCAGGTAGGCTTGTGTATCGTTCATAGTGGTCATCAAACTAAAAAATTTACCCAATTATACGCACACAATCACTCTGGTCAATGCATCACACAATATCTGTTTATGAACGATACAAAATACCTATTCAAACCAGGAGAACGCTCAAAAACCGCCAGAGACGAGGCGTCGAGGAGTGAGAGCATGAGGTGTATTGAACATACAGTGAATGATCTCACGACGAAGGCAACAAAGTATCTTGCTGTTGTTGAGCGTTCACCGGTGGAAGTCCTAAGTATTCAGGGGTATTCTTACTCATCCAATCGACAACCTGCCCCATGATGCGCGTAGCGCCGAGTGCATTACTGCGCGGCGCTTTATCCATCATGAGCACGAATGCGTACTGCGGATCCTCGTATGGAAAGAATCCAGCGCCCCACGAGTTCACGTATGCATTGCCTGCACCGATCTCAGCTGTACCCGACTTTGCCGCTACCGCTACATCTTTACGCTCAAGTCCGCGCGCTGTGCCGCCAGGAAAATTGACCGTCATGCGCATACCTTCGTGAATGACGCGCAAGTGCGTAGGGTCAAGATCGAGGTCTATCTTTTCACCTTGGGCACCCTTCTCTATCTGCGGCGTGAGGAGATAGCCGCCATTGGCGAGAGCTGCATATGAACGAAGTATCTGTAGCGGAGTAACCTGAAAACCGAACTGTCCGATAGAAGTAAGGTAGGTATCACCAAGACGCCAATCGTCACCGAACACTTCTTTCTTCCAAGCCGGAGAAGGCACTGTGCCTAATTGCTCATTATCGAGCGCGATGCCGGTCGGCTGCCCAAAGCCGAACAGATCGTAGTACTGGTTCATCTTAGTGATGCCGAGACCAGGCTGACCACCGTAGCCACCAGAAATGGTGTAGAAGTACACGTTTGAGGAGAACGCTATCGCCTTGCGCATATCCATCGCGCCATGCGCTCGCCAGTCAGTAAACCGTGCTGGATTCGATGGGCTGTAGGGGTTCGGGATAACAATTGCGCCAGTCGATACAATGATCTTGTCGGGACTGATGATGCCCTCCTTGAGTGCAGCGTACGCAAGGAATGGCTTCATCACCGAACCGGGCGTGTACACGCCGCCGAGCACTTTATTGAGGAAAGGAAACCGCTCATCTTTGTTGTATGACTCGATAAGCTCAACCTCAATACCGTCAGCCATCACCTCTGGGTCGTAGGAAGGAAAACTGGCAAGAGCGATGATCTCACCAGTATGCACATCCATGATGGCGCCGGCTCCGCTTCGGACCCCAGCCTGCTCGCTTGAAGATGCAATGATGTCGAACATAGCCTCAGACACACGAGCATCGAGCGAGAGTGTTACCGGCTCACCAGCGACCGATTGGTCTACGATGTGCTCACCGATCACTTCCCCGAGCGCGTCACGCTCCAGTACCCGATCACCATTCTTTCCCTGCAGCTTTTCATTGAAAGAAGACTCAGCGCCGCTGATACCTAAGTATTCGGTACGGTAAAAAAAGCCGTGTTTGTCCTTTTGTGGGTAACTCACGTAACCAATGAGCTGTCCTAAACCATCACGGTCTGAGTACGCACGCATCGGGAAATCGAAACGATCGCCCTTGTCTTCTGCATTCCAAGCGAGCATCTCGCCATTACGGTCGTAGATCACCCCGCGCTCCGCGATGATGACGGTCTTATCGATACTGTTGTTATCGCTGATCTCCTTGTAGTACGCGCCCTCTATCATTTGGAGCGAGAACAGCTTGAAAAGGAAAAAGACGGCCACCAGCATGAAAAAACCACCAACATAGAAAACATTGCGTCGAGTGATCGGCAATTCACGCTTCCCCTCGAGCCGATGCTGATTGAATGCAGGCAAGTTCGATGCATCGAGCAAGATCTCCTCAAACGATACTTCCTTGGGTTTTCGTTTCCAAAATCCTCTCATACGCTCCGTTCTCTCACTTTTATATGCGGACGCAAGAGCTCGACCATGAGTACCAAAACACCAGTAGCGATGAGGTAGTACGGGGTACCACCATCACCGTAGTAGGCATCGATGAAGACGCCTACTACAAGGAGTTCGTAAGCGGGATACACGAGCGCGTAGGTGATAGCGAGTACAGCCAGAAACGGTACCGGACCCGTCGCTGCCGCGATCACAACTGCTATGAAAAAAAGAATACGTTTGAATGTCATTGGGTAGTGGTGGTAGAAACTGAAGTGGTAGAGGTCGAGGTAGCGGTCGAAGTTGCGCTCGATGTAGCAACTACGAGTACACCTTCAGGTACTGGTACCTTAAAAAGCATTTCACGTTCTTTCACGAGTATCTGCTGTGCTTCTTCGAAGGTCAC
Organism: uncultured Candidatus Saccharibacteria bacterium; assembly: GCA_964442205.1. GTDB lineage: Bacteria > Patescibacteriota > Minisyncoccia > Phycocordibacterales > UBA918 > OLB19. The sequence goes on along the minus strand of CAYTYF010000042.1, from coordinate 509 downwards.
TGGAGAGACCGGGGTCGACCCTACTGAAACCAAGCGCATGCTCGAGATCGGTATATTGGTCGACACGAAGCCGTACTGTTCAGGCTGTGTCGGTATAGACTCAACATGTGTGATCTCGCCGTATACACCAGAAGTGACCGAGGGTATGACTACTAGGTCGCCTTCGGTGAGCTTGATACCTTGCGGGACACCCACTCGAAGCTGACCTCCACCGACCCCGACCGCATTGGTGAAGATATCCGGTCCAATGATAAAGACGGTGGTCTCGAAGCCAGGTGTCGTGATGAGCTCTACGATCGAACTCTGAGCACTTACCTGTCGTACGATGCCGATTATGGTGCTGTCGCTAATGAACACAGGCGCACCAGCGACGATCCCATCATTGCTGCCCCGGTCGAGCATCAAGACGTCGTACGGAAGCGCGCTAGGACGACCAATGATGCCCGCAAGAATACGCTGCTCACCTTCATAGCCTAAAAGCCTTCGTAGCTCCTCATTCTCGAGCGTGA
>CAYTYF010000041.1:0-8383 GCA_964442205.1 uncultured Candidatus Saccharibacteria bacterium | reverse complement strand
ATACGTCGTTTTGCTTGAACCAGAAGGTGTCCTGCATGTCGCGGGCAGGATGATCCTTCGGGACATTGAGACGATCGAAGTTGTACTGCTCGGTCTCCGCTTCCGGACCTTCAGCGAACACGAAACCGATCTCAGCAAAAATGCTGTTTATCTCAGCGATCATGGTCGAGAGCGGATGGCGGTGTCCTTTCTGTTCGGGAAGCATAGAGAAGTATGGTAGCAGACGAGCTAGATTTCCTGTAGCTGCGTTGAAATTTCGAGGTAGTAATTGCCATCACGTACGTAGATAGAGCGTCCATCAATGACCACCTTGAGGTCCTTCCCTCCGTACAAAAGCTGCACGTTCTGCCATGCACGGTCATCTGCCTCGACCACGTAGAGACCATCATCGAGCAGCATCATGACGAGGTCGCGGTTGTCCGGCACAAAATCGAACCACGAGACCTTCGACCAGCGACGATCGATGCGAATGGTGTTGCGACAGAGGATCTCATCGCGCTCTGTTTTTGTGGTGAGGTCGATGGCTGTACCGAGTTGCTCTTGGAGTTGAGCGTAGACGTGGTCACCATAGAGTGCAGCGGTCGTGGTCGCACCCTGGTAGTTGACGCAGTAGTAGTAGGGAATGGAACGACGATCACCAAGCCACGTGACATACACTTCCCCATCAACCTCAAAGAGACGAGTGTTGTGAAGTACTTTAGTGGTGGTTGCGGTCGATGTGGCAGTGCTGGTCGCGGGCGATCGCTCAAGCGTGCGGAGCGTCAGGGTCTCTGCAACACGACTGGTTTGACTTTCACTTGAAGTACCAAACAGACTCTCGACGTATGCGTATTCAGTGTTAGCGATAAAGGTCGACGTAGCTGTCGAGGTCGAAACAAAGAAGACGTTGCTCGTAGAGGCATGTGCGAACGGGGTCGACGAGGTCGGAACTGAAATAACGCTTGCGCTTGAAGTAGCGTGCAGCCATGGTGTGATGACGCGTATCTGCGGCACCTTCGGGAGATTGAAACTCTTTGCTTCGGTCACCAAGTGAGCAAAGACCGGAAGTTCCTTCACCCAGGTGGTGACACCCGGCGCATCGACATAGATCTCATGCACACCGTCAGGAACGTTCTGAATGTAGGCAGCACGCTGGAAGATCCGAACGTCCTCGACCGGCTCATCATTCATGACGATGTTCGCATCTTCAACGTCGGTCGTAATGTAGAGACCGCCCACGACACGGAAAGTGCCCTCGATATTAAAAAGATTGAAGCGGTATCCCGTTGCATAGAGTACGAGGAGTGGGACAAGCACGACAAACAGTCCGAGCATTGAGAAAAAGACCCAGCGTCGATTTTGTCTTGAAAGAGGTTTTAGTTGTGGAGAAGCAGGAGACATGCTTTGAACATAATTATGTCGATGTTGACCTGGTCTTAGGTGTGACCCAGAAGCCCATGTACCGGCCGAGCATGAGTCGGGTCTGCGCTTCGAGTCCGGGAATAGCACTGAAGATGATCATCGTTGCTGGGACCAAGATCCATTGTACCGCGAGCACCACGTAGCGGAGCCGACTCTTATCCTTAGGGCGTGGCGGTAGCATAGTGAGAGAGATGACCGATGACACCACCAGACCGAACATTGCGATGATCAAGAGGTCACGGACCATCAGGGGCAACTGGTAACTGAGTACGGTCTGGTGGAACTCCTGCGTACCGAGGAAGATAGGAGCCCAACCGAGGATGAAGAGCATGATGGGGTTCGTGACCAGTGACCAGTAACCCTCGGCTTGCTGAAAAGCGATGGTGATGCGCTTTCGAAGCGGGATCTTCTTATTCCTTGTGAAGTGGTACATCACGTAGGCAAAGTTCTCGACTCCATAGGTCCAGCGTCGGTGCTGCTTGTAAATATTCTTCATGGTGCCAATGAGCGTTGGTGCAACATTGGCATCCATCGATACCGGATACGAAAGTGGTACTACGTCGTACTCCCCATCGTTAGCAATGAAAAGGTTCCAAAAAATGCGTGAGTCCTCGCTGACCATATTGCTCTGCCAGTAGCCGACCTCATAGAGCGCCTGGAATGAAACAGAGTGTGAAGAAAAGGTTGCCATACGCTCAGGCCGCTCCTGCTGAACCATTTCCCAGAAGGTCGAAGACATCGCTACCACGCGCGCGACCGCTGGCGCCTCCCAGATATTGTTGTTGAAGATAGGTACAGGCTGGAAAGATGTCTTGAGTGGTCGGCGCGCTGTCATGAAATGCCAAATGAGGCAGTTGAAGTAGTCCGAGTAGAGGACAGTGTCGATATCAAATATGGAAACAAGTGTGTGGTTGTAACGAATACCATGGGCATCTAGTAGCGCTTTGCGCGCTTCTTCGATAGCGTAGGTAGCATTGCTTCCCTTGCCTGCCATCTCGCCTGGCACATTGCCCGGGTGTGTGGTCGTAAGAAATGCGCCGAAGGTATCGCCGTACTTCTCCTTCATGCGAGCCTGTAGCGCAATGGCTTCCTCACCAGCTCGTTCCTCACCTGCGAGCACGACCAAGATGCTTTTCTTGTCGTAGCGAACATTCGACAGCGAGCGAAGGGTGGCGTCGATCACCTCTTCCGGTTCCTTATAGAACGGCAGAATGATGAGGTGATAGATGTGGTCATAGGTGAATCGTTCTACGAGCACAGCCCAATCAAGCGACAGGTGATGCCGAAGACGCTTCCAGTTATAGCGGAGGTGGTAGGAAAGAAAAGCGGTCTTGAGTACCCAGTAGATAGCGAAGGCGATGATGAAGTAAGCCGCGATGAACGGAGCGAAGTTCGAGAGTGCGAGCACACCAATGAGCGTCAACCAAGAGAAAGCTCCCGGGAAGATCTCGAGTGCTCTGTACAGGCGCCGATTGGCGCCTGTTAGTTCAGGCGCCCGTCCCACTTTAAAGTCTTGTCGCCTTGCGTATGGAAGCAAATGAGCCCTGAGGCTCATTTCTTCCGTTCCCGAGCTTTGCTCGGGACGACCGATGTGAGCAGAGCGAACCAGGTCGAGGTGGGGCGAGTTTTCCTCCATATTTGGAAAAGTATACCGGTTTTCAGGCATAAAAAAAGGTGCAAAATGCACGGTTCGTGGTGAGGTTCAATTCTGAGATAAACGAAAACCCACTTGATGTGACTTTCCGAGGAAAGAAAAAAAGTGGGTTGGTGGTGCAGATTCAGAATCTGCGAATTTGGGTTGGGTAGGAACAGTGACGTCTCTAATCACTACTATACTCCTCTATCGAAAACGTGCAAGTAGTAAATCAACAGATAACTTGTTACAACACGTATTTTATCCATTGTCTAAACTACGGAGCCGCCTCTCGGAGAGTTTATCCCCCGCGGGTAAACCGAGGACCTACTGAATCTAGTGAGCGTCTAAACGGAAGCTCACTTACGTTTATGATGCGAGTGCCGATTCAGGAAGCTTTGCTTACGGTTTACAAAACTTTAAAAACAGTCCCCCGGACTGTTTTTAACTCTAACCATTTTCGCTAAGGCTACTTGAAGTCTGAGAGCCGCCTCTCGGATTCGAACCGAGGACCTACGGTTTACAAAACCGTTGCTCTAACCAGCTGAGCTAAGGCGGCTCTCAAACTTCAAACGCGTACAGTATAAACTAATGTGCTTTGCGACGCTCGCGTTCCTCCACGGATAATGCCACCTTCTCCTTGTGAGCAGCGATGGCTGAGAGGTGTGTGTCGCCGCTGCCTTGCAACTCACGCGCTGCGGCTTTGTTCTTTTGGATGGAGTGGTCGAGGTGTCCTTGGATGCGACGAAGACCTCCCTGGATACGCTTGAGCAATGTGTGTATCACGTAGTGCCAGGTGATACGCACGTGATTGATACCACCACTCTGAGCGACCGCTCCTTGCTGTGCTTTACCCGCCGCAAGGAATCGGTCACCAGCGGAACGCAGCCTATTGAAGATTATGCGGTCCCCGTACGCATCCTCGATACGAAAGAGAACGATCAAGGTCGTAAGAATGAAGAGGCTCGCTCCTAGATAGATAAGTGCTGTCGTCATAGTTCTGGCTGTTTGGAAGAGTCCATGTGCTTCGTTGCGGACCCCGACTCGTCACTGCGCCGTATACTAAAATACGTCTTTGTTCCTCGTCATCCCGCGCCTCGCCTCTGGAGCTCTTCAAGCACCCAGAACAAATATTCTACTCAATTGCGAGGTAAAGGCAATTTACTTTACAGAGACGCGACTCATTGAAACAACGGTCACGTTCTCACCGAACTTCTGCACTGCACCAGCAACAAGTTCGCCGATGGTGGTCTCTGGGTTCTTGATGAAATCCTGCTCGAGGAGGATCTGGTCCTTGAAGTATGAATTAAGTTTGCCCTCAAGGATCTTCTCCTGCATCTCCGCTGGCTTGCCTACGATCTCGCCCGCAAACACTTCCTTCGCCTTCTCGATACTCTCAGCGCTCACCTCAGCACGAGAGATGTACTTCGGTGCGAGCGCAGCAACGTGCATGGCGATGTCACGTGCGAGCGCTACGAACTCAGCGTTCTTAGCGACGAAGTCGGTCTCAGAAGCGAGATGTACGATAGCAGCCACCTCGTTGGTGTTGTGAACGTACACACCGAGCGAACCAGCACCCAGCTCACGATCAGACTTCTTCTCAGCAGCTTCGCTGCGCTTTTTCTTGAGGATGATGAGCGCTTTTTCCATGTCGCCCCCCGCCTCTTCAAGTGCCTTCTTGCATTGCATCACTGAGATGCCGGTCTGATCGCGGAGCTCCTTGATCTGTGCTGATGTGATTTCCATAGTGAGAACGAACTAAACGTGAGTAATGAGTGGCCGCAGCGAGAAGTGCTAGCGACGGTCCGAGGTTGGTCGAGGACGACGATGTGCGTCGGTACGTACCGGAGGACGTGAAGTGCTTCGAACAACTGGAGCTGGAACATAATTCTTGCGACCAGTCTCGTATGCAGTAGTAAGTTCCTCGAGAGCGAGCGTAATGCTGGCGCGGAGCGCATCGTTGACCACGACCGGATATGCGATGTTCTTAGCGTTGCAGTCAGAGCTCATGATAGCGATCACCGGGATGCGCATGTCATTAGCTTCCTCTACCGCGATAGAGTCGTGGCGAGGGTCTACGACGAGGAGGTAGTGTGGAGCGCGCTCCATAGCAGCGATGCCACCGAAGTTGAATTCGAGCTTGTCGATCTCGCGACCGATAACTACACGCTCCTTCTTGGTGTACTTACGCTCAAGCTCGCCTGATTCACGCTCAGCAAGAAGTGACTTCATGCGCTCGATACGCTTGCGGATCTCGGTCCAGTTGGTGAGGATGCCACCGATCCAGCGGTTAGTGACGAACGGCTGACCTGCGCGGGTAGCGAACGAGTGTACGATGGATGATGCCTCAGGCTTCGTAGAAACGAAGAGAACTGTCTTCCCTTCTGCACCAGCGCTTTCAAGAAGTGCTGTAGCGGAACCAAGGAGGGCCGCTGTCTGTTCGAGGTCGAAGATATCTGTACCATCCTTGTGGGTAAAGATGTACTTCTTGACCGATGGGTGGCGGCGGCTCTTTGAGAAGCCGAAATGCGCGCCTGCTCCGAAGAGCCGCTCGATGAGTGTTCCGTTAGAAGTTGGGGTTGACATAGATAAGAAAAAAGCGCTTATGCGCAACGGCGAAATCCTAACACACCCCCCATCACTCTGCAAGGGTCTCACCAGCGACCGCCGCCTTCATGGCGTCTACGACAGCATTGAGCCGGCCAGCGCCCAGAATACCCTCGATATCGTGCCAGGATTCCTTTATCCGGTGATCGGTAATGCGGTTCTGGGGAAAGTTGTAGGTTCGGATCTTTTCCGAGCGGTCGCCGGTACCTATTTGGTCCTTACGCTCAGTGGCGTGCTTCTTGGCCTCCTCTTCCTCGTGCATGGACTCGAGCTTGGCCACGAGAATGGCCATTGCCTTTTCTTTGTTCTTAAGCTGGGAGCGCTCTGACTGACTACGCACGTCGATGCCGGTCGGCTTGTGAATGAGACGCACCGCGGTCTCGACCTTGTTGACGTTCTGACCGCCAGCTCCACCAGCGCGTGAGAACTCTTGTTCGATATCGCTCGGGTTTATCTCGATGGTTGGCTTGAGGCGCAACGGTAGGATAGCTACAGACGCTGTCGAGGTGTGGATGCGACCAGCCTTTTCAGTGACCGGCACCCGCTGCACTCGGTGAACGCCGGTCTCAAAGCGAAGAGCCTCGTATACATCCTTGCCGATGATCTCGAACACGCCTTCTTTGTATCCGCCTGCGGGAGAACGTGACTCCGAAGAGGTTGCATGCTGCCAACCCTCAGCAGTTGCGTACTTGATGTACATTTGCGCGAGCTCCTCGGCAAAGAGAGCAGCTTCGTCGCCGCCAACACCGGCACGCACCTCGAGCACAACACCGTATGGTTTAGCGTCTTCCTCGCGCGAAGCTTCAACGATATCCACCATTTCTTTGAACATGGTGTTGAGCTGCTCGGTGAGCGTACCTATTTCCTCACGAGCTAGTTCGGCCATCTCTGGATCGCCATCCGCAAGCAACTTGGCTTCCTCAAGCTTCTTATGGTACGTATCGAACTGCCCCGCCAAAAATTGTGTCTTGTGGTGGTTTCTGAGTTCAGCTAGTTTTTCTTCGTTCCATTCCATACATTTGATTTACTACTCTACTGCACTTCACTGCAATTTAAAACCTTGCAACATAGGCTCAAATGCCAAAAATGATTCGGATACGCGGCAGGCAAGGAAAAAGCGCCGAGGTGAACTTTACTGTTCAGTGAGGCGCTTTTCCGCTGCCTAACAAAGTAGACGGATTATTTTTTGGCTTTTGCTGCGCGTGCTTTGAATCGCTCAACACGTCCGGCAGTATCCATGACCTTCTCGGTGCCGGTGTAGAACGGGTGTGATGCGCTCGATACGTCGACGTAGGCGATCGGGTATTCCTTGCCATCCTCCCACTTCTCGGTAGCGGTCGTCTTGATAGACGAGCCAACGAGGAAACGAGCTCCACTTGAGTTATCGTGGAAGATGACAGGACGGAAATCCTTTGGGTGGATGTCTGACTTCATAGGGCGCTACTATAACAAATGAATGGCTTTTGGCAAGGGAGTGGCTCTTAAAATATGGCTGTTTAAGGCTTTCGGGCAATAAACGGCCTTGGATGCGCGGCGCACAAGAAAAAAGAACTGAATGGGGCAAGTGCCCAGTGAAGGTCTTTTTTTGAAGTGCAACAAAGTAGACAAGGTTGTTTATTGCCCGAGGATGCGGATTTCATTTTCGAGGCGCTGCATCCGCTGCATAACCTGATCCCCATAGAACTGGTTTTCCGGCCTACTTGCCCCACCCCAACCAGCGTAGTAACGAAGCGCTGCCAAGCGTGGACTTGAGGCGCCGCCGTTGTCACGAAGCAAGAGCGCGGTCGCTATGAAGGCATCTTGGTTGTTGAACGGGCTCGATGGAGCTGCTTTGCCTACGAGCGAGCGAATGGCGTCCTGGGTCGGACTATACACCCAGCCGCTACCACTATTTACGTAACCGCCGTAGATGGCCCAGGTTGAAGGAATGAACTGGGAAGGACCCATGGCACCACCCCACCCCACCTGAACGCCACCTTGTACGAGCGGACAGGATACTTGCTGACGGTTTGCATCAAAACCGAGAGTTGTCGCGATGGTGCTGAAAATAGGTGCATCACGTTCTGGATGCATTACCATACGGCCACCGCGCGTCTCGTTATAGACACAGCTGCCGAGGTGTGAGCCGTAGTTGGTCTCCTGTTCGAGGATGGCGAGGATGAGCGCTGGTGAGAGGCCAGTGAGACGACCTGCGGTCTGTGCTAAACGAACCGCTTCAGGGAACGGAATGGCACCGCCGCCGCCTAGAAGGTCGAAGAGGGCAGCACGAAGCTGAGCAGCGGTCTTCTCTTGTTGCTGCAAGAGCTGTTGGTAGGCTGCCTCCTCGCCCTTTGTCACCTTGAGTATGCGCTGCTTCTCAGCTTCTTGGGCTTCGATTCGCTTGTGCTCGAGTTCCTGAATGGTCTTCATCTCAGCTTCGTTCTCTTGTTTGACCTCGAGTGACGCTTTCTCAAATTCAGTGTCGCTTCGGATCTCCTGGAGCGCATACAGAGAGTCATTGAGCGATTGCTTAACAGCGTGGAAGCTGTCGACCTCCGAGAAGAACTCAGAGAAGTTCTTGTTCGTGAGCAGTATTTCGACGAGCGAGAAATCATCGGCAGAGCGTGTCGCACGCATGATCTTGGCGAGCGACTGTTTCTGTTTGACGAGCCGGTCATTAAGAATATCGATCACTTCAGCCTTGTCACCGATCTGCGATGTGAGCGAAGCTATTGCGATCTCGCGCGCTTCGATACCGAGCTC
>CAYTYF010000040.1:5664-8408 GCA_964442205.1 uncultured Candidatus Saccharibacteria bacterium | reverse complement strand
AGAACTAAAAGGATACATAACGAGCGAGCACGGCCGGTACCGCACTGTTATTTGACATATATAAGTGTAAGTAGTATTTGTTACCTTTATCACCCATGGCAAAGAAAACGCTCGTCATCGTTGAATCACCGGCGAAGGCGAAAACAATTGAAAAATACTTGGGTCCCGGATACACGGTAATGTCCTCTATCGGGCACGTCCGCGACCTCCCCAAGAGCAACAAAGACGCTGTCGATATCGACGGCGGTTTCGTGCCGCGCTACATCGTCTCACCTGGCAAAGAGAAGGTCATCAAAGACCTTCAGAAAGCTGCCGCTAAGTCTGACGAAGTACTGCTCGCATCCGACCCCGACCGCGAAGGCGAGGCTATCGCATGGCACGTAGCCGAGCTCATCAAGGGTGAGAATGAAAACCTTAAACGCATCGTATTCAACGAGATCACCGAAGGTGCAGTCCAAGAAGCCATCAAGCACCCGCGCGACCTCGACATAAACCTCAAGGAAGCCCAGGAAGCACGTCGAGTGCTCGACCGACTCGTCGGTTACGACCTCTCAGGACTCATTTGGAAGAAGGTGCGATACGGACTATCGGCTGGTCGAGTTCAGTCGCCTGCTTTGCGTATCCTCATGGAGCGCGAGCGTGAGATCCGCGCCTTTGTACCAGAGGAGTACTTCATACTCACCGCTCACACAAAGAAAGGCAGCATGGAGATACCGTTCCTTTGCGGTGTTGAGCCGCGTGAGCGTACTGAAGCGGAGCGCATCAAGCGTGTCGGTGAAAGCAATCCGTGGGCTGTCTCTGACATCAAAGAGACAGAAGCGAAGCGCTCACCGCGCCCGCCATTCACGACCTCTACCCTGCAACAGGCTGCTTCAACCCGACTCGGCTTCTCCCCTTCCCGTACCATGGGCGCAGCGCAGAAGCTCTACGAAGCCGGCCTTATCACCTACATGCGAACCGACTCGACCACCATGAGTCAGGTTGCCGTGAAGCAGATACTTGCGCTCATCAATAGCGACTACGGAAAGGAGTACGTGCAGCCGCGTACCTACAAGACCAAGAGCAAGTCGGCCCAAGAGGCTCACGAGGCGGTTCGGCCAACCAATTTCGCCAAACATAGCGCTGGAGCAACGCAGGATCAGAAAGCACTCTACGAACTCATCTTCGCGCGAGCGGTCGCTTCGCAGATGGCAGACGCACGAACACTGCGCACTAAAGTGCTCGCCAATGTAACCGGAAGCAAAGAGAGCATTCCAGACTTCTCGGTGAACGGCTCGCGCGTTATGTTCGATGGTTGGCTCAAGGCTGACCCACGTGCTCGCGGCGAGGACGTTGAGGTGCCTAAGCTCGCGATTGGTGATGCGCTCGACCTCAAGCGCCTCGATATGGAGGGTAAGTTCACTGAACCACCGAACCGCTACTCAGAAGCCGGTCTCATCAAGGAGCTCGAGAAGCGGGGTATCGGACGGCCATCGACCTATGCCTCGATCATGAAAACCATTATCGATCGCGGCTACGTACTTAAAGAGGGTCGAACGCTCATTCCTACTGACACCGGTGATGTGGTCTCTTCGTTCCTAGAGGATCACTTTGCGAACTACATCAGCGACACCTTCACCAGCGAGATGGAAGACGAACTCGACGAGATAGCCGAGGGCAAGCGTACGTACGTAAAGACGCTCACCGATTTCTACAAACCATTTTTGGCCGATGTCACAAAGAAAGAGGATATCGAAAAACTCACTAACCTCGGTGACGCTCCAAAGGAATTCCCTTGTCCAAAGTGCGGCAAACCAATGGTGATCAAACTGGGTCGCACTGGCAAATTCCTATCCTGCAGCACCTTCCCTGACTGCGATGGCTCTCGACTCATCGACGGCAGCGAACTCTCCGCTGGCGAAGCGCTCGGCACCGACCCTGAGACCGGAATGAATGTGTACGTACTCGACGGCCGCTTCGGCCCGTACGTGCAGCTCGGCGAAACACCTGAGAAAGGCGACAAAAAAGCCCCGAAGCCAAAACGAGCAACCTTGCCCGCAGGCAAGAAGCCTGAGGAGGTGACACTCGAGGATGCACTCCATTACCTGATCCTTCCACGCGAACTCGGCAAGCACCCTGATACCAATGAACCGATCATAGCCAACACCGGCCGCTTCGGTCCATACATCGCGCACGCTGGCGATTTTCGCTCGCTGAAGGGCGCTGATAATCCGTACGATATTACCTTCGACCGCGCACTTGCTATCCTCAAGGAGCCAAAGCAAGGCCGCAAGGGTGAGAAGCTCGTAAAAGAGCTTGGCGTACACCCAAAGACAAAGAAGCTCATCAACGTCTACGAGTCGAAGTCTGGCCGCTACCTCCGTAAAGGTTTCAAGCGCATCTCCTTGCCCGATAGCACGAAACTCGAGGACTTCACTATTGAGGATGCTGTCGTGTTGCTCGCAGCAGGCTAAAAAGAATGGCCCGCGCGTAAGCGCGGGCTTTGGTCAATAATCCAAATTGGGCATGTCAGGCATGCCAAGTTCCATGCTCTCCTTAACGTGAGCAAGAACGGCTGGCGTCAGACGCCGGGCGGCCGTAATGGGCCGCACTGCTGACTTGGGAAAAAGACACCCGTCGTCAGCCTCCTCTTTGGTCCTGCATGGCAGGGCCACATCTTCATTGCAAAAAACGCATCTGGGCATTCTTTTGGTACTCCTCTCTGACCACTGTCTGTTATACCACATTTGTTCCCCACCTTGTCA
>CAYTYF010000040.1:0-5654 GCA_964442205.1 uncultured Candidatus Saccharibacteria bacterium | reverse complement strand
ACACTTCTCCATACAATGACCATATGAAGAAAGCCCAGGAAATAATCGCACTCCTCAAGAATCCAAATGAAGCTGACCGGCTACTCATTGAGAAAGCCTACGACTTTGCGAACAAAGCGCACGAAGGTCACACGCGCTACTCGGGTGAACCGTACATGGCTCACGTTGCTTCAGTAGCCGAGCATCTTGCCCTTATCGGCATGGGACCGCGCACCATTGCGGCTGGGCTCCTCCACGACACTATCGAGGACACCGAAGTCACCGCTGAGGACATCAAGCGCGAGTTCGGCGAGGAGATCCTCTTTTTAGTTGAGGGAGTAACGAAGCTTTCTTCCGTTCGCTACTACGGCACAGACCGACATAACGAGAGTCTACGCAAACTGTTCGTTGCAACGAGTCAGGACATTCGCGTACTCATCATCAAGCTCGTTGACCGACTCCACAACATCCAGACACTTTCGTACGTTCCGCGCGAGAAACAACTTCGCATCGCCCGCGAGACTCTCGAGATCTACGTACCGGTCGCTCACCGCCTCGGCATCGGTCGTATCCGTAAGGAGCTCGAGGATCTCGCTTTTCCGTACGTCTACCCCGAAGAGCATGCACGCGTAAAGAAGCTTCTTGAACAGAAGGTCTCGAAGGCCGAGCAGGTGCTCGAGCGGGAACGAAAGACGCTCCAGAAGCGCCTCGCTGAATCAGGTCTCACAAAATTCCACACCTCATTTCGCGTGAAAGGTACGTACAGCTTGTACCAGAAGCTCAAGCGCCGTGAGTGGGAGATAAATAATATTTATGACCTCCTTGCGATGCGTGTCGTCGTCGAGTCGATGGAGGAGTGCTACCGCACTCTCGGCATCATCCACGAGATGTGGCGACCGTTGCCAGGACGCGTGAAGGACTACATCGCTTTTCCTAAGCCAAACGGCTACCAATCGCTCCACACGACCGTCACCACGAACCATGGCACCATCATGGAGATCCAGATCCGAACAGACAAGATGCACCATGAAGCCGAGTACGGCGTCGCATCGCACATCATTTACAAGGACGACAAAACTCCAGACGCCACTAAAGACAGCAGTTCGTGGTTCAGCAATCTCGTACCTTCACTTTTTCGGCCGTTCTCAAGGCGTAGTGGTAGCGCAGCAGGTGACGCATCCCTGATCAAAGTAACCCGCGATAAACCCCACAAGGAGAAGATACCGCTCTGGATAAGCCAGATCGGAGAGATGTACACAAGCGAGAAAGCTTCGGGACAAGAGTTCGTCGAAGACATGCGCAAAGACTTCTTTAGTAACCGAATCTTCGTGTTCACTCCTATCGGTGACGTGGTCGACCTACCCGTCGGAGCTACCCCTATCGACTTCGCCTACGCCATCCACTCGGAGATAGGCGACCACATAGCGGGCGTGAAAGTGAACAAGAAGCTCGTGCAGCTTGATACAGAACTCCAGAACGGCGACATTGTCGAGATAGATACCAAGGAAACAGCTAAACCAAGTCGCAAATGGCTCCAAATTGCAAAGACCTCGGTGGCGAAGCGAAAGATACGCTCGTCGATCGGAGAGCTTGAAGCGGAACGGAAATAATATATTTGTCTTTTGTTGAGCGTTGGGCAACCTTGCAGAATGCTAAACGCAAAAGCTCCCTTCGAGGTCGCTTATGCGAAGCGTCTGCATAAGGGAAATATAGTCGTAGCTACGCCACTCCTTATTTCCCTAAATAGAGAAGTTTTTGAGCGAATACAGCGAGTCATCATCTTCAGCATTTGGTTCTGGCTGAGCCTCTTCCTTTACCGGCTCTGGCGCATCCTCTCTGGGCGCCGGTGAGTGCTCTGACTGCCATTGGGGTACGTACGGCTCAAGCTGGTACGCATCAGGCGAAGGAGCCGGGGCGGGAACACTTTCCTCCTCTGCAGCAGCATACTCGGCGTTTCGAACCACCGTGTCCTCGATGACCTCTGAAACAGCTGACTCCTCGGCAATGACCGACTCAGCGGTCTCTTCTTCTGGAACTACGGGCTCGAGCGCCGTAGCAGCAGCCACTGCAGTTAGTCCACTCTCTTCTTCTGTACCAGCCAGGTGAAAATCTGTGATCTTTCCTTTTGACTTCACAATGTTCACAAGTTTGTCCAAGTCTTCATCGGAGAAGTAGTCGATGGTCAGCTTACCACCGAAGTCGGTCTTCTGTATCGACACTCGCGTACCCAAGGTATCGGTAAGGTCGCGCTCCATTTCGATTATGGTGGCATTGTTCTTGAGCCACTCCTTTTTGCGCACCTTGTCGGTCGCGATCTTGCGCGTGATGCGCTCCACTTCGCGTACCGAAAGTTTCTTGAGAAGGATCTCGCGGTAGACGACATCCTGCTCTTCTGGCCTCTCCTTGAGCATAAGGAGCGACCGCGCATGACCCTCACTGATGTCACCGAGTTTTAACGAACTCTGCATGTACTCTGGCAGCATCAGCAAGCGGATGGTATTCGATACGTACTCGCGGCTGCGCCCCACCTTCTTCGCTACCTCGACGTGCGAAAGCTCGAACACGGACGCCAGCTGTTCAAAGGCGACCGCGCGGTCAATAGCGTTGAGGTCCTCACGCTGGAGGTTCTCGATAATGGCGAGCTCGAGTTTCTCTTGCTCGGTCTGTTCGCCGGAACGAATGATGACCGGCACCTGCTCAATGCCTGCGAGTCGTGAAGCGCGCAAACGTCGCTCTCCGGCAATGAGCTCGTACTCAGTATGGAAGGAGCCGTCATCGCTCTGGATCTCCTTGCGCGTTACCGTGAGCGGCTGCAACACTCCGTACATACGAATCGAATCAGCGAGCTCACGCAGCTTTTCCTCATTGAACTCGCGCCGTGGCTGATACGGATTCGGGACAATTTTTTCAACCTCAACCCAAAAGATAGAATCGCCTTGAAATGACATACAGAAAATACCTCCGAGCATTATCTCCAATTCGTTGCCCGTTTTATGCATTTTAGCACAGCTCTCGGTTTTGCTTCTGTTTATAACTTTTTCGTTATCTGGTACACTCGTTTCCACTGCCGGAGTGGTGGAATGGTATACACGCACGACTCAAAATCGTGTGGCGCAAGCCTTATGGGTTCAAGTCCCATCTCCGGCACAAAAACAATGAGCCAATACGTAATGTGTTGGCAATTGTGTTTTTGTAGCCAGAGATGGGAATTGAAAAGCGGAGCTGGGGGTCCCCTCTGGGGCCAGCGAGCTGGGGTCGCGAGCGCGAGTGAAACGAGCGACTTGTGACCAAGTCCCATCTCCGGCACAATTTTGAGGCACAAAAAAATTGTGCCGGAGAGGCTGTGCCTGCGCACAGCCGTATGGGACTTGAAAGGCGCAGCGATGTGAGTTTACGAACGAGTGAGCCGGGGTCGCGAGCACTTAGCAAAATCGGAACGAAGTGAACGATTGTGCTTAGTGACTCGTGACCAAGTCCTATCTCAAGATCCATTGAGTGACCAAGTCCCTTTCACCTCAACCAAAACTCTACTTGATTGCTTTTTTTGCTAACGTCGTAGGCTGTACACGGACAATACTTTGAACATTGGAGGAGACAGACTATGCATACGCCCCTGGTAACTATGCGTGAGATCGCGGCGGTCGCCCTGATGAATTGTGGCGCGTTCATGGTAGACACAAAAAAGGGCTTTCCCTTGAAAGTTCATGGCAGGTTCCCGAACGCCCCTTTATCACCCTGTTACCTCAACATGCGGCCACAGGGCACCAAAGGGGGCACGCTGAGAGACCCGGACTTTGTCGTGATCGCCGATGCAATGATGGGCCTGGCACGCACTGTCGGGTTGTTTGACACTCGGCGGTACTGGGATGGTATCCCTGCCGCTGGCACACCGCTTGCAGAGATGATGCAACTCGTCGCCACGAAAGACGAGGCTGAAAATCTTTGCCGCTTTCATCTGTTCAAGGAAGACGGTACAGACGGAACGCGCAAGATCGCCGGCATCACGAACGCTTCCTTTGGACCGCCCGATAAGACGCAGAACGTTCTTCTGGTCGATGATGTCATCACGGCCGGCGGCACCAAGCTCGAAGCCATCGAGGTCATCGAGAGCGAAGGCGGCAAGGTCACCGACCTGCTCGTTTTTCTCGACAGAAGCGAGGATGGGGAAAAGATGCTCGCCGAACGGGGCGTGACGCTGCATAGCGTCTGGACCTGGGACTACCTGCTCGAGTACTATCTCGCCTACGGCCACATTAACCGAAAGACCTTCGAGGCAATCATCTCGTACCCCGAACTTCTTGCAAAGTACATCAAGGCACAGTAGTGCGTATGGTCGGCAGCTAGCTGCCGACCTATTTTTATACCAAGCACATTCTGCTACACTCCAAGCCATGAAGGAGGGTGAAAAAACAAAAGTCATTGTCATCGTCGGACCCACGGGTTCTGGGAAGACAAGCCTCGCTATAGATCTCGCCAAGCGTTTCTCTGGTGAGGTCATTTCGGCTGATTCACGCCAGGTATACCGAAAACTTGATATCGGTACGGAAAAGGTCACCAAAGAGGAGATGGGTGCTGTTCCCCACCATCTCATTGATGTCTGTGATGTCGATGAGGTATATAGCGCTGAACGATTCAAAAACGATGCTGCGAAAGCCATCCTCGACATCACAAGTCGAGGCAATATTCCTATTATCGCTGGCGGTACCTTTTTCTACGTCGACGCCCTGCTCGGCAATGTCACAATGCCAACAGTGCCGCCTGACAGCGCCCTTCGCACGTACTTGGAAGACCTTAGTACCGAGACCTTATACGCTCGACTAGAACAGTTGGATCCCGAGCGCGCTTTCAGCATCGACAAAGACAACAAACGGAGACTGGTACGAGCGCTTGAGGTAGTAGAGTCACTGGGTAAAGTCCCAAAACCGATTGCCGGTGAAACAAAGTACGATGTACTGAAACTCGGTATCGAAGTGGACAAAGCTGTGCTGCGTACTCGCCTACGAGCACGTGCAGCAAAAGCGCTCGAGCGAGGACTTATTGAGGAGACGAAGAGCCTGCTCGATACTGGCGTGTCAGTAGACAGATTAAGCGAGATCGGTCTCGAGTACCGCCTCGTTATCGAGTATCTCAATGGTGGAATGTCAAACGAGGAGTTGCTCCAACGGCTCGAAGAGAAGAATTGGCAGTACGCGAAGCGACAGTTCACCTGGCTAAAGCGTGATACTGATATTCGGTGGCTTCCCATAAGCGAACGAACTTCCATAGAAGTAGGCACGGCTGAGTTTTTGGCCCGCTGAGTTTACATTATTTAAAAGTCGATTTAGAATCTGAAGAGACCATGAAGAAAGGAAGAGATGGTGATCGAACTTTTGATAGTGGCCTGCCTAGGCCAAGCACCTTGCCGTGAATTCAGCCTGCTCTTCGACCCAATGGAAGTCTCAATTATGACATGCACTTTGCATGGTCAGACGCAAATCGCTTCGTGGAAAGAGACACACCCCAATTGGACTGTCAGTAAGTGGAAGTGCATATTCGCAAGTGAAGGCGAAACTGACGCATGAATGTTGTGGAGTGCAACCAGAATAACGAGGGCCGCCGGTGAAATTTGACAAACTGTCAAATAAAACGCGGGCCGGTGGGGTTTTAGGGTTGGGGGGTTTGTGTTAATGGGGTGC
>CAYTYF010000039.1:0-8948 GCA_964442205.1 uncultured Candidatus Saccharibacteria bacterium | reverse complement strand
TGAGGAACACGAGGCGAAGCTGTATCGCCTCTGGGAAGAGAGTGGTTACTTCGATCCCGACAAACTTCCGGGAGAGCGTACAGAGCAATTCTCTATCGTCATGCCGCCGCCGAATGCGAACGGTTCATTGCATGCCGGTCACGCCCTCTTCGTGACCATCCAAGACATCATGCTCCGCTTTGAACGCATGCGTGGTAAGCGAGCTGTCTGGTTCCCAGGAGCCGACCACGCTGGTTTTGAGACCCAGGTAGTGTACGAAAAGAAACTCGAGAAAGAAGGACGGTCACGATTCCAAATGAGTGCAGAGGAGCTCTATGCCGAGATCATGCAGTTCACAGAAGAGAATAAGGCATTCATGTTGAACCAACTCCGCGAGCTTGGCGCCTCATGCGACTGGTCAAGACTCCTCTTCACGCTCGACGAGCGCGTCATCAAGATCGTCAATGACACGTTCAAGCAGCTCGAGACTGACGGTCTTTTGTACCGCGGAGCGCGCATTGTGAACTGGTGTCCAAAGCACCAAACCTCACTCTCAAACCTCGAGACGTCTCAAGTAGAGCGCACCGACAAGTTTTACTACTTCCAGTACGGCCCATTCGTGATCAGCACAGCAAGACCCGAGACCAAGTTCGGCGACAAATACGTCGTTATGCATCCAGACGATGCACGCTACAAAGACTATGCCCACGGTCAGAAGCTCGAGGTGGAGTGGGTCAATGGTCCTATCACTGCGACCGTCATTAAAGACGAAGCTATCGATATGGCATTCGGAACCGGTGTGATGACCATCACGCCATGGCACGACGCGACCGACTTCGCGATAGCTAAACGACACAATCTCACCTATGAGCAGGTCATCGACTGGCGCGGCAAGCTGCTTCCGATAGCTGGTGAATTTGAAGGACTCGGTATCACTGAGGCGCGTGAGAAGATAGTTGAGAAACTCAACTCCAAGGGTCTCCTCGTTAAGATCGATGAAAAGTACGTCCACACTGTTCCCTGCTGCTACAAGTGCGAACGAGACATCGAGCCGCAGATACGCGACCAGTGGTTCGTAAAAATGCAACCTCTCGCTGAGAAGGCACTCAAGGCTGTCGATAACGGCGAGCTTCGTTTCGTGACCGAGGCACAAGAGCGCGTATTCAGACACTGGCTCACTAACATCGAGGACTGGAACATCTCTCGCCAGATAGTCTGGGGTATTCCTATTCCAGCCAAGATCTGTACATCTTGCGGACATGGCACTGTAGACATTGAGGATGTCGTTACGACTTGTCCGAAGTGCAATGGTCAGGTCGAGAAGGACCCGGACACCTTCGACACCTGGTTCTCTTCTGGGCAGTGGCCGCTCGCTACAACAGGCTTCCCTGACAGCGACGACTTTAAACACTTCTACCCTACCAGCGTCATGGAGACCGGTCGGGACATCCTTTTCTTCTGGGTAGCACGAATGGTCATGTTTGGTATCTACCGAACCGGCAAGGTACCGTTCGAGTGGGTGTACTTGCACGGCATGGTGCGCGATAAGCACGGCAAGAAGATGAGTAAGTCCAAAGGCAATGTCATCGCTCCGAGTGAGGTGCAGTCGAAGTACGGTACTGATGCATTGCGCATGGGACTCATCGTGAACAACGCACCTGGTACCGACATGAACCTGGATCCAGACAAGGTGAATGCGTACAAGAAATTCGCTAACAAACTCTGGAACATTGCCCGCTTCACCCTTACGACCCTTGATGGTGCAGAGCCGACTGCCGACCCGGGTTATAGCGATGCTGACAAAGAGATACTTGCTCGTCTCAAGGATGTAGCGAGCGAGACGACCGCATACATGGAGAAGTGGCGGTACGACCTGGCCAGCGAGAAACTATACAGCTACGTTTGGCATGAGCTAGCCGATAAGATCCTCGAAGAATCTAAACCTGTTCTCAATGGCACTGACGAAACCGCCAAGGCTGCTCGGCAAGCTGTACTTTCTGAGTGCCTCACCACTTCCCTCAAACTGCTCCACCCCTATATGCCGTTTGTGACCGAAGCTATCTGGCAAGAGTTGCCGAAGGAACACAAGAATAGCGATATACTTATGGTATCGAGTTGGCCAAGTAAATAAATATGGAAAAGATACCTCACGGTTTTGACTTTAAGAATAAGAATGCGCCCGAATTGTTGCGTGGAAAAGAATTCACCACCCTTGTGTTGCCTGACGGAAAAAAGATCAACATGATCGACGAGGCATTTTCGATCGTTCATGAGGAATCCACACATTCTGTATACCAACTTGCTGGTATAGATGCTGAAACCAACATGGAAATTATTGTTGACTTCCTTGAAGTTGAACCACATACCGAGGGGGAACCTATGGAGGTGATCAAGGTCGTCATCGGCTCCGAGACTATCTATCCAGTCATTCAATGAGACTATGGAAAAACCTAGCTCAAGACATCTCAATGTGCCCGACGATCTGATGGAGCGACTCATCGTGCCTGAACTGGAAACTGAAACTGTTGTATACAAGCATGTAGATAGCGGCAACCTGGTCGTGGAATGCAGAGTACCGCCGCTGTCGATGCATGAGGATATCGATTATCGAGCGTGTATGAGCCTTCATGAAGATGGTTCGATCCATCCGTCAGATAGGTCCTTCATGGAAGCATCTCTATTTTCTAAGCTCTACGTAGTAGTGGGTACCCACAAAGAGCTTTTTCCAGAGCATTGGAGCAACTAATGCTTGCGTTGTTTCTTGGCATCGTTTATAGTTCTCGCGGAACAAAAACACGAGGTCAGTGATGAGTGAAGATACTGCAATACGAGGACACAAGTTCTGTATCTGCAACTGCCGTTCACCAATGTTCGGACACTATGACCAGGAAGGCGTGCCACTATTCTTGCAGCCAGGCCAAGTCATCCGTGGTGAGACGCTCGCATTGCCGCAGAGAGCAGGCACATCTCAGGTTTTTGGGTTCGTATGGTTACGGGATAAGTGGCGCACCTTTGTTGCCACCCTCGATGCCGGGAGTAGGACCGGCGAAGTTTCAATATTGTGAAGTGGGCGCTTCGGCGCCCTTTTCATTTGTCTGCTGGTGATACAATTATCGAGATGCAATCTACACACTTCGCGGTCGCATTCCTCGGCGGGCTCATACCCGCGCTTTTCTGGCTTTGGTTCTGGCTCCGCGAAGACCGTGAACGGCCCGAGCCATACCTTCTCATCGCACTGGCCTTCATCGGCGGCATGATGGTGGTCCCTATCGCCCTACCCCTCCAGCAGCTCGCCATGAACTCCTACGACGGCTTTACCCTCAACTTCGTATGGGTAATTATCGAGGAATTCCTGAAGTATGGTATCGCCCTCACGATCATCCTCTGGAACAGGGCGGTCGATGAGCCTATCGATGTCATCATTTACATGATCGCTATCGCACTCGGTTTTGCTTCGCTTGAGAACGCTCTTTTTATCTTCAACGCCATGAGCGACACCAGCACCGCCACCTCGCTCGTGACCGGAAAACTACGCTTTATGGGCCCCACCCTGCTCCACGTGCTGGCTTCCGGTACCGTCGGAGTGGCTGTCGCCTTCGCGTACTACCGTAGTAATCTGACCAAAGTACTGGCTGGCCTAGGTGGGTTATGCCTGGCGGTCGTGTTGCATGCCCTTTTTAACTTTTTTATAATGGGACGAAGTGGTGAGACCATACTTAGCGTCTTCCTATTTGTCTGGATGGGCATCGTCGTGCTCATGCTCATTTTTGAAAAGATAAAGATCCTCGAAGTCCGTCATTTTAGCACCAAGCAAACGTAACCATGAAAAAATCATCATTCCTCGAGCGTCTAACAGGCGCAGTGACCATGAACAAGTACGAAGAAGTACTTGATGAGGACCATGAGTTCGGGGAGGAGGAGACTCGTGGCGGCCGTCGGCACGAGGAGGAGGAATCTGAATGGCACGGACAGCAGGACTATGAAGATGAACCACAGGAAGGCGAACTGCCTGTAGACATGTACCACACTGGTGACGCCATCGTTATACGAGCCATCGTAGCCGGAGTATCGCCTGAGGACCTCGATATCTCCATAACCCGTGACCTGGTGACCATTCGTGGGATCCGTGAGGAGTACCAGGAGACCGGTTCTGATGATTATTTCAATAAAGAGCTGTTCTGGGGCGGATTCACCCGCACACTAGTGCTTCCAGAAGAGGTAGTTATCGACGAGGCAGAAGCGCACGAGAAGCACGGGATGCTCGAAATACGCCTTCCAAAGGTAGATAAGGGACGCAGTACACGACTGAAGGTACGCTCGAACATCCAGCCAAAATAATCTCAGAATTGCCAGATACCTTCGTCGTCACGAACAAAATTTCATTCACGCACATCCAAGTACGACTCATTCAATTTTGTTCTAACTCCTCGCTTTGCCATCAATTCTGAGTTTATTTGATTAGATTAGGAAACGGCCCCCGAAAGGGGCCGTTCTCGTCATGCTGCAGCGAGCCATATTGGCTCTTGAAGACCCTTGAACCAAACACCCCACCCGTTTGTGTTCGACCGGAAGATGGAGTCGACTGGCGGAAGCTCCAGCGCCTCCGCCACCTCGGTTATCTTTTCGACCACGTCTCGTGTGCTCACCTCTTTCTGAGTCTCATAGAGTTCAGTCACTGCTGCTTGCAGTACCTGCATGTTGCTTCTCCTAAAGAACATAACTTCCTGAAACGAAAGATCCGCTTCAGGAGGCGGATCTCATTGAACTCAAAATGAAAACCATCTCCTAACGCGGATACTGCGAAAACGATGAACAAAAACTGCTCCACGTAGCGATGTTCGCTGTATGCTTCATGATTTTTATACTATACCGACTGAAGCAGGAATGAGCAAGTGCTCTTTCTGGATTGAAAAATAAAGAAAAACAGGTACAATGGCCAGCACTTGCTTAGGTAAGTGGACGATATAAAGCTTGGGTAGCTCAGTTGGTAGAGCATTCGCCTGAAGAGCGAAGGGTCAGCAGTTCGAGCCTGCTCCCAAGCACAAAGAAAGCCCTCTTCGGAGGGTTTTCGGCTGCTTAGGGTGCAGGCTCGAAAGGCGCAGCGATGTGAGTAGCCCATCCATAGGGCTACGAACCAGCGAGCCGGGGTCGAGAGCACTTAGCAGAATTGGAGCGTAGCGTACAATTATGCTTAGTGACTCGTGACCGAGCCTGCTCCCAAGCACAAAGAAAGCCCTCTTCGGAGGGTTTTCGTATCCTACTCAGTCATAGGCGTAGAAGTGGCACGATGCTCTGCTTCGTCCACTCTTCTCGCCTGTTCAGCTTTTATAGTATCCGCTATTTCCTCGAGCCGTAGATACGGTTCAAGATTACGTTCAATGAACCCATTGATAAAAGTTGGTGCTTCTTCCATATAGGGCTTAATGACCGAAAAGTACAGGACAAACGGCAACCCGAGAAAGATGCAGATCCACAAAAGACGGAACCAGAATGCTATCACCGCACTGCGATGCATCTTTCGCAAGAGCTCGTTGTTCTGCTTGGCAAGCTCCTGGTTGCTTTTGAGGAGCTGCATGATCTCAGTGAAATCAGGTTGCATAGAGATATTCTAGCAGACGAGACAGCTACTTATTTCTCATCCAAAGCACAGCTTGCCCCGCCTGCATTCGGACAAAATGTATGCAAGCATCCATTTTGCTCCTCATTTAGCGTCGTAGTCGAAATACACAACCTCAATATTGTGGCCATCGAGGTCATAAACGAACGCAGCGTAGTAGCCTGGCCAGTACTCCTTGCGGTAACCAGGACCGCCGTTATCCTCTGCCCCGGCCGCTAGCGCTGCATCATAGAAGGCTTCTACCTCTGCCTTGTTCTTGGCAGCGAAGGCGACATGTACGGGCACGACACCCTCTTCGTTGGTAGCGATCCAGAAGTCGGTGTTCTCGCCGTCATTGAAACCGGCAGATTCCCCAAACTCCATGTTCTGCGTGTAGCCGAGCGTTGCTAAGACTGTTGTATAAAACTCCTTTGCGGCTTGGTAATCAGCCACAGGAATACTTGTATGTGCGATCATGTGCTAATGATATTCCGACCATATGTAGCGTCAAGGTCAAATTGTGCCCTCACCAGGAGTTGAACCTGGATTCTCGCGTTAGGAGTGCGAAGTTCTATCCATTGAACTATGAGAGCAAAGATCAGGGGTGTAGTAACGGCTGCGACAGAGAATGTACCATACACCGCACCACCCGTAAAACGTATCCACCTTTGCGAACTGTTATGCGACAAATACCATACTGGGTTTTAGTTTTATTTTGTTTTTCATGTATATTCACATAAATATCCTTGAGTGGAACATCGAGTGCATTTGACCAGTATTTGACAATTTCTTCCTTTTTATCTGCAACCGCAATCCTTATAAGGAAATGACATCTGTCTCGTTCTATATCGAAACAATTTTTTAAAAAAGTTAAAAAAAGCCTATGCATGGTTGCATCTGTATTTGTAAACACAAGTGCCGCTTTACTACCTTCAGCCCAATAAATCATCGACCCCATGATAGCAATTTCGCGATTAAGCTTGTCATCAAGTATTTGAATGGCATTAAATTCTGCTTTTTTCATTAATAATGTTGATCTAGCTGTGCTTCCTCCTTGTCTGGAACGAAGACGCTTTTTTAGTTCTGGATCAAGTTCGACAGAATGTATATGATGCCAGATAGTGGTTTTGGGAATACCAAACTGCTTTACTAATTCAGGTATGCTGGCTCCTTGTTTTCGAGCATACAGCAATTCGCTGATTTTTGAATCGCTATATTTTTTCATTAGATAAATTAAATACGTCCTAGTTACTATCTATATTATCATATTCTCTTAAAGCAAAACGCGACAGGCCTTCGGCCCGCCGCGTTTTGTTCTTAAGTACTATTTACACAGCCAAAAGTTCGGCAACTTTGCCTTCGTCAAAACCGATCACAACATCATCGTTGATGCGTATCACTGGAACACCCATCTGGCCTGTCATCTCGATCATTTCCTGGCGCTTATCAGCGTCTGAAGCAACATCGAACTCTGTGTACGTTACATTGTTATTGCTAAAAAACTCCTTAGCCGCGTGGCAGAAGTGGCAGACTGGCGTGCTGTAGATGGTTACGTTCTTTTCCATAGGGATATAGTATATAGCATATCTGCGCTATCGCCAAAATTGCCACCATGGCGGCGGGGGAAGTGGTTCTGGCTCCGGTGCGGTCGTGGTAGGCTCCTCGCCCGTCAGAATGACCACCTGTTCTCCTTGTCTCGCTACATCGAAGTTGCTTCGTATCTCCTCCTCGATACCTCGCTCTCCTTCCAGGTACTCGACGTTGGCCTCCAGGCTTGATTTGCGGGTTTG
Source organism: uncultured Candidatus Saccharibacteria bacterium (assembly GCA_964442205.1). Classification (GTDB taxonomy): domain Bacteria; phylum Patescibacteriota; class Minisyncoccia; order Phycocordibacterales; family UBA918; genus OLB19. The sequence continues at coordinate 1,583 of CAYTYF010000039.1, read as the reverse complement.
GAGCTCCTGAAGCTCTTTCTCTGCTTCGGTGAGCCTGTCAGCCATATCCCGCTCAATGGTGTACCGCTCGTACGCACCGCGCCCAAACAGCACCATGATGACCAACAAAAGGGCGATACCTAACTTGGAGTGGAGGTAACGATGTAGAGGCTGTTTTTTGCCGAATTTCATACTTAGCGTGTGTTTCGTCTGTGGTTTCAGTATGGTATCATAAGGCCACTTAGAGAATTTCAGCATGAGCTTTCTTTACCACAAGCACACCAAGCGAGTCATCAAGTGGGTCTGGGGCGGCGTAGCCGTACTTATCATGATCTCGATGGCTGCTGCTGGTCTTTTCTATGGGTTTTAGGGAAATAGGAAGCAGCGTAGCTGCGACCATATTTCCCTTATGCAGACGCTTAGCATGATGCGACCCCCTAGGGAGCATCTGCGTTTAGCGTCCTGCTTAAAAATTTAATCCTGATACTTTGTCGCACTTAATGGCTTTTGGGGCCATTTAAATTAACGTGACACTGCTTTAGGAAACCCTAGAAATCGATGGGATGCGAGGTGAGAAGCGAATACTTGGAGCTTCGCAAGACCTTGCCCGATATTTCAGGAATACTTGGACTGAAATATCGACAAGGTGTACCGCCTCTGTATGAGGAAAGAAAAAAGACCCGAGTGGGACGTGACTGTCCAGTGAGGGTCTTTTTTTAGTGCAACGCAGTATCAGGGCGTTTTAATGTACTCTACTCCTCCTTGATCATTTTCATGAACACATCCGGAGAAATGGTCACCTTGCCATAAGCGAGCATCTTTTTCTTTCCCTTCTTTTGCTTCTCACGCAACTTCATCTTGCGAGTGATGTCACCACCGTAGAGGTAGCCGGTGACGTCCTTCTTCATGGCTGAGAGCGTCTTAGAGGCAATTATCTTGCCTCGCACCTGTGCCTGGATCTTGGTGACGAACATCTGCCGCGGCAAGGTGTTGTAGAGTTTCTCGACCAGTGCCCGTGCATCGATCTCGGCACGCCGTACACCCACAACACGTGAAAAAGCAGGAACCAACTCTTCAGCTACGAGCATATCGAGACGCACAACATCAGCTGGACGCATTTCGGCTATTTCGTATGAGAGTGACGCGTAGCCACTGCTGGCATTTTTTAGCTTATCGAAAAATCCACGCATGAGCTCGCGCAACGGCATCTCGACAGAAAGCAACGTACGACCATCGCCGAACACCTCAGTGTCGATGACCTGTGCCTCGTGGTCGTAGAGGAGCGTCAGCATGCTACCCATGTAATCCGGCGGAATGATGATCTGTCCAAGTATCCAAGGCTCACGGATACTCACTTTGTCGCCATGGTCAGGGAAACGCGAAGCTGCATAGACTTGCTCTACACGTCCATCATCGAGGTATGTTATCTCATAGGAAATGGAGGGTGAGGTGACAATGAGTTCAATGTTGAATTCCCGGCGCAACCGCTCAGTGATGATCTCCAGGTGGAGCATGCCGAGGAAGCCGCAGCGAAAACCACGACCAAGGACGCCGGAGGACTCTTCTTCGTATGACAGCGACGAGTCGGAGAGTCGGAGCCTATC
>CAYTYF010000038.1:0-9140 GCA_964442205.1 uncultured Candidatus Saccharibacteria bacterium | reverse complement strand
AGCCAACAGTGCTGCGTACTCACACGAGCCCAGTGCAAGCGCGCTACATGGAGTCACACAAGCCGCCGATCCGCGTCATTGTGCCCGGAAAGGTCTTTCGCAATGAAGCGACCGACGCCACCCACGAAGCCCAGTTCTATCAGCTTGAAGGCCTTATGGTCGACCGGGGCGTACACATGGGACACCTCAAAGGAACTATCGAGTATTTCTTTTCAAAATTCTTCGAAGGTGACGTGGTGGTTCGTTTCCGACCGAGCTTCTTTCCGTTCGTTGAGCCGGGCGTCGAGGTGGACATGATGCTCCGTGGCAGCAACAGCAAACTCGCGAATCGCTGGATAGAGATCATGGGTGCGGGCATGGTGCATCCGAATGTGCTCCGTGGTTCTGGTATCGATCCGGCAGAGTTTTCCGGCTTTGCCTTTGGTATGGGAATCGACCGCTTGGCTGTGATGAAGTACGGCATCGATGACATTCGTCACCTCTACAGCGGTGATCTTAGGTTCGTGAATCAATTCTAGGTATGAAGGTCCTTCACGCATGGCTTAAAGACTACATGGGCAACGGCACACCTTCGGTCGTTGAGATAGAACGACTTTTGACGTTCAATGCCTTTGAGATAGACGGGGTAGAGCGTGTGGGGGAGCACGATGTGATCGACGTTAAGATACTACCTAGCCGTTCTTCTGATTGTCTCTCTCATCGCGGCATTGCGCGTGAGCTAGCTTCTCTTACTGCTACACCGCTTGCCTTTGACCCGTTCAGCGAGCGTCCGGAAATGCCCCCTACCGACAAACTCACGATAAGTATCAGTGATCCAGCTTCTTGTCGCCACTTTGACCTTGCGCTCGTTTCTGGGGTATCGGTCGGTCCATCACCGAAATGGCTCGCCGACAGACTGGTTGCACTAGGCCAACGTTCCATCAACAACATTGTCGACGCCACCAACTACGTCATGCTCGCACTCGGTCAGCCGATCCATGCGTATGATGCGGATAAATTTGAAAAGGGAGAGGATGGAAAGTGGCACTTCGGAGTCAGGTTCGCGCGGGCGGGGGAATCGATAACTGTGCTCGGCGGCGATAGCTATGAACTTCATCCGTCGGTACAGCTCATTGTAAATGCTACGAACGATGTCCCGGCTGGTATCGCTGGCATCAAAGGCGGTGCGTATTCAGCTATCGATGAAAACACAAAGAACATCATCATCGAAGCCGCGAATTTTGAACCTACAGTGACCCGCAAAGCAGCACAGCGTCTGCGACTTTCGACCGACGCTTCAAAACGTTTCGAGAATAACATCTCTGATGAGGTGGTTCCGTATGCACTCCACGAAGTGGTGCGACTTATCATTGAGCTTGCTGGAGGCGATTGCGAGGGTTATGCACACGAGCATCCGACAAAGTTCGAGAATAAGCCAGTGACCCTGCGAAGACTGCGTGCTGAAGCTCTCCTTGGCATGTCGCTCGAGGATGCTACGGTTACCCGCATTCTTGTTGCTCTCGGCTTCAAGGTGACCCCGCTCGAGGCTGGTACCTGGGAAGTGGTGGCTCCGTTCGAACGGACCGACATTTCCATTGAAGAGGATGTCATCGAGGAGGTTGGTCGTATCGTCGGGTATGACAAGATCGCGTCGGTGGTACCGGTCGCTGCTACACTTGGTGAAATCAACACTCGCCACTTCTACAGCGAGGTCGTCAGAGATGCCCTTACCGAGCTTGGCTTTAGTGAGGTCATCACCTCGTCCTTCCGAAAGAAGGATCAACTGCAGCTACAGAACGCTCTTGCTGCAGACAAATCTTGCTTGCGCTCAGCGCTCACACCAAACCTCGAAGAAGCGCTCGTCAAGAACGCGCCGTTCATGGATCTGCTCGGTGTACGGGATATCCGCATCTTTGAGATCGGTACTGTGTTCACTAAGACTGAAAACGGAGTGGCAGAGCATGTATCACTTGCACTCGGTGTCCGCACGAAGGCAGGTGGCCCATCGCCAAAAGACGATGCTGCCCTCACAGCTGCCCTCGCCGTACTGGAAACAGCCCTCAAAGCCCCCCTTGCTACGAGTCCAAAGCAGGGAATAGCTGAGGTGAATTTATCTGAACTTCTTACAAAACTTCCACAACCCGCTGCGTACGCTCCGTTCGTGCCTAGTAAACCAGTAGCGTACCAGGCATTCTCGACCTATCCGGCTGTCTCTCGTGATATTGCGCTCTTTGTTAATCCTGAGACCAAGGTCAACGAGGTGGCAATGCTCATCAATGCTCACGCTGGTGCGCTACGTGTCCGCACTACACTTTTTGACACCTTCACGAAGGACGGACGTACATCGTACGCCTTCCGTATCGTCTTTCAGGCGCCTGACCGCACACTTACTGATGAGGTCGTAAATGAGGAAATGGAGAAGATCTACTTTGCCGCTCGGCCGCAAGGTTGGGAGGTTCGATAGGGTATGAAGGTTCTCTTTTGGAACCTAGGTTACGCGCGAGAGTTTGACGGTTCACTGGCCAGGTTTGTCTCTAAAGGCCACCGCATCCCGTCGCATCCAAAAACGCTACAGAAGCGTACCCTTAGTGCAATGGCGCGGTTGGTTACAACCGAGGCGCCTGATATTTTTGCCTGCGCTGAATTGTCTCTCGGTGCACGACACAATCGCACCTTCGATCAACACGCTTTTCTTCTCGAGACACTGTCGCCGGTCGCTAGTGGTTTTTTCAAGAAGTACGCTCACGAACGTTTGGCGGCATTGCCGTTCCATAAAGGAAACGGCAACGCCGCCTACGCCTTCACTCGGGCTGATATATCACCGCTCCATTTTTCTCGTGGCAGCAAAACACTACTTCTCAAGATCACCGTTGATGGCGTGACCCTATTCGTTGTGCACCTAAGCTTGTTGCCTCGGGTACGCAAAGCGCAGCTCGCTGAGTTGGCAGTGTTGGTGAATGATGAGAAGGGAGACGTGGTCGTTGGTGGGGACTTCAATCTTTTCGGGGGTACCAAAGAGCTCGAAGTATTGGAACGAGAAGCTGGTCTCACTCTCGCCAGTCCGGGTACACCAACTTTTCCCTCGAGTCGTCCTTGCTACGCACTTGATCTCTTTCTGTACCGCTCAAAAAAGAAACGCCAAGCCAAACTACGCGTCATTGAAAGCAGGCTTTCCGACCACCTTCCAGTAGTCTTTGAATTTTGATCAAAGCTCAAACTTAGAATAATACAAAACGCGGCGGGATCACTCCCGCCGCGGTTTTACAGTCAAGCGACGTTTCTTTTTCACTGGAATGAACAAGAATGCCGGTTGAGTATCGCCCTGAATAGCTTCGAGAACTACAAATGTTGCTGCAACTGCCTCGGTGTAATCGAAGTGGTCCGACCGCAGTTTCCGAAGTTCAAACCCTTTCGTTTTGGAACGTACAATGTACCCGATGGGTAACTCGCTTACGTGGCCGCGTCTCTCTCCTGATTTTGATCCGGGCAAACACACCTTGACCCTATAACGCCATTCTTCTGACATTTATTCCTCCCGTCACTTTCTTCCTAAAAACCCTACCAATTTAGGCCAAAGATGGCAAGCGGCCGGGTTCAAAATATGCTATACTAGAAGCCGTAATTTACCACTAACGCAAGTCTGCATGCCTGCTAAAAAAGAAGCTCCGAAATCCAAGCGAACCGGCCATTCATACGACGCATCCTCCATCTCGGTCCTCGAGGGTCTCGAGCCGGTGCGAAAGCGACCAGGCATGTACATCGGCACCACTGGTCCCGACGGTCTCCATCATCTCATCTGGGAGATCTTCGACAATGCGCGCGATGAGGCCATGGGTGGCTTCGCCGACAAGGTGGAGGTGGCACTGCTTCCTGGTAACTACATCCGCGTGGTCGACAACGGCCGCGGTATTCCGGTCGACATGCACAAGCAGACCAAGGTCTCTGCGCTCGAGACCATCATGACCACGCTTCACGCCGGGGGTAAGTTCGGTGAGGGCGGGGGATACAAGGTCTCTGGCGGACTCCACGGTGTGGGCGCATCGGTCGTGAACGCGCTCTCAACGCACCTTCGCGTCGATGTGCACAAGGACGGTGGTCACTACATGCAGGAGTACAACATCGGCAAGGCTAAGGCACGAGTAAAAAAGACCGGCACTACCAAGTACAGCGGTTCGATAGTTGCCTTCACGGCTGACCCGACCATTTTCGGCGAAGTGAAGTTCGAGTGGAAGCGCATCGTCGCACACTTGCGCCAGCAGGCATACCTCGTTAAGGGAATGCGTCTCACGGTCATAGACGCTCGCGAATCGACCGAGAAGCTCGACCTCAAGACACTCGAAGACGTGACCTACCTCGCTGACTACGGAGTTGAGGCACCTTCAGAGACCTTCTACTTCGAAGGTGGACTCAAGTCGCTTGTTGCTTTCAACAACCAGTACCAGAAGCCTATTCACAAGAACATCTTCTACGTGGAGAAACTAGAGGTCGACCAGGCAGTTTTGGCAGTTGAAGTGGCGTTGCAGTACGTGGACGACATCACTGCTCGCATCTCCGCTTTTGCGAACAATATCTACAACCCAGAGCACGGCACGCACGTCACCGGCTTCAAGACCGCGCTCACGCGTACGCTCAACAACTACGCAAAGAAGAACAACTTCTTCTCAGTGAAAGACAAGGATGCCGGCTTCACGGGCGACGACGTACTCGAGGGAATCACTGCAGTGGTCTCGGTCAAAATGCCTGAGATCCAGTTCGAAGGGCAGACCAAAGCCAAGCTCGGTTCGGTAGAAGCGCGCAGCGCCGTGGAGTCTGTTTTCGGTGAAGCTTTCGCTAACTACCTCGAAGAGAATCCTGACGACGCCAAAGCCATCATCAACAAAGTGATCATCGCTGTGAAAGCGCGCAAAGCTGCTAAGGCTGCTAAGGACAGCGTGCTTCGCAAAGGCGCGCTAGAGGGCATGTCGCTTCCCGGCAAGCTCGCCGACTGTCAGACCAAGAGCGCCGAGGAGTCAGAACTCTTCATTGTAGAGGGAGACTCAGCCGGCGGCTCAGCCAAGATGGGTCGCGATCGTCGGACGCAGGCCATCTTGCCGCTGCGAGGAAAGATCCTCAACGTCGAGCGTGCGCGTATCGACAAGATGCTTGCTTCAGAACAGGTGAAGAATCTCGTGATCGCGCTCGGTACCGCTATCGGTGACGTCTTTGCCATCGACAAGCTCCGCTACCACAAGATCATCATTGCTACCGACGCCGATGTCGACGGTGCACACATTCGCACCCTCTTGCTCACACTCTTCTATCGGTATTTCCGTCAGCTCATCGAAGAGGGTCACATTTACATTGCACAGCCGCCGCTTTACAAGATCCAGCGTGGCAAGGATGTGCAGTATGCATACTCTGACGCTGAAAAGTTCTCTATCGTGGGAGATGAGGAGATCGGAGAAGGGGAGGAGGAGCCTGAGGAGTCGGAAGTAGAAGGGGAGGAAGCAGCTACTCCAGCCGCAGCAAGCAAGAAGTCATCCAAGGTGCGCATACAACGTTACAAGGGTCTCGGGGAGATGAACGCAGAAGAGCTCTGGGAAACGACCATGAATCCAGAGAACCGTATCCTCAAGCAGGTCACCATTGATGACGCTACTAATGCTGACCGCGTGTTCGATATTCTCATGGGTACCGACGTCGCTTCACGAAAGTCGTTTATTCAGTCCAACGCCCACACTGCAAACCTCGACATCTAGCAGAAAATTTTGGCAACCTACTGCGTTGCACTACGAAAAAAGACCCTCACTGGACACTTGGTCCCATTCGGGTCTTTTTTCTTGTGCGCCTTGTATCTTGCTCAAAATTTCCCGTTAGATGAAAGTGGTGATTTTCAAAATATATAATATAGTCTCACGAAAAATAAAAACACCGCGGCGGGCCGAAGGCCCGCCGCGGTGTTTTCATTTGGGGGTGCGTCGCACCACTTACTCGAAGTTGACGCTTAGTTCGTTACAGTGACTGCCCAGGTAAAGGCATTGTTCTTCTTGTTCACGTCACCTGCTGCGTCTACCGTTACACCGAATTTCTCAGTGCCGGTCTCGCTGATGCCTTCAAAACCAAGAGTAATGAGGGCGCGCTCGTTGGGCTTCAGTGCCTTCTGGGCAGGCGAGGTGTACTCGATACCTGAAGGAAGCTCAGCCTTGTACGACCAGTCGGTCGCGGTCTTGGTGCCGATGTTCTTGATCTCGAACTGAATGGCGCCCTTCTTGTCAGTGTCGAGCTTTGAGCTCGGTGTGAACTTGCTACCATCCATAGTACCGACAGACTTGTAAGTCACAATGAGGTCGATCTTGCCGTTAGGGTCAGAGACCGGGGTCGTGTAGGTCACTTCAGGCACGTAGGTAGGGGTGGTCGGTGCAGTCGGCTTAGGTGTCTCAGCTACCGGTGCAGGGGTGTCGATAGTAGCTTCGCCAGCAACTTCACCAGGAGCTGGTGTTGCTGGAGTCTCCTCTGCAACAGCGCCGCCGTTGGTGGTTGGGATGGTCGCATTCACGATGGTCGCGAGACCTTCTTTGGTGATCACATCCTTCTTGCTGTCTTCTGGAATGAAAGCGAGGGTGTAGCGGACATCAGTGAAGCGGTTCTTCTCCGAGGCTACGCGTACATCGAGCGAGCTCATGCCGTTGATAGCAAAAGGCGTATCACACGAGAGCGGGCTGATAGCACCGGTCTCGTCGCGTACTTCGACAGAAACTCCGTCGGTGCAAGCGTACGAGAAGTTGTACGTGCCAGGTGCGCCAAGCTTCTCCCAGGTGATGACGAATGACTCGCCAGCGTTGATGACGCTCTTTTCGGTGGTCACCGTGAGGGTTTCTTTGCGATCGTGGTTGTAGACGCTATCAGCGATCGAGGCAAGTGAACCGAAGGCATTCGGAAGCACTGAAACGATTTTGACAGCCAACCAGACCATAAGTATGATGAGCGCGAAGAAACCGACGATCGCGAGTACCTTCGTGAAGGCACTCTTCTGCTCCTCGGTCACCTCCGTCTCTCGTTCCTTGAGGTCCTTTTCAGTATTGTTGTCCATAAAACTGGTTAACAATTACGTGTAATGTTGAGTAAGTAGTGTACGACGCTCTCGGGTAACACAGAAACCCCTCGTCTAAGGAGGAGGGAACTGTGTGATGGAGGAGAACGAGCCGAAATATGCTTCGGCCAAGTACTCATCTATAATAGCATATCCTTCTGAATTGTCAAGGAAAATGCTTGACAATCACAAAAAGTAGTGTATTATTTAAAACCATGAAAACCGCCTCCTCATTCCGTGAACTCTACGTCCAGCTCAAGCTGCGCAAGGTCCCATTCTTCATTGCTTTTTTTGTCGTGGTCACGCTTACCTACGGCGTGCTGTACGCTATTGATTTCATTCCTGAGCCCCTGACTGAGTCGGCAGAGACGGAAGAAGAGGTTGCACCTGAGGTAGAAACGGTAGCGGTTGCTCCAGAAGAAGTGGCCCACCCAAAGCCAGTGAAGATCATTTTCGACAGCCTTCAGGGCAAGGAGGTGGAGGTTCTGAACCCAGATTCGCGCGACATTGCTTCGCTTGACGCGGCGCTCCTTGAAGGGGTGGTTCGCCACCCAGATTCAGCTGATTTTCAGTCTGATGGCAATATATTCATCTTGGGACACTCGAGCTATCTCCCAAATGTACTCAACCGTAATTTCCAAGCTTTCAATGGGATCCAGGACCTTACCTGGGGCGATCATGTGCGCCTACAGTCTGAGGATACCGAGTACGTATACCGCGTAGAAAAGGTATTCCAGGCCTCTGCTGCCGATGTGACCGTACCTTTCACGCCAGGGGAGGCACGTCTCACGCTTGCTACCTGCGACAGCTTTGGCAGCAAGGATGACCGTTTCATCGTAGAGGCGGTCCTGATAGGGAAGGAGGCGCTGTAGAGCCACACAATAAATGCTTGACAAAGTCAAGTATTTTTGCTACAATGTGAGTATATAGTGGCGCTCGAAAAAGCCACACGTTCTCATCCATTTTGGCCACCATGCAATGATAGTTCCTCGCTGTTTCCGCACAGCGATATTGTTGTAGCTTCAAATATTCTCGCGTACAGGTGTAGGTGAGAATATATAGAGGTTTTATAACTCACACTAAGATCAACTTACTATGACAGCGATCAACCGAATCTACAGCTTTGTGCTCGTACTCTTCGTAGTTGCGATCGCAGCCAGCACCGTCGGCATTCCTGCCGCTGATGCCTGGAGCTGCAAGGGTCTCACTGCCACCCCGAGCGAAGTATTCCCGGGCGAGGAGGTGAAGCTCAAGTGGGATGCACCGTACAGCGACATCGCGTACGTGACCATCGACAAGATCCCTGGTACTCAGTTCGCTCGCGATGGCTTTGCTATCGTTAAGCCGACAGAGACCACGGTGTACACCGCTCACATGCACAAAGATGGCCGCAATGACACACTCACGTGTTCAGCAAAGGTCACCGTAAAGGAGCACCCAAAGCCAGTTTGTACTCTTGATGTCGATAAGACATCGGTACCATCAGCAGGCGGTGATGTGGTACTAACCTGGACCACCGACAATGCCACTGAAGCATCGTTCAATCAGAACATTGGCGCAGTAGCTCTTGATGGTAATCGTACACAGAGCGTTACCGCTGATACCAACTTCGTTCTTACAGCGAAGGGTCCTGGTGGCACCGTACAGTGTATGAAGACCGTTGTTACAGAGGCTCTTCCACCAGCACCCGAGTGTACGCTCACTTCAGATGTGAGTACGCTTCCACAAGGTGGCGGCAATGCGGTCCTTACCTGGACCACTAAGAATGCAACATCTGTTTCATTCGATCAGGGTATTGGTGTAGTGACCGAGAACGGTTCACGCACTGAAGCTCTTACTGCTTCAAAGACCTTCGTTCTTACAGCTACCGGCAACGGTGGTACCAAGTCTTGTCCAGTGACCGTTACCGTTCCACAAACCGAGGAGCCGCTCACCTGTAGCGATGTGAACCTCTCAGTATCGGATACTACTCCACGCCGCGGCGACAACATCACGCTCTCATGGAGCTGGAACAACAACCGCGTTACGAGCGCTTCTATCGATCAGGGTATCGGTAATGTCAGCAATAACGGCAATCAGTTGATCAGCGTTA
>CAYTYF010000037.1:6091-9871 GCA_964442205.1 uncultured Candidatus Saccharibacteria bacterium | reverse complement strand
AATTCAGCTCAAGTATCTCTGATACCTTGAACCAGCGCGCGTCGTCGAGTCCACCCTTCTTTTCTAGATTGAGTTCGCTGTGATCACTCTTAGCGAGGAAGTAGGTGACCTGCTTGCGAACCTTGCCAAGTTCTGGATGCGAAGCTACGTACTCGTTCTTGCCGAGCTCTGCCTCGAGTGTCACCTCAAGCCCGATCTCTTCCTTAAGCGCCCTGCGTGCTCCATCCTCAATGGTCTCCTCCTCCGCAATACGACTCTTAGAGAGCGTCCAATGGCCAAAGATGTCATGCACCAATGCGAAGTACATCGCACCTCCCTCCTCCGCATACACGACAGCGCCAGAAAGCCGCTGGATGGGCATCTGCTCAAATGGAATATCGCGGCGAGGGCGCTTCCCGACCTCGTCCTTCCCTGGTTCGCCGATCTCTTTGTAGACAGCACCTAAAACGCCGTTCACGAATCGGCTCGAGTTCTCACCGCCGAATTGTTTAGCGAGTTCTATAGCCTCGTTGATCGCCACTTTGGCTGGCACCTCTTTGCGATCAGCGAACAGGAGTTCGTAGAGGCCGAGACGAAGGATGTTTCTATCGACCGGGGAGATACGATCAATAGGCCACTCTGGAGCGGCTTTTTCTATCACCTGATCCAACTCAGGCTGCTTGCTCAAAACGCCATCGAGCAGTTTCTCTATGAAAGCGCTGTCAGCTTTATTCGGCGCGAACTCTTCAACGTTGCGCTCAAGTACCTTGGCCACCTCTTTTCTATCGATCGCATTAAGGTCCCACTCAAAGAGTGTTTGAAGAACGATAGACCTTGATATGTGTCGGTTGGCCATACAATGTACTTAAGTGTGCTGTCCTCAGTATAGCAATTCGCTACTAGACAAACACCCGGCTGGTGCCGGATGTTTGTGGATTGTGCAAATTACTTGCTCTCCTCTTCTGCTTTCTCTGTGCCGAAGATCCCATTGCTCTCTGAACGGATCGCTTCGCGCTTCGCCTGCATACGAGCCTCGCGAGCCTCTCGCTTACTCTTAAGGTCCATGACCTGACGACCATTGTAAAAACCACAGTGGAGGCACATGTGGTGCGGACGATGGAGACCGCTGCAGTTCTTGCAGGTAGCCATCTCCGGCGCGGTGAGCGCGTGGTGTGAACGGCGGTTCTTGGTGTGAGACCGCGTGTGTCGCATTCGGATTACCATAATGGCCGAAACTATACCAAATAGGGCAAAAAACGCAAGTATTGCTAGAAATACTCTATGTCCCTTAATTACGAAGGAATATATAAGTTTTCGACTTAGGCCCTAAGCAGGACACTAAGCGCAAAAGCTCCCTAGGGGGTCGCTTGCGCGAAGCGTCTGCACCACAAGAGTACTTCAGTTTTTATTGTCGCCTCATTCCTTAAAAACTATGTCGCATAAGGGAATCATAGTCGTGGCTATGCCACTCCTTGTTTCCTAATGTAGAAAGGCCTCCAAACGGAGGCCTGTTCCACCTAGTGTGGTGGGTTGCCGACGATGTCGGCCTATGTATTAAGGGGCTTCAGCCCAAATTTCGGTGGTCATATGACCCTCCCTGTGTGTGATGTCGCCGTCAGGCGGCGATGATGTTCTCTTCCCCATGCCGCCGTGCGGCCCTAGCTCGTCGAGCTTCCTCAACAAGCTGTAGCTGGTTCCTCCGTATTTGTTCGATCCTGTACGGGCACGCCGTATCCCGGCAGTGATTGGTCGAAATGACCGGTGTCACCATCTTGCCGGCGTTGGCCAAGCACGGAATCGAAGTTCTGCCGTCTGAAGATCGTTCCTTGTTCAGATTGTCTCCACATCCACTGCAGAGAACTTTTGCTTTCACTCCTTTAGGCACGCTAACCCTCTTAAATGCTCTTTGTTGAGGTTTTTGACGTTTCCACCCGGAAACAACTTCCCCATGCGAACGTGCATCTCCATGGGTTACTTCCTACTCTACCCAGGCCATATATTTTTGCAATAGGTCAGCCTATGGAGGTCTGTACAGCCGTGCTTTTTTATGGCTGAACGGTGGGTTTTTGTGCCGTAGCCCTTATGCACAGGTAGCCCGTAGACTGCATACAATGGCAGCTTGCCCACCCGCTCCATATACCGATCTCGCGTGACCTTTGCCATGATGGATGCCAAGCCGATGGACGGTTCGAGCGCATCACCTTTGATGATGGTCTCTTGATGTACGTACTCTGGTGGTGCCTTCAGCCCCCCATCCAATTTCACGAAAAAATCATGGTAATCAGTGGCGTTCGTTATAGTACGGTTAACCGTATTATTTGGTCTTTTCACTATGGTGGAGTTGGTCACAGCTTTTAGTAGAGCTCGATTCAGTGCGAGACTAACACTAGAAACAATCCCGATACGATCAATGGTCTTAGCCGAGGTCATCGACACTGCGTAGCTTAGCTGACCTTCTTGCTTGAGAGTGCGAGCACGCCGGAAAAGCGCTTCGCGCTTTTCCGGCGACAGCTTCTTCGAATCATTCACTCCAGGTATCAACCCCCAATCGAAATCGAGAGCCACGAGCACCACCCCTACAGCTACCGGACCGGCTAGTGGACCGCGACCAGCCTCATCTATTCCTATCAACCATTTATGCATCATTCGTTCTATTGTATATTTACTTGCAATGAAAAGAGAGCGACTTGTATTTGCTGGTCTAGGTGTAGTTGTCGGCTTAGTAGCTGGAGCTTTTGCTGCAGCAGTCTACTTCGATGGGTTCAACTGGTTCGAAACTCCTGAAGAATGCTTTGTTCGTGAAATGAAGGCCTGGCGAGACAAACACGGCGCATCAGTACCGATCCTGGACGAAGGAGACACTGAACTGGTCTTTGCAAAATTCAAGGTCATCGCAAAAGAATACGAGGTTGAAAATCTGACGGATAACGCTCAGAAGGTCTACCGTGCCACATTAGCGACGGCTGATTACTGCAAAACATCACTCAAAGACTGAATAAAAAGAGAAAGGATTTTTTGCTATACTAGCGGCACCTATGGCAGACACGAAACTGACCGCTTCTTTTGTCCATCTCCACGTGCACTCGCACTACTCCCTCCTCAATGCCATCCCTACCCCAAAAGAACTAGCAGCAGCTGCTAAGGCTGACGGCCAGGACGCTCTCGCTCTGACCGACAATGGAGCTCTCTACGGCGCAATCGATTTCATGAAAGCGGCTAAGAAAGCCGGCATCAAACCGATCATCGGTATCGACGCCTATCTCGCGCCGAGAACACGTTTTGACAAAGACCCCATCGACAAACCCCGCGCACGACTGGTCCTACTCGCCAAAACAAACGCCGGGTATGAAAACCTGATCGGCCTGGTCACGTATGCGCACACCGAAGGTTTCTACTACCGCCCCCGCCTCGACCGCGAACTCATTGAGCGCTACGCCAAGGACCTCATCTGCATTGTTCCCTCGTTCGCTGGCGAGCCGACACAACACCTAAAGAACAATGACACCGAGAAAGCGGCGGTCGATCTCGATTGGTACAAGTCGGTATTCAAAGACGATTGTTACCTCGAGCTCACGCACCATCCTGAGATCCTCGACCACGACACACTGCAACAAAAAATCCGTACGCTCGCTAAAGATTCGAAGACATCGATCGTTGCGGCGCACGATGTGTACTACCTAAACAAAGGCGACGCCATCGCGCGCGAAGTACTCCTCAAGATCCAGAACGGCGGTGTTGTCGATACCGGTGAAGAGCGTTCTGAGGACTTCTCTTTCATTACGCAGGCGCAAGCAGCCACGT
>CAYTYF010000037.1:0-6081 GCA_964442205.1 uncultured Candidatus Saccharibacteria bacterium | reverse complement strand
ACGTATTTCAAAGACGAGCCAGAAGCGCTCAGGAATACTGTCAAGATAGCTGAAAGCTGCGAGGTAGATATTCCGCTCGGAACACAGTGGTACTTCCCTGACTACACAATCGAGAGCAAGAAGCAGCCGGACGAAGAACTTAAAGAGCTCGCATACGCCGGCGTGCCATGGCGCGGCCTGTCGCTCGAAGACACTACCGTTAAGGAACGACTCGACTACGAGCTCTCGGTCATCAAGATGAAAGGCTATGCCAAGTACTTCCTCGTGGTGGGCGACCTACTGCGTGAAGCGCGCGAACGCTCCATTCTCACCACCATCCGCGGTTCGGTTGCAGGCTCTTTGACCACCTACGTACTCGGTATCACCAATGTGGATCCGCTCGAATACAAACTGCCGTTCGAACGTTTCCTTAATCCTGAACGTCCTTCTGCACCAGATATCGACATGGACTACGCCGATAATCGGCGCGATGAGATCATTGAGTACGCCAAGCAGAAATACGGTGCGGACAAGGTGGCACAGATCGGTACCTTCGGCACCATGATGGCAAGAGCGGCCGTGCGCGATGTCTCACGCGCACTCGGTCACCCGTACACAACCGGCGACCGCATCGCCAAGCTCATTCCTATGGGTAGCCAGGGCTTCCCGATGACCATCGAACGAGCACTCGAGATAGAGCCTGACCTGGCAAAACTGTACAAACAGGACAGCGAAGCGCGTGAGGTCATCGAGCTCGCAAAGAAAATAGAGGGGCGGGCGCGGCACCTCGGCGTGCACGCCGCCGGCGTTGTTATCGCGCCCGCCCCTCTCCTCCAGTTCGTTCCTATCCAGCTCGATACCAAGACCGGCAAATACATCACGCAGTACGAAATGCACTCGGTCGGCGAGGACGGTGTTGGCCTCCTTAAGTTCGACTTCCTCGGTATCAAGAACCTTTCCATACTTGCAGACGCTGTGAAGCGCGTCGAGAAGATACACGGCGTGTCCATCGACATCGAGAACATCCCTCTCGATGACAGCAAAACATTCGCCATGCTCGCCGCGGGACAGACGATGGGTCTGTTCCAATTGAACGGCTCAGGCATGACCGCTTTCCTCAAGCAACTCCGCCCATCATCCATTCACGACATCAACGCGATGGTGGCACTCTACCGCCCGGGACCGATGGAATCCATCCCACAGTACATCGAACGCAAGCACAACCCAACCCTTGTCACATACCTCGACCCCCGTATGAAAGGTATACTCGACCGCTCGTACGGCGTCATAACCTACCAGGACGATGTTATGACCATTGCCCGTGAACTTGCTGGCTATAGCTGGCTTGAAGCGGACATGCTCCGCAAGGCGATGGGAAAGAAAATTCCTGAGGTAATGGCCGCCGAAAAGGACAAGCTCCTCAAAGGCTTCGTTGAATACGGCAAGCTCACCCCTGCCCTTGCGGACAAACTATGGAAGCTCATCGAGCCATTCGCTGCCTATGGATTCAACAAAGCTCACGCCGCTAGCTACGGTCGTGTTGCCTACCAGACCGCCTACATGAAAGCGAACTTCCCGGTCGAGTACATGTCAGCGGTACTGACAGCAGACTCAGGTGACACTGAAAAGATCGCTGAGATCATCCACGAATGCGATCGTATGGGCATTGAGGTGCTACCACCCGACATCAACGAATCATTTGCCCCCTTCTCCGTGGTACCGGCAAAGGATGGTATTGAAGCTAAAATTCGTTTTGGACTCACCACCATCAAGAACTTCGGCGAAGGCATTGCTGAGACCATCGTCGAGGAACGAAAGTCTAACGGCACCTACAGCTCGCTCGAGGACTTTCTCGCGCGCATTCATGACCGCAACCTAAACAAGAAGTCACTTGAGGCGCTCGTTATGGTCGGCGCCTTTGACTGCTACGGAGAACGCGGCGAATTGCTCGCGAATGTCGACAACATGCTCACCTTCAACAAGGAGCAAGTTGCCGGCAAAGAAGCAAACCAGGATTCTTTGTTCGGCGGTATGGGCGCGGTCGCTTCGCTGTCGCTCGCGACCGCGACACCTGCCTCCACCGCCGAAAAACTCCAGTGGGAGAAGGATCTGCTTGGCGTCTTCGTTTCTGGTCACCCGCTCCGTGAATACGCTGCAGAACTGGCTGCTCGCCCAACCATCAAGGCCATCAAGGCAGATACTCGCAATGGTATTCCCGTCGTGACCGCAGGCATGGTGGAGACGGTCCGTGAACTCCTCACCAAGAAAGGTGACCGAATGGCATTCGTACAGCTTGCAAATGAGACCGATGCCATCGAAATGGTTGCCTTCCCTGAGGTGTACCGTACACATAAGGAAATATTGGTCCCAGGTTCCTGCATCGCGGTCAAAGGCAAACTAACCATTCGGAACGACGAGCCCAGCATCGCGCTTGAGCGCGTGAAGCCGCTCGGTCCCGTACAGACCACCATCCCGAGCGAAGAAACAATTGGAGCACCAGCAGCATAAATTGACACGATGATTGCTCTGACGTAGTCTCAACTATGGAACCGTACCAAGGGAGCGACTACGTTGACCAATGACAACGAAAGTTTTGTGAAAATTTTTGCCCAGGGCAAAGGCATAGCTATGGAGTTGGGTTCCTTACCCCAACGCTGGCGCATGGCACTACTCGCAGCTGCAGAGACCTGTCTGGACGTGAGAAGAGCCAATGAATCACGCGATATCGCAGACGCAGAGATGCACCGCCTCATGCGGGCCATCCTCTTGCAGAGATCACTTAATGAGATCGGTATTACGCAAGAGATCGATATCTGCAATATCGTTGAACACTCCTTGACGGAGATCGAACGCGTCGTAGGAAATTACAGACGTGCTCATAACTGTGAACCAGGCAATGGTATTGAAGCGAGAGGTGCCATTATCACCGCCATCGCATTCAGCAAGTCTGCAGTACATGCCTGAGCCACCCGCGCCGACATCCGTCGGCGCGTTTTCTTCATATGAACCTCACTTGACAACTGCTAAGTTATTACGTAGTGTAGCGACGACTTCTTTAACAGATCTTTGGGAGGACCCAACCATGCAAGCTGCCTTGCAACTTGTCCTGGAGGAGGACGTTCTGACAATCGTCATGACGTCACAAAATCATGAGCCTGTGCTGCTGGGAGCGATCACAGAGTTAAGGGATAACTCACCCGACCGACCCAATCTGCAGGCCTGCATCGATTTCTTGACCCATACCCCACCGGCCAGATTCAAGCCAGAGGAAGTCGAAAGTCGGCTCAAAAAAATGACCGAGGCAATGACGGCAAGGTCTGGAAGCGACCAAGACACCTGGGCACGTTCCTTGGCTGCAGCTATCATCTCATCGGCACGAGTTGCCGATGAATGGTTCACCTGTAGGCAAGCAAAGAAAGTTGAGTGGAGTATAGAGGACAGCGGACCCGACGATGGATCCGATGATTGAGTACGTAACGCGCCGACATTCGTCGGCGCGTTGTTTCGTTTGACAATCAGTTTTGGCGCGTTAGGATAGACACATATTCAGAGATCGCCTGGCCTACCAAACCAGGGCGCACAGGGCGCAGGAGTAACCCTCCTCCAATCTGGATCATTTCAAGCGCCGTTTCTTAAATATCTTGCATGGTATTTAGAGCGGAAGCTCGGTGGAACCGCGGTTCATTGCCTTTAGGCAGAAAGATCGTCCGAGTAAGAATGTGAGCGAATGCTCATATGCTTACTCGGACTATTTTTATTCGCATTTCAAACTTAGTCTAAATATCATACATGATATATAGACAGCTCCAGTCACAAGAAATTAGATATGTCATCATCACTTGACCACAAACGACACACCCTAGCGCACCTCCTTGCCAAAGCAGTGCTGACTGAGTACCCGCACGCCAAGCTTACATTAGGACCCGCTATCGACACCGGCTTCTACTACGACATAGATTTCCGTGGTGGTGCCGCACCCAGTGACAGTGATCTCGTCGCCATCGAAGCCAACATGCGTGAACTTCTCAAAAAGTGGACCGCTTTCACTCACAAGGAGGTTAGTGTGAGTGAAGCTTCTGAGGCTTTCGCAAGCAATGAGTTCAAGCTCGAACTCATCAACGAACTCGGACAGAAGGGCGAGACCATCACGCTCTACACGGCCGGCGACGGATCGAGCGAATTCACCGATCTCTGCCGCGGTGGTCACTGTGAAGACCCCTCAAAAGAGATCGCTCCTGACTCTTTCAAACTCGACAAGATAGCCGGTGCCTACTGGCGTGGCGACGAGAAGAATCCCATGCTCACCCGCATCTACGGCCTCGCCTTCGAGACCAAGGCCGACCTCGATGCTTACGAAAAGCAGATAGCCGAAGCGCGCGAACGCGACCACCGCAAACTCGGCCGCGAACACGACCTCTTCACCTTCTCCGAACTCGTCGGTGCGGGACTTCCCCTCTGGACCCCTAAAGGCACCGTCATTCGTCACGAACTCGACACCTTCATCTGGAAACTGCGTCAGAAACACGGTTACCAGCGCGTGACCATCCCCCACATCACCAAGAAAGACCTCTACGAACGCTCTGGTCACTGGGAGAAGTTCGCGGATGAACTCTTCCGCATCACCACCCGCGAAGGCAAAGAGTACGCGCTCAAGCCGATGAACTGCCCTCACCACACACAGATATTCGACCGACAGCCGCACAGCTACCGCGACATGCCGCAGCGTTACGCCGAAACGACGATGGTCTACCGCGACGAGCAGTCAGGCGAGCTCGGTGGTCTCACCCGCGTACTTTCTATCACGCAGGACGACAGCCACGTATTCTGCAGACACAGCCAAGTGAAAGAGGAATTCTTTCGCGTATGGGACATAATCGATACCTTCTATGGAACATTCGGCTTCAAGTTGCGCGTACGCCTCTCCTTCCACGAACCTTCAGAGATGGAGAAGTACCTCGGCACTAAAGAAATTTGGGAGAATGCCGAAAATGCACTCCGTGAAATAGCGACCGAGCGAAAAGCGGACTTCTTCGAAGCGCCAGGCGAAGCAGCCATGTACGGGCCGAAGCTCGACTTCATGGCGAAAGACTCTATTGGCCGTGAGCACCAAGTCGCTACCATTCAGCTCGACATGAACCTGCCAGAACGCTTCGACCTCACCTGCATCAACGAAAAGGGAGAGAAGGAACGCATTGTGATGATGCACTGTGCCATCATGGGTTCAATTGAGCGGTTTGCTGCTGTACTCATTGAGCACCTCGGCGGGCAGTTCCCGCTTTGGCTCGCTCCTGAACAGCTCCGCATCATTCCCGTTTCCGATACACACAACGAGTACGCTACCAAAGTGTACACGGAGCTCAAAGCTATCGGTATCCGTGCTAGTTTCGACGACAGTAACGAGTCGATGGGCAAAAAGATCCGCGCTGCGAAGCAATCCAAGCTTCCCTACTTCGTCGTCATCGGTGATAAGGAGGTAGCAGCAAAGAACGTCACACTTGAATCGCGCACTGGGGAATCGAAGCAGATAGACCTCCACGCGCTCGGTAACCACCTCCTGGCCGAGATCGATGTGAAGCAATAGAAATACAAAAAACACCGGTACTATCCGGTGTTTTTTGTACGTGGGTCAGTGAGATGTACTTTCTTCTCTAGAAACCGTCGAGGTGGAGACTTCAGTCTCTGAGTCAGGTTCTGACTGCATTGTTGAGGTTGATATTTCAGCACTATCTGGTTCAACCACCTCACTTTCTGATTCAGATTGTATTGAGTCTTTAGGTATTATTTCGTCTTTGTTGGTTTCTTTAGATTGGTAGCCATTAAGTCTATTATCATTCGTAATGTCCGATTCCAAGTACACCTCATTTGGATATGTTTCTTTGAGTTCTTGTACGTATCCGTCACGCTGTGCCTCTTTCTTCAAAGTCGCTATGTCTGATTCACGCGAATCTAATATTTTGTTCGCCCCCGGATAAGAAATGAGTGTATGCCAATCTTCAGCCTCATTATATCTGGTAACAAAAATATACGTTGTGCCAATTTGTAAAAGCGATTCAACTTCGGCTCCTTCTGTGAAGAGGTCACCATTTACAACATATAATTTCT
>CAYTYF010000036.1:0-10166 GCA_964442205.1 uncultured Candidatus Saccharibacteria bacterium | reverse complement strand
AGCACATCGAGCCGGCTCACCTACTTGAAGCGTTGCAGTATCGGGTGAGGATGTAGGAAGAAACCTGTTTAGGATGAGCTGCGCGGCGCACGATTAAAATAAAACGAGCCGTACTTGGATGTACGGTGAGTTTTATTTTATGAAGTGCAACAAAGCAGATCGCCTAAAATGGGTTTTTGCCCCCGCGAACTTCGAAGTGAAGATGGATTCCAGTAGAGCGGCCTGTGGTACCTACACCACCGAGACGCTCACCCTGTGAGACAGCCTGGCCCTGTGAAACCTCAACCGAACTCAAGTGTGCGTAAAGTGTCTGTACGCCGTTGGGGTGCTTGATCACGACGTAGTTACCGTAACCACCATTCCAACCGCCAGAGCGTGCGACAACCACTGTACCAGCTGCTGCAGCGCGTACTGTTGTACCCTGTGGTACGCGAGCGAAGTCGATACCGTTGTAACCATGAATACCCTGTGATTTCTGTGAACCAGGAAGCGGGTGAGCCAGCCATCCAGCACCTGCTCCGCCTCCTCCACCGCCGGTAGACTTAGGTGCAACTGTTTTCACAGTACCGCCAGGAATGATGACCTCTTCACCAACCGCGAGCGCTGCGTCTGCCTCGAGGTGATTGAACGCAAGCACCTCATCGAGCTCAGCATCGTATTTCTTTACGACGGAAGCGATAGTGTCGCCCTTTACGACCTTATGTTGTACACCGGCAACAGGCAGGATGACGAGTGTTTGGCCAGGCTTGATGCTGGCAGCGCTCGCAAGGTCGTTGGCCCACAGGATGGTATTTGAGGTAACGCCGTACATTTCAGCGATCTGTGAGAGTGAGTCACCTTCACGAACCACGTATACGCTGATCTCACCGCTCGTATTCAATTTTGCTTCTGCGATAGTGCTCGCTCCGACCGGACCGGTAGAGATGAGAGCGCCCTCAGCGGTCGTTACCGTACCGCCACCGACAGCTGTAGCTGGCGTAGGGTTCTGGTTTGTACTCAAAAGTTCTGCGTAGAGTGCGGTCTGATCAGCTGACACGCGAGCCTCAGCAACGACCTCATTGGAATCAAAAAGGCTCGCCAATTTAGCGAACATGTTAGCCTGAACAGATACCGGCAGCAGGAGCAGTACGACGATGAGCACGAGCTCGCGGAAAAGACGCTTAGACACTTTTGATGCCTGATCGAGGATGTATGTCGGCCGAAGCTTCACCCCTACGTTGCTTTTAGGTGAAGGTCCGACGTCGTGTTGATGAGGTTCTATAGTTCGTTCCTTATGGTCTCACCGCCTGCTTGCTTCCGCTACAGTCAAAGTCTGAAACAAAAAGAGCGCGCTTGGCTCTCTCGTACCGTTATCCCGGTATGGCACTATTGTACTAAAGCAAGTAGGTGAAACAATTGACGTTCGTCGCTCATGTGGACTAACAAACCTGAAGAAAAATGAGCTTTGCGTGAAGCCGTACTTTCTACATTGACGTTTCATGCGCTTTGTTGTTTGTTGAATTTGATACTCCACAGCCTGGCGCGCGAACACTCGTGATATAGTGTGCGCAACCTATGACGTCGCCCACCTACCTCGAGGGACTCAATACTGCGCAACGAGAGGCTGTCGTGACCACCAAAGGACCCCTTCTCGTACTCGCTGGAGCAGGCTCTGGAAAGACCCGAGTCATCACGCACCGCATCGTTCACCTCATCCACGAAGGAGTGGCCCCTCACCACATCCTCGCTGTCACATTCACTAACAAGGCCGCAACAGAGATGCGCGAACGTGTTCTGTCCCTCATCCGTGAGCACAGCAGTTCAGCCAGAGCCGGACTCGAAACGATGCCCACCGTCACCACCTTCCACTCACTCGGCGTCCGTATCTTGCGCGAGCATCACGAGACCATGAACCTGAGGCGGCACTTCACTATCTATGACCGCTCAGACAGCGTCCGAGCCATCAAGGAAGCACTTGAAAAGGCTGGCTACACACCAAAACAATTCGAACCGCGTAAGATCCTCTCCATGATCTCGCGAGCCAAGGGTGACGCGCAGTCCCGGAGTGACTTTTTGGCTGAAGCGAGCTCGTACCCGGCACGGGTGACCGCTGAAGTATGGGAGCACTACGACCGCATACTCCGCGAAGAGCAGGCGCTCGATTTCGACGACCTGCTTCTCAAGACCCTCCACCTCATTCAAGACTACCCGGTCATCAAGGAAGTGCTGCAGAAGCGCTTCCAATACATTCACGTAGACGAGTACCAAGATACCAATCGGGTCCAGTTTGAGATCGTGCGCACCCTGGCCGGCAGTGCGCGTAATATATGTGTCGTCGGCGACGTCGACCAGAACATCTACTCCTGGCGCGGAGCAGACATCTCCAATGTGCTCAAGTTCGAACAGCAATTTCCGGGCGCGAAGACCGTCTTCCTTGAAGAGAACTACCGCTCGACCAAGACCATCATCAATGCCTCGAATACCGTAATAGCCAAGAATAGAGCCAGAATTCCAAAGACCGTCTTCACTGAGAACGATACCGGTGAGAAGATCACCCTCCACGTTGCGGACAGCGGAGCAGAGGAGGCTGACTACGTAGTGCGCACGGCTGCCGAACTCATTGCAAATGGAACTGAGCCTTCGGAAATAGCCGTACTCTACCGCACGAACTTCCAATCTCGCGTGCTCGAGGAAGCATTCTTGTCGTACGAGGTGCCATACCAGCTTCTAGGTACCAAGTTCTTCGAGCGTCGCGAAGTAAAGGACGTGCTTTCCTTCCTCCGCCTTGCCCTCAACCCTGAAAGCACTACCGATCTCGCACGCATCATCAACGTACCAGCGCGCGGCATCGGCAAAGTGACCCTTCTCAAGCTCCTTGAAGGGAAACGAAGCGAGCTTACTGGGGCGGTAGCTGAGAAGGTCGAGCGTTTTGAGACAATGATGCGCGACATCGGCGACACTGCTCGTACCAAACCCGTCTCCGAGACACTCAAGTTCATCATCGCTCGCACCGGCCTCGAGGTCGAGCTCAAAAAGAGCGGCCTCGAGGAGGACCTCGAGCGCCTCGAGAACCTGCGGGAACTGGTCACGCTCGCCACGCGCTACGATAGCGAAGATGCCGAGGCTTCGGTCGAGGGACTGCTTGAGAACGCAGCCCTGCAGAGCGATCAAGATGAGCTCGCGAGCAAAGACGAACGCAACGCAGTGCGCCTCATGACCGTGCATGCTGCTAAAGGACTCGAATTCCCGTATGTGTTCATCACCGGCCTTGAGGAAGGCCTCTTTCCGCACGAGCGTCTCGATGACGCTGGCATCGATCGCGAAGAAGAGCGCCGCCTCTTCTACGTAGCACTGACACGAGCCGAAAAAAAGGTATACCTTACCTTCGCCCAGGTGAGGACCATCTTCGGTAGCCAGCGCATCAATGTCCCTTCCTCCTTCCTCGCCGACATCGATGAGGAACACTTGGAAGCGACCGAGCGCTACCCTAGGGGCGGCACCTCAGGTTTTGAGCGCACCATTTTCCTCGACTGAAATGAAAAAAGATAGATTTATAGCCAAAAAATCGCTGGGTCAGCACTTCCTCACGAGCAAGATCGTCCCCGGGTGGATGTGCGATGCCGCAGCGCTCAGTGCCGGGGAGGTAGTGCTCGAGATCGGGCCCGGAACAGGCGTACTGACCCGTGAGCTCTTAGCCCGCGGGGTACGGGTCATTGGTCTGGAAGCTGATACACGAGCTATCCAGGTACTTGAAGACACCTTTGGTGAAGAGATGGGGGCCGGACAGCTTACGCTCCACCACACTGATGTGCGAGAGCTCGACCTCGGAACCTTTGGCCTCGTACCCCAAGGCTACAAAGTGGTGGCCAATATACCGTACTACCTCTCTGGCCATCTTTTCCGCACCTTCTTAGAGACCGATACTCAGCCAAATACCATCGTTTTTTTGGTCCAAAAGGAAGTCGCCAAGCGCGCTGCTTCAGACCCTAAGCGTGACGAGAAGGAATCCATCCTCTCTCTGTCGGTCAAAGCCTACGGAACACCTACATATATAAGGACGGTAGGAAGGGGGCATTTTGCTCCCCCACCTCAAGTTGACTCAGCTATCATCGCTATCAATGGGATAAATAAGAACTCTTTCATAGACCTGAGCGAAACCTTCTTCTTTGAACTGCTACATCTCGGATTTGGCCAAAAACGCAAGCAGTTGCTTGGTAATTTGAGTGCCCGTTTCGACCGGGAAGAAGTACTCCACAGCTTTTCCACACTCGATCTTCCTGCAACCGTTAGAGCAGAGGACATCGTTATCGATATCTGGCTTCAATTGGCCAAAAAACTTTCCACACTCCACTGAGCAGTTGATCTCAACAGACTTTCCCCAGACTTGTTCACCGCTTATCGCCACGGTACCCAGTTATAACCAGCTCGCTTCTCATTTGTTCGAGGGTCAACGGTATACTATTCATATATATGCGTGGCGTGAACATCCCACACAAGCCGATATGGGCGGCACTTCTGGTTGGCGTCGGTTTGATAGCTTTTGCTCTCGTTAAGAGTCCTGACCCAGCTGAAGAACTTACCAATGGTGAGCTGACCGTGGTGACCGATGCCCCAGAGCGTGCCTTCCTCCAGCCAGAGGATGAGGACGGTAACGGCATACCTGACTGGCAAGATGCGCTTCTCAGCACTGAGACATTGACCGCCCAGCTCCCAAACGCATCGACGAGCGACTGGAAGCCACAAACGGTCACAGAGAGTTTTACGGTCGCTTTCATTGAAGGATACTTGCGAAACAAAACGTACGGTGGACTCGGTCGCGACAATGAGGAGTTCGCTACGCTGGCAGCTGATACGCTCGGCGAAAATATGGTCGACCAGAAGATCGGTCAGCAAGACATCACCATCAGCAACGACACTGACACTGACGCACTGCGCGCTTATGGCAATGGACTCATGGCCATTATGAACAAATATCCGGCTCCTCCAGAGAATGAGCTGGTTGTCATCAATAAAGCGCTGCGTACCAATAACCCCCAAGATCTTGAGGGTCTAGGGCCGATCTTGAACTCCTATCGCGGTATGATAGTTGATATGAAGCTCATCCCTGTACCTAACACGTACGTAGCGGAGCACCTCGCACTTGTGAATTCTTACCAAGCTATCGCCAATGATCTTGATGGTGCAGCTAAAACCTTCACCGACCCAGCTCTCGCCATGGTGCGCATGAAACGCTACCAAAATGACGTCGCCGCCATGGGACAAGCGATCATTACTCTTTTGACGAAACTCGTCAAAACCGACAACGTGCGTTTCGGTCCTGAGGATGAACTGTATCCACTTATTAAGTCAAACGTATGATGCGTTCTCGTACAATTAAAAAAATGCTGACGCGCGGCGTGATCGGTTTCCTGCTCGTATCCATCCTAGCAATCCATCCTATCGATCCGCGAGGTAAGGTGCAGGTAGCAGAAGCAGGAGGAGCAGGAGGCCCCTTTGCGCTTGAGGTAACGAATATCCAGAACGCTATCGCGAGCACCTTCAGTGCTGCCGCAGACGCGACACTGCTCGGCAAGGAGCTTACCCTAGACGGCATTTTCTTTGCCATTGCAAAGATCTTTCTCTCCTCAATGATACGCAGTCTCACCAACTGGGTGAATTCAGGCTTCAACGGCAGTCCCACCTTTGTCCAAGACCTCAAGGAACACCTAGTGAACGTGGCAGACGAAGCGGCAGCTGAGTTCCTCTTTTCTGAGGACGGTCTCGGCTTCACTGCGCTTGAAACGCTCTGTAGTCCGTTCCAACTCGACGTACAGTTCGCAATTACGAATTCCATCGCAGGCAGATTGAGCCAGGAAGATGATGGGTACCGAGCCCAATGTACGCTCTCGGAGATGGCTGGTAACTTGCAAAACTTCATGCAGGGCGACTTCGGCGGCGGCGGAGGCTGGCAGAACTGGGTCCAAGTCACGCAAGATCCATACAACAACACCGCTTACGGAGCCCGTATGTCAGCAGAAGCTGCTTTCATGAACTTCATGGCTCAGAAGCAGGCTAACGAGAAGCTGACACTCAACTTCGGCCAAGGCTTCCTCTCAATGAAGGACGCCAACGGACATATCACTACCCCTGGTGCGCTCATTGCCGGACAAATGAACAAAGCACTCGGAGCCGGGCAAGACGTGCTCGTGGAAGCCGACGAGATCAACGAGCTCATCGCTGCACTCTTCTACCAGCTCGTGAATCGCATCTTCGGCAGCGTTGGCGGTCTCGCAGGAGCCGGCGGTGATGCATTCTTTAGCGATAACGGGGACGGCATCATCGGTCCGACACTAGACTTCGACGATCTCTTCGTACCACCTAATCCAGACGATATCGGCGACAACCCTGCTGACCCGGTCGACCCTACTGATCCAACAGACCCTTCCATCGACCCGGTCGATCCATTCACTGACGAACCGCTTGACCCTACTATCCCCGGCACCAATGATGAATCGATCGACCCTGTGACCGAGGTCATCGAAGATAACCTTGACGACATCCCAACTGCTGACCCTGTAACCTCCACCTCCACCGACTCAGTCGATTCGCCGTAGTTTATGAACGTCCTCTCACACAGTTTGCGACAAAAGACCAGAACGATATGCATCGTTCTGGTTGCGTTATTGTCCTTGTGTGTGCTCGTGCTACCAACTGAAGTGATCCGAGCTCAAGCCGGAGGCATCAGTGAGGCCATAAATAGCTTCTTCTTCTCGGTAGCCATGATGGCCGGTGGTCTCTTTGTGACCATCGGCGGGTGGGCACTGGAGCAGTCACTCCAAAAACTGGTGTTCCAGATGGGAGAGCTCATGGGTCCGACGAGCGGCATCGGTGTATCCGTCAACACGGTTTGGTTAGTGGTGCGAGATGGCTTCAACCTGATGTTCATCTTCGGCCTTATCTTCATCGGTCTCAAACTCATCTGGGACGCCGAGGATAGCGGGGCAAGGAAGACGCTCACGAGACTCATTGTGGCTGCGCTCCTCATCAACTTCAGTCTGTTCATTGCTAAGTTCATCGTCGACTTCTCTAACATCGCTGCTCTCCAGGTGTACAACCTGATGGCAACCACGCTCCAGGTCAACACGGGAGGGGGTGTACAGGGCTTTGGCGCTGCAAACATCGGCATACCTGGCTACATCATGCACCTCGTCGGGCTACAGACCATCGCCACCACCGTGACCGGCGGCTTTGGTCTGGCGGTCGCAATTTTCATCTTCCTGCTTTTCACCGGACTCGTCTTTTTAGCCGGAGCGCTTATGATCATCACGCGTTTCGTGATGCTCTGCTTCTACATGATCTTCGCACCAGTTATGTTCCTGGGCTGGATCCTACCTAAGTTTATGCACGCCCAAGAGAAGTGGTGGAACAACTTCCTCAAGAACGCCTTCTTCGCTCCCGCTTACCTCTTCTGCCTGTACATCGCGATGCGCATCCTCGCTGGCGCTCGCTCAGCCGGAGGTATTGCGGACGGCCAGACGCTCGGCGACAACCTCGGTGGCATCGGCGGCAATCCAGCGCTTCAGGGCTACCAATACAACCCGCAGACGGGGGACGGTTTCCAGGCAGTGCTCTTTTTGATCGTCTCGCTCGGCTTTATGATCGCTTCAATACTGATGGCTAGCCGTATGAGTATCCACGGTGCTGACACTTCAATGGCCATGATCAAAAGCGCCCGCTCGCGAGTACAGCGAACTATTGGTAATACCACGAGCGGGGCAGCTGCGCGTGTAGCTAGAACTACTGTGGGTGCTGGAGCTAACAAGCTTGCAAATTCACAGTGGATGAATCGTAATGCTGCTCGCTTTGGTGCAGTTGGAGGGAGACAAGTCCACCAAGCAGTTAAGAATGTTGCCGACTCAAGCTTTGACGCACGCCAGGTCAAATTAGGTAATAAGTCTATCGGAAGCCAGCTCGACATTGGGGAAGGTAAGAAGGGCGGCTTCGTAACTCGACAAAAAGAAGAAAAGAAAATACATGACGATTATCTCAAGAGCCTTAAGGAACGAGATGTTACAACGCTTGAGAAAGAAGGAAAACTTGAAGCCGAGATGATGCGACTGAGTCCTAAGTACGTTGCTGCTCAAGCAGTAGCCGAAACTGCAAAGAAAAATGTTGACCAAAAGAAGGTCGACTTGGAGGTTGCAAAGGGAGCTTTGGTTGAGGAAGAAAAGAAGAAAACCAACGCAACCGTGCTTGAAAATGCAGCGAAACAGAAATTCGAGCAGGATAAGTCTGTAGCGGATACTGAACTCACGACAGCTAAACAAAGACTAACAGACGCACAAAAGACCGCGGCGCTTGATCCGGTTGCGGTCAAAGAGGCCGAGGAAGCTGTAGCTGCAGCTGAGCAGAAGAAAGCTGCAGCAGAGGCTGGAATTCAGCAGAGCAATATCGCTATAGAGACAAAGGAAGCAGCATTTGCTGAGAGCTTGCAGGGACTCACAAACAAGGTGACTTTGGCCGAGAAGGAGCTCCAGACCGCAACCATTAAAAAAGTAGAGAGTGATGGTGAGGTGGTTAAAGAACGTAATCTTGCCAAGACGAACGTGAAGTACGAGAATCAACTCTCATACATACAATCACTTGATAACAGTGCAAAGCGTTGGGATAACGCAGTCACGAAACTAACTAACTTTAGCGGTGGTACAGGTGCACTCGGTGGGGCAGCGCTTGGTCAAAGCGTAGCAGCTGCTGCTTCGGGAGCTGCGGTCGCTGCAGCGGTCACCGCTGGAGTGACTGCTGGTACAGCACATTCAAAGAAAGAAACGGTTGCAGCGCTACGTAAAGATTGGGGTATGCAAGGAGAAACAAAAGCGAAAGATACTGAGGAAGAAAAGCAGCTCGCCAAGATAGTCAAACAAATGACCGAAGCGGCGGCGAAACCTGCTGAACCCGCACCTACTCCTGCACCGGTAGCGGCATAATGAAATAATGATGCGACATCACACCTATGGATAAGCAACAATACATTGCTGAACGACTAGCCAGCTTCACCCCGGAATACCGCGATTTTCTGAGTAGCGGAATTGCGGAAGGTCTTGCTGATATCCATGGCGAAGGCTACCAAATGAACTCTGAAGCCATTGATGCACTCGAGAACGGTATCATGCTGTTTCTCATGCTCTTTCTTGATCAGCAAGGACTCATGGAATTCATCCGTGACGAGTGCAATCTCCTAGAAACTGATGCACGAAGACTTCGCGACAACATTCTAGACGCCCTACCGCCTTCCATGCTGTATGAGTTCAATCGTATTTCAACTGGCCAGCCTGCGACTGCTCCCACAACTCCAGCCCCGGTAGTTCCAACACCAGAAGAACTTGAAAAAAGACAGCAATTGGCTGATCTGGCGAATAAATTCGCTACCCCGGCGCCAGTAGCCCAGCCAGCTCCACAACCTGCACCAGTTCCACCGCAAACAGCACCAGCTTTTCAGTCGGTCGCCAGCCAAATGGCTGCCGTCCCAACTGCACAACCACGCTCTTCAGCACAGCTCACGAGCATGTCGGTGCCGTTGGCGGAATCCCAGCTTCAACCAGCTGTCGCACAGGCAGCTGAGAACGTACCGCCACAGTGGTCTAGCGCACCAGTCTCCAACATCTCACCGGTACAAACCATGGACGCTGATGCACAGCGCATCCATGGCTACGGAGCGTACCGCGACCAGTACCCGCACCTCTACGGCAGCGAGGAACAGAACCGTGCTGCCATCCGCAGCGTTGCCCAAGACGCACTCCTCAAACGACCATCGGTGGTCGACACTCCCGACTTTAGGAACAGTCCGCAACAGTAGCGGGGATAACTCTTAATAACGCCAAACGAAGCCGCAGTGCGCGATGTATACTATACGTGTATGCGATTCGAGGTCCCGCAGTTCATCGAGATCGAAGACAAGATCATCGGCCCTTTCACCTGGAAGCAGTTCGTCTACCTGGCCGGTGGCGTGGGAGTGGCGGTGGTCTTTTTCATTACGTTTCCCCTCATCATTTTCGTACTGTTCGGTCTGCCGCTCGCTATCCTGGCAGCACTGCTGGCCTTTTATCCAGTCAACAACCGACCGTTCTCGGTCTTTCTTGAGTCGATCGTGAACTACTACCAGCACACCCGCCTCTACTACTGGCGCAAGCGTGCCGATGTGGTGTACCGCG
>CAYTYF010000035.1:0-10698 GCA_964442205.1 uncultured Candidatus Saccharibacteria bacterium | reverse complement strand
GGGCGGCAGCAGGGTACCCTGCTGCCCGGTGCCGTCGAAGTATTCCTCGATGATCCGTGCCTCCTTTTTCAGGAAGGCGAGACACTGTTCCTTGGTCAGGGCAGGCTTGAGGCGCTGAAGGTACTCCGTCATCAGCTCGGGGTCCGCCTGGGTAACGAAGTATTGTGGCGGCTGAATGCCCTGGGAGATGACCCGGCCGTGGACGATCTGGTGGTGCATCTGTGCCACCGACGTATCATCCACGCGATTGCACGCAATGCACGCTGTAGCGTACAGGAGCGCATTGAGGCCATAGCCATCGACCACGACCACGTCGTACGTATCGAGCGCGGGACGCAGTCGCTTGACATTGAACTCGTTCAGGACCGCCCAGCACTTGAAAAGGTGCGTCGTCGGATCGAGTTTGGCTGTCTCAGCGTCCCACAGCAGCGGGTGCGGCAGCTGACCGAACGGATCTTCAAAAAAGGCGAACGTCTGATCCCCCCCGAATCGTGCGGGAAGCAGAGATTCAAGTTCCTTGAAGAGCGTGGTTCGTCCCGAACCGCGAATGCCCGAAATTGCGACAAAAAGAGCAGGTTCTTCCGACAATTAGACCTCCGTGTGCTTGTCGGGTGACTTTTTGTTATTACTAGTTACGTAGCAACAACAGTGGACTATCCTACTCCTCTTTTTTTTGCTGGCAAGAGGGGCTGTGCACAGGCGAAATACGTTGTTCATTGACGTGCCTCGTGGGCTCTTGTATCGTCAGATATTAGGAACCTTGAAAGGAAAGGACACGAACATGTCGGAATACTATATGCGGTTCTGGGTGGCGTGGCTGACCGTTTTGTATCGCTTGCCGGAGACCATGCTTCTGCAAACGTGCGACCTGCTTCAAAAGAGCGAGCCTGCAGATCCGCCCCAAAAGCCGCTGTCCGAGGGGCGTGGCTACCGCGAAATCGACGGCGTCATTCACCCGAACTGCTGGGGTCATGTAAAATGATCCGCACTCCGCTCGATCTCATACAGCCATGGGCGCGTCTGTGGTACGCCGCAGGAGAAAGCGTACTGGAAGCACAGGCGAGGATGTGGGGCGGATTGCCGATGCAGGAGCGCATCGTTTCCGCCGAAGCCGGCCGGGGACCTGCCTTCGTCGTACTCTCGCCGATAACCTGCATCATCGATCGCAAGTGAGTGACCATGCTTCCTGAGAAGAAAGGGCTCTGACCACGTTCGTTGGTCGGAGCCCGTATCTTTTATTGACGTACGACGTTTTGTTTCGTAGATTGGCAGAGGCAAATCAACGATCACTGAACCGAGAGGAAACAGCATGCCTGCGGCGAATGACTGGGGAGATGGATTGCAGAATCTTCTTCTCATACTCGATTACCTGCTCTGGCAGGAGCTTGCGCTTCATAGGGCGATAGAGACAAGACTTGCTCTCCCGGGCAGGAGGAAGCAGTGAGGATCTTCATCTTCCTTCACGGACTGCTCTCCAGTCTTTGGCAGCAAACATTGGAGCAGCTGCTGATGCTCTGGGAGTTTCTTTCGCGTATGGAGCCGGAACCCGATCCTCCGGGATACGTCGAACCGATGACCGAACGACCACCTCCTCTCGAGGTGGTCCTTACTTTATTGTTCGTTAATTGGTGGTAGGATACACGGGTACGTCTGATACGCGTACGGGACAGGCTTTGGCCGGTCCATATGTCTGATACGCATAACACCATTTCCTATGAGCAAATTGGTCGGTCGTGAGAACGACACCGTGGCGGTAGTGCCGGAAGCACAAAAGAGTGAGGTAGCGCTCCGCGAAGAAGCGGTGCAGCGCTTCTGGGAAGAGCACGATATTTTCAAAAAGAGTTTGGAAACGCCAGCAGGCGGCGCGCCTGTCGGTGATTTTGTTTTTTATGACGGTCCGCCGTTCGCGACCGGTACCCCGCACTATGGCCACATCCTCGCCGGCACCATCAAGGACGCCATTCCACGCTTTTCCACCATGCGCGGCTACCGCGTACGCCGTAAATGGGGCTGGGATTGTCACGGCCTGCCGCTTGAGAATCTCATCGAAAAGAAACTAGGTCTGGCGACCAAGCGCGACATCGAGGATTACGGTGTGAAGAATTTCAATGAAGCCGCCCGGGCGGCTGTCTTGGAGTACGCCGGCGACTGGAAGGTGATCGTGCCGCGCATGGGCCGTTTCGTCGACATGGAGGATGACTACAAGACCATGGACGCCGGGTACACCGAGAGCGTCTGGTGGGTCTTCTCTGAACTCCACAAGAAAGGTCTTGTCTACGAGGGATTCAAGAGCATGCACCTCTGTCCGCGCTGCGGCACCACGCTGTCGAACTTCGAGGTCAACCTCGGGTACAAGGACATCAAGGATATCGCGGTCACCGTGAAGCTACCGCTCCTTGATGACGCCGGCAACGTGACGAACACCTCGCTCCTCGTCTGGACAACGACACCGTGGACGCTGCCTGGCAACATGGCAGCTGCAATACATAAGGATTTTGTGTACGCGAAGGTGCGCGTAGAAACGGGTGCGTTCGTTATCCTTGCCAAAGAACGTGTGGCCGCGGTCATGGCAGGAGTGGAGCATGAGGTCGTGGAAGAATTCAAGGGTGAGATGCTCATCGGCAAGAGCTACGTGCCACCGTTCGATTTCTGGCAGAAGCGCGAATTCGAACAGAAGGAGAATGCCTGGAAGATCTACCACGCTGACTACGTCGAGCTCGGCGAAGAGGGAACCGGTGCGGTGCACCTGGCACCAGCGTACGGTGATGAGGATATGGCTCTCGCAAAGGTCAAAGGAATTCCGATAGTGCACCACGTTGACAGCTCTGGTCACTTCATGGAGTTCATTCAAGGTTTCGAGTGTCAGCTCGTGAAGCCGAAGGACGATGACGCCGCGGGCATCTCACACCTCGATGCCGACATCGAGGTACTCAAGAAGCTCAAAGAGGCAGGGAAGGTGTTCAAGAAAGAGAACATCACCCACAGCTACCCGCACTGCTGGCGTTGCGATACTCCGCTTCTCAACTACGCGACCACGTCTTGGTTCGTTGAGGTAACCAAGTTCCGTGACGACCTGGTCACTGCAAACAAAAAAGTGCACTGGGTCCCGGAGCACGTCGGCCAGAACCGCTTCGGTCGCTGGCTCGAAGGCGCGCGCGACTGGGCCATCTCGCGCCAGCGCTACTGGGGTGCGCCGTTGCCTATCTGGCGCAATCCGGACACAAAAGAGTACACGGTCTTCGGTTCGCTCGCGGAGCTTCTCGAACATGCACCCAAGCGCAACAACCGCTACTTCATCACGCGCCATGCTCAGGCTGAGAGCAACCTGACCGGTGCCATCAACACCCTGCCTGAGACCAAGAACCCACTCACCGAAGAGGGGCGGAAGCAATGCGAGACGCTTGCCGAAACGCTTCGAAGCGAAGGCATCACCCGCATTGTGCACTCTGGCCTCGAGCGCACTCGTGAGACAGCTGAGCGCATTGCTGCAGCACTTGGTCTTCCAGAGACAGCGGTCGTAGCTGAACCCCGCATCATCGAGTTCCAAGTAGGTCGCGACTGGGAAGGCAAGACCTGGAACGAGTTCAACGCCAACTTCGCTAGCGAAGCGGAGAAGTTCACCAAAGAGTTGCCGGGAGTAGAGAAGCGTCGCGACCTTATCAAGCGGGTCGGACACTTCCTCTACGAGTTCGACAGCGCACATGAGAACGAGAACGTGCTCTTGGTAGGACATGGCAGTTCCATTTTTGCCCTGCAGTGTGTCGCTGAAGGCGCCGACATGGACCGCACCATCGAGCTCAAAGAAGCAGGCTACCTCAACAATAGTGAACTGCGCCCATTGCCATTCAAGCAATTACCACACAATGATTTCTTCGAGCTCGACTACCACAGGCCATACATCGATGAGTTCGAAGTGATGGAAGACGGTGTGCGACTCGAACGCGTTCCTGATGTGTTCGACTGTTGGTTCGAATCAGGTTCCATGCCATACGCTGAGACGCATTATCCTTTTGCCAACCTCGATGTGGCCGACCCAGGGAAGGGTGTCCGTTTCCCAGCCAACTTCATCTCGGAGAGCGTCGATCAGACACGGGGTTGGTTCTACTCGCTCATGGTCCTCGGCGTTGCGCTCTTTGGAAAGAGCCCATACCAGAACGTCATCACGAACGGTCTCGTCCTTGCAGAGGACGGCAAGAAGATGTCGAAATCGCTGCGCAACTACCCGGACCCGATGGAGCTCGCCGACCGAGTCGGTGTCGACGCCATGCGCTACTACCTACTCTCCTCGCCGATCATCCGCGGGGAAGACCTCAACTTCTCTGAGAAAGAGGTGCTCGAACTCCAGCGCAAGAACATCGGCCGTTTGCACAACGTACTCGCCATGTACGAACTGTTTGCTGACGGTACCAACGCGAAAGAGGATTCCGCACACGTGCTCGATCGCTGGATCGTGGCCCGTCTCAATGAACTCATTGCAGAGTCCACCACGGGCTATGAGAGCTATGAGCTCGACCGCGCCACAAGACCGATAGCAGACTTCATTGATGATCTGTCTGTGTGGTATCTGCGCCGCTCGCGTGACCGACTGAAGGGAGATAATGCTACAGATAAGGCACTCGCACTCGGTACGCTTCGTCATGT
The DNA here is from genome assembly GCA_964442205.1 of uncultured Candidatus Saccharibacteria bacterium. GTDB lineage: Bacteria > Patescibacteriota > Minisyncoccia > Phycocordibacterales > UBA918 > OLB19. Next base: position 6,057 of record CAYTYF010000035.1, on the reverse strand, counting down.
CCTACAAAGCCTGGCACTCGTGATGGCACCGGTGATGCCGTTCTACGCCGACTATCTGTGGGGCAAGGTGAAGCCTGATAGCGGTCCTATCTCTGTACACCTGGCTGCTTGGCCGAAAGGTGGTGCTCTCGACAGTGGCCTCATCGAAGAAATGCGCATAACGCGCAACTATGTGTCGCTGGCACTAGAAGCAAGGACGCGTGCCAACATCAAGATCCGCCAACCACTTCAGACACTTATGGTGAAAACGAAGGTCGTTCCTGAAGCTGAACCGTTTCTGGCTTTGATCCGCGAAGAGGTCAACGTGAAGGAGATAGTACAAGATGAATCACTGGCAACAGAGGTCGAGCTCGATACGACCATCACACCTGAGCTCAAGGCAGAAGGGGACATGCGTGAACTAGTGCGTGCACTCCAGGAGATGCGCAAGCAGGCTAACCTGCAGCCAAGCGATCGTATCGCACTCACTATTGCAACTGAGAGTGATGGCGAGCTGCTCATTAAGAAGTTCGAGGCAGACATCATGAGAGTGGTTGGGGCAGATAGTGTCGAATTTGCAGAGACGGAAGGTGTAGCAGTGAATGCAGGTGAATATTTATTTACCATTTCACTTCAGAAACTTTGATCGACCACCTAAAAGTTTTTAGAAATGGAATGAGATACGCGAAGAGTAAGTCAGGTAGTGCGAGGCGTATCTAGCATACGATGAGTGCTACCTGGCGCAGCTCGACAAAGTAGATCGGCCATTTCTAGAAACGCAAACATGAGTTACCAAACGTATACGACTGAGGCGATCGTTTGTGGCAGCAGTGTCAGTAAAACCTCTGACCGATCGTTCCTGCTATTCACGCGCGATGCTGGAATGCTCTTGGCAGTGGCGCGCAGCGTGCGTGAGGAGAAAAGCAAGCAGCGGCAAGCGCTTCAGGATTTTTCACGCGTTCGTGTATCCCTCGTGAAAGGGAAGAGCGGCTGGCGTATCGGGAGTGTGGAATCACACGGGAATGCGTTCATGGATGGCAGCACGCGCGAAGCGCGTGCTGCCATAACTTATCTCATCAAGCTCGTGCGCCGCTACGTGCACGGAGAGTCAGCGCTACCGAACGTCTTCGATGACCTCACTGCGGCGCTTACGTGCGGGAATGACACTGATCCCGCAGTTCGCGACTCAGCCCAATTACTGTTCCATATCCGTCTTTTGGCAGCACTTGGGTACGTGGCTCACGATCCTATGCTTGCACCGGTCTTTTCGCTGCCCTTTGAGGAAGCGGTTGCTTCACGTTCGGACGAATTGCTGATGCGTATCGACAGAGCCGCCAAAGCAGCCTCCGCAGCTAGCCATCTCTAGTGCTATAATTCAAACACACAGCGCACCATGAGCGGTATCAAAGATAGCGATAACCTCGACAGCCTCCGAAACCGCCTCTACCAGCGGGGAACTTCTGGCGTCGGCGACATACATCACGATCTCACAGATGAGGCTAAACCGCTTCCAACTGACTGGAACATGACTCCAGCTGAGATGGAGGCACAAGGGGTACCTATCCAGGATGCAGTTCCTGAAGCGTACGGATCGACCATTGCTGCGCTGCCTACCATGAAACCGCATAAGCGACGTGGGTATCGATTGAAGCTCGCCCTCCTTGGCGTTGCATTCTTCGGTATTGCGATGATCGTCTCAAGTTTCTTCATGGTGTTCGGTCGCAACAGCATCTCAGGTGACAACATTTCCATCGCACTTACCGTACCGTTCACGGTCGCTGGGGGCGAAGTAGTGCAGATACAGGTCGGTATCACCAACGACAATACGGTACCGATGGAGTCTGCGACGCTCGTCATCGAGTATCCGCCTGGCACAAAGTCTGACGAAGAGACACCGCGAGATCTATACACCGACCGCATTCCGCTCGATACCATCGATCCTGGAGAAACGATCAACATGCCGCTGCGCGCTCGGGTCTTTGGGGAAGAGAACGAAGAGAAGAGCATCAAAGCATCGGTCGAGTACCGCGTAGAAGGTTCCAGTGCTCGCCTCTTTAAGAACGCTGAACCGAAGTCTTTCAAGATCAGCTCAGCGCCGGTTTCGTTCCGTGTGGACGGCGTTCGGCAGATCTCATCAGGCCAGGAGACGAGCCTCACGCTCACCGTGGTGTCGAACTCACTCGTTCCCCTTCCAGAAGTGCTCGTCAAAGCTGAGTATCCTTCCGGCTTCGAATTCAAACGTGCCAATCCGCAACCGAGCGACGGTCAGAACGCTTGGTTGCTCAAGGACGTCACTCCGCAGTCGAGTCACACCATTACCATCAGTGGTATCGTGCACGGAGAGGATTCGGGCAAGCATGTCATGAAATTCAGTGCCGGCATTCCGAGTGAACGCAGCAAGAGCGAGTTTGCATCAGTGTTTGCTAACGCCGAGACGACCCTTGCTATCGAAGCCGCTTTCATTAACATTGGCGTTAAAGTGGCAGGGCTCGAAGATCGCATCGTGACCAGCAAACCAGGACAATCCGTGCCAGGCATCATCACTATTAAGAATACGCTCAAGGACAACGTGTACGACCTTCGCGTGGTGGTCACGCCGTCAGGCACTGGTTTCCAAAACGGAGTACTATCAGCGCAGGGAGGTTTCTACGACTCGACCGCAAAGACCCTCACCTGGGACGTATCGCACCGTCCAAGCTTCGATCGCCTTGAACCGGGTGCTTCCGAACAGCTCAATTTCACGGTCAAACCATCGCGCTCTACCCTCACGGATCCATCTGTGAACGTAAAGATCAGCGTATTTGCACGTCGCGTTTCTGAGAGCAATGTAGCTGAGGAACTGCTCGGCAGCGTCGAGCGTACCATTCGCGTTTCAAGCGAGCCGGTACTTTCTTCGAGCCTTAACCACGGCAAGCAGATCTTCATTGATAGCGGACCAGTACCGCCAATGACCGGCGAAGACACCACCTACACAGTTTCGTATCGCCTTGAGAACGGCACCAACAACATCAACAATGGTCGCGTGACCACGAGGCTGCCCCTCTACGTGAGCTGGCTCAACAAGAAGACCGGTGACGGCCAGTTTGAGTACAACCAGACCAGTCGCGTGCTCACCTGGGCTCCGGGTACCGTGAGTGCAAACGCAGTAGCCACCGCTTCTTTCCAAGTTTCAGTGCTGCCAAGCACCTCACAGATCGGTAGTACCCCGGTCGTCATCAGCGAACAGTCATTCTCCGCAACTGACGGCTTCACCGGGGACACTGTTGAGACTACGAGCAAGGAACTCACTACCAGCTTGCCGAGCGAGGCTGGATTCGATAGACTCGATGGCGTTGTGGTGGAGGCTGGTGCAGATAACTAGCCAGCGTCGCACACTAACTACATATGGCTGATAAAAATTCCGACGTGATGGAAAAAGTGGTTTCTCTTTGCAAGCGGCGAGGCTTCGTGTTCCAAGGTTCTGAGATATACGGCGGCCTCAAAGGCACCTGGGACCTCGGTCCCCTTGGCGCTGCGCTCAACGACAAGATCAAGCAGGAGTGGTGGAAGATGTTCGTCGAAGGCCGCGAGGACATGTACGGTCTCAATGCTTCTATCATCATGCCTGAACGTGTCTGGCAAGCCTCTGGCCATTTGGGTGCTGGTTTTTCTGATCCGCTCGTTGAAGACACCAAGACCGGTAAGCGTTACCGTGCCGACCACCTCTTGAAAGACATCGGCATCGAAGCGGACGGTCTGACCATCGAAGCCATCGACGCGCTCATATCAGAAAAGGGCATCATGAGTCCTGAGGGTAATTCGCTCTCAAAAGCGAAGCTGTTCAACTTGCTCTTTCCGGTCAACATGGGTGCGGTACAGGAGGCTGGTTCAACTGCCTATCTGCGCGGAGAGACCGCTCAGGGTATCTTTGTGAACTTCAAGAACGTTGTCGACTCAATGAGTCCAAAGATACCGTTCGGTATCGGTCAGATAGGCAAAGCTTTCCGCAATGAGATAGCGCCGCGAGAATTCTTGTTCCGTGTTCGTGAGTTCGAGCAAATGGAGATAGAGTATTTCGTGAAAGAAGAAGAATGGGAGGGCCGCTTTGAAGAGTGGCGACAAGCTATTTGGGCTTGGTTCGACCACCTCGGCCTCGCTCGAGAGAACATCAGAGAGTACGAAGTGCCAGAGAACGACCTCGCTCACTACAGCAAGCGCACGATAGATTTCGAATACAACTATCCAGGGAAGGGCTTCGACGAGCTTGCTGGTTTTGCGTATCGCACTGATCATGACCTAAAGAGTCACATGGAAGCGAGTGGTGTGAGCTTGGAGTACATCGAGGCGGATGGTTCGCGTTTCATCCCGCACGTACTCGAACCGTCATTTGGCGTTGGGCGCGCGCTGACTGCGGTGCTCTGCGAAGCGTACGCTGAGGATGAGCAGGGTGGTGAGACGCGTGTCTTCTTGAAGTTGCCTGTTCACCTCGCTCCGTACCGTGTCGCTGTCTCGCCGCTTCTCAAGAACAAGCCAGAGCTCGTAGAGAAGGCACGCGAGGTGTTCCTCATGCTCAAAAAACAGTTCGGTAATGTCGCTTGGGACGACAACGGCAACATCGGCAAGCGCTACCGCCGCCAAGATGAGATCGGTACCCCGTACTGCGTGGTCATCGACTTCGACACGCTCGGCGAGAACCCTGACCTTCTTGATACTGTCACCATCCGCCATCGTGATACGGGAGAGCAGGAGCGAGTAGCCATCGCAGATCTACTTACTGCGCTCAAATAAGAAAACGGGCCTAAAGCAGGCCCGCCGCAACTGGTTTATATAAGAACCCCTCCACATCCTCCGGCCTTTCCGCTTCCGGCACTACTGTCAAAAGTCCCGCGAGCCGAAGACAGAAGAACGTCAATATGCCGAATTCGTGTGATCGCCAATAGCATGGGCGGGTGTCATCAGGATGCAGGATGTACACGAGACAGTGGTAGTGTTCGCTGCCCGTGATCAGGATCTGGACTAGCGTACCCGGTTTCTTGGTCAGCTTACGGTATAGCAGTGTTGCAAATAGTATTCCCCAAGTCTGGTCGTCCATGGTCAGCTCCTAAAGCCATTGGTGTCTGAAGATACGCTATCACAATGATACGTAGGTGCAAATATGCTAGAGTATCCTCATTATTCTGTATGTCAGAGAAACCAGCCCGCTACATCACCACCACGTTGCCGTACGTGAATGCTGATCCCCATGTCGGCTTTGCGTATGAAGTGGTTGCAGCCGACGCGCTAGCCCGCTACTGGCGGCTCTGTGGTCATGAGGTCTTTTTCAACACGGGGACCGATGAGCATGGCCAGAAGATAGCCGGCAAAGCTGACGAAGCCGGGCAAGAAAGGCAAGCGTACGTAGACCACTACGCTGGTGAATTTCAAAAGCTCAAGGAGGCACTCGACCTCTCGTACGACCGCTTCATTCGTACGACGGACAGTGAGCACAAAGCCGCGGCGCAAGCTATCTGGAAGCGTTGCGCTGATGCTGGCGACATCTACAAAAAAAAGTACAAAGGCCTCTACTGCGTCGGCGATGAGATGTTTCTGCGGGACAGCGACCTTGTTGATGGCCGCTGCCCAAATCACCCCAACATGGAACCAGTCGAAATAGAGGAGGAGAATTATTTCTTCGCTCTTTCAAAGTACCAGAGCTACCTGGAGGAGTACCTTTCCGACCCCGTCGTGATCATTCCTGAATGGCAACGAGCCTGGGCGCTCGAGTTTGTGAAAGCTGGCCTTGAAGATTTTTCCATCAGCCGTGAGCGGTCACGCCTCGATTGGGGTGTGCCGGTGCCCGGCGATGAGAACCAGGTCATGTATGTATGGTTCGATGCGCTCACCAACTACATCTCAACGCTCGGTTGGCCAGATGATGAGAAGGGAGTTTTCAATACATTCTGGGTCATGTAAATACAATATCTGCTTTGACAGCCGTTGCCGCTGCATCGACTCCATCTAACTCCATATCAATAATGCTATCTAAATGAGGAAATTGATCTGACATCGGTGCTCCACTGCTAGATGCAGAAATAACCGAAGTGATCTCGACATGCGGAT
>CAYTYF010000034.1:10585-11342 GCA_964442205.1 uncultured Candidatus Saccharibacteria bacterium | reverse complement strand
AGCTGAACCGGTCTATGTTGGTACCCAAGAGCATAAACGGGATGGAAGTGTCATGCTAGTGGTTGCCTACCGTGTGGTCTTGAAAGACGAGTCCACACCGTTTTCTGTCGATCCAATTGAAGTGTCAGCTATGGAATGGGTCGACAAAGATAGCTCGCAAGCATACCAATTATTTCCTGAGTACGCTGCCGCTTTGCAAGAATATTTTGCACGACTATGATCACCTACTACTTTCGCACACTTAAAGACGACGCTCTGAAAACAGTGACCGACGTACGAACCGGCATCTGGGTGCATGTTGTTTCGCCGACTGATGAGGAGGTTGCGAAACTTATTGCGGATTTTGGTCTTGATGCTGACATTGTCCGTGACGCACGCGACTTTTTCGAGGTCCCTCGTCTTGAGCGCTCTGGTACACTCACGTACTTCTTCACTCGTTACCCGTATGATGAAAAGACCGAACACAGTGACACTGCACCACTGCTGATAGTGGTCGGCGAATCCTTCCTGCTCACTATTTCGGTCAGGGAAGTACCCCAGTTCCAGCCGATCATCGACGGCGCGCTCACTATCCATACCACTCAAAAAACCAAGTTCTTCATACAGATAATGGATCTGCTCACCAGGTCTTTTGATAGTGAGCTCGTGCGCCTGCGCAAGGCGGTGCACAAAGACCGAGCGCGGTTGCGTACCATTGGTCCGCGCGATATCGAACGACTTGTGGAGTACGAAACACGGCTCAACAGCATCGTAGATT
>CAYTYF010000034.1:4206-10575 GCA_964442205.1 uncultured Candidatus Saccharibacteria bacterium | reverse complement strand
TTCGCTAATACCGACCAACACCTGGCTGCAGCAGGTCACCAACGGCAACTTCATGCAGCTCTACAGTGAAGATGTAGCGTTGATGGAAGACCTCATGATAGCTAACAATCAGGTGGTAAATTCCTCACGGTCCATCCTAAAAACCATTCAGAACATCCGTAGTGCGACCGAAGCCATAATGACGAGTCGGCTTAACAACGCGCTCCGGATCCTCACCGTGCTCACTATTTTGCTCACGGTTCCGCTCGTCGTGGCATCGCTCTACGGAATGAACGTGCCCTTGCCAGCGCAGGAAAGTCCGCTCACGTTCCCAGCCATCATTCTTATCGTCTGTGCTGTTATGACTGGTCTTGCTCTGTACTTCCAAAAAAAGAAATGGTTCTAGGATCAAGCGTATTTTAGACGTATCGCTTTGTTGTACGTCGCAAAATCTCACTCATCGTATGTTAAATACGTCTCGTTCCATTTTGTTCACCTCTTATTGCATCTCAAAAATTAGAACGTTAAAGTACATGCATGAAACAAGTGGTTTTCATTCACGGAGGCTCTGCGTATAGTTCGTACGATGCTTTTATTGAACATCTGCGCACAGCAGAAATTCGTAATCTTACTGCAGAAAGACCGCTTCGCTGGAGTGATACGCTGAGAAGTGAGCTAGGAGACTTTGAAGTATTCACTCCCTCAATGCCGAATAAGGACAATGCCAAGTACGAAGAATGGAAGATCTGGTTCGAGCGGCACTTTGAGTTTCTGCGCGATGGTGTGATCTTGATTGGCTGGTCGCAGGGCGGTTACTTCCTTGCTAAGTACCTCATCGAGAACAGAACACCTTTTTCAATTGAGGCACTCTTTTTGGTAGCGGCGCCGTTTCAGCCTGATGAGTTCGGCGGGGAGGATGGTGGAGACTTCGCATTTGATACGACTAGGGCGGGGGAGCTTGCAGGAAAGGCAGCCAGTATACATATATTGCATTCCGAGGATGACTTTGTGGTGCCGTACTCCCACGCGCTCAGTTACCAAAAAGCACTGCCAGAGGCTACGCTTGCTAGCTTCACAGACCGAGGCCATTTCCTGCGATCAGAGTTTCCTGAACTCATTTCAATGATCAAGGCTTGAGTCACGCCTTCAACTCTGGCAAGCACAGACACCGCCGCTATTGGGGACTGTGGATAACTTGAAAGAAAATGGCAGATACTGCGTCTTAACGTATAATGGTTCTTGCATGGCTGCTTTCGATAAGCCCGACAACACAGGTAAGGACCACGAGGAGCGTTTTTTGAAAGCCTTCGAGGAGTACGGAGACGCACTGTTCAGACACGCGTACCTCCGCATTAGCGACCGAGAACGAGCGGTAGATGTCGTTCACGACACTTTCGCCAAGGTTTGGTCGTACGTGCGCGATGGACACGAGGTCAAGTCGTTCCGCCCTTTCCTCTACAAGGTGCTCAATAATCTCATCATCGATGAGTACCGCAAGGCCAAGGAGGCCTCGCTGGACGCCCTCTTTGAGGTGGACGGCGTCGATGAGGGGTCGTTCAACGAGCTCACGGAAGATTCTGTCGAATCGCTCGTGGCTCAGCTCGACGGAAGACAGGCTCTTGAGCTTGTCTCCGAACTGCCTGATGTCTATCGGGAGGTGCTCATTTTGCGTTTTGTCGATGAACTAGGTCCAAAAGAAATGACTGAGCTCATCGAAGAAACGGAAAATGTCATTTCCGTCCGCTTGCACCGGGGACTCAAAATGATGCGCTCGCTCATCGAAGAGCGGGAGGCTGAAGCCAAGTCTCGACGCAAGCGCCCAGTGCGAACTCAAACCAAATGACCACATTCAATGAACAACTAAAGAAGCATGCTGACAGCATACGGATGCGGTCCAGTGAGAAGCGCGAATTGCGTGGACGTATTGTTGCGTACATGGAGTATCATCCGCTGCCAGAAGAGGTTCGCAAGAAGAGCACCAAGCATGCGGTCAAGACTCCGTACATGAACGCAATTCCATCTGAGTCATTCTTCGCGTTCCGTCTCGGCACTCGCCAATTCCAGAGCATGGCAGTGCTCGGTGCGTTACTGTTCGTGGTCGGAGTACCGACACTCGCAGAGCGTTCGCTTCCTGGCGACATCCTTTATCCAATGAAGGTCATGGTCAACGAAGAGGTGCGATCAACACTCGCGTTCTCTCCGTACGCTAAGGTCGAGTGGGAAGCCGCACGTCTCGAGCGTCGTCTTTCAGAAGCTCGCCTGCTTGCGCAGGAGGGAAGACTCACTGAGGATGCAGAGCGAAAGGTCGCAGAAGCCGTGAAAGAACACTCAAACGCTGCTCAGGAGACCATTCTCGCACTTCGCCAGACCGATACTGAAGAAGCGGCACTCGCTGAGATCGCTTTTGCTTCTGTCCTCGATGCCCAAGCAGACATCATTACGCTCCACGAGGAGCAGGCGCGCCTCGAGAGCGATGGCGAAGGTGATGTATCTGGCGCCGTACTCGCATCAGCTGTCCGCGACGCCCGCTCGGTAGCAGCTTCTGCTCGAGAGGAAAGTCGCGTCACTCCAGAGCGACTCTTCGCACTTTTGGAGCGCGAAACCACCTACGCTGCTGAACTATTTGAATCTATCGAAGATGAGACCACCGATAAGGAGGCTGAGAGCATCGCTCGTCGCCTAGGCGATATCGGTCGCAAGGTAGCCCAAGCGCAGGATCTCCAGCAGTCAATTTTGGCCATGAGCGCTACTCCTGCTCAGGCTGATGAAGGTATCGTGACCGGCAGTTCGACCGAAGGTGATGCCGCAACTGCGACGCTTGCTCTTGAAGCGGCACCAGCAGTTGCCAATGTCGCAGATGTGGCAAGTATCCTGCGCAATGCGCTCACCGATACTCGCAAGCTCATCAGCTTCATGACCGATATTGAAGTGAGGCAATCAGTTGACGTTGAGCGCTTGATCCCAATAACCTTGACCGATCAGGAGCGTGAGAGCGCAGTGTACGCGCTTATCAAGCATGCGCGTGACTCGCAGACCTATGTACAAAATCATATTCCCGACCCAGCACTTGCAACAAAGGTTGATGCGGGACTCGAATTGCTTGCTGTAGCCATCGAACAGAGCGAATCTTCACTCCGCGAAAAGCGTTTGGAGGATGCCGAAGCTGCTGCAGCTGAAGCGGCCGCCCTCGCTGACGACCTGCGCGCGATGGTAGTAGACAGTCCTGAGCGACCGCCAGAGGCCAACAGCTCTAGTACGTCGACCTCGTCTCCGACCTCGACACCAGCAGTTGAAGGAGCTGCCACCTCAACCACCAGCACTCCTCCTCCAGTCTAACCGAAACCTCGACCCACTCTGGGTCGAGGTTTCGCTTTACGAGGTCTGTGCAGAATTAGAGTGCGCTTCAACTATTCTTTACATTTCCGGGAAGGGAGTTTATAGTTACCTATATGGCAGTAGCAACAACAGCGACAGCAGTACGGAATGATCACACCCTTGGTCTCATTCTCATTGCTATTCTTCTCGCTCTCGTAAGCGGGTCGGTTGCGGTGTGAGCTTGAGAGCAAACTCCAAAAATAAAACCGGCCCGTGAGGGCCGGTTTTATTTTTGGGTTCGTGGGTCGCCCTTTCCACCTCTTTTTAAGGTGGAAAGGGCGGACCGAGAACGACGGTACGCATTTAGTTCTTTGAGGATGCAGAAGGGGAGGATCTAACACGGCTACGTGTCCGGTCTACATCGTTCATGCAACTTGGAATGGTGAGGACGCACATCCACTCGCGTGCTCACCACGAGTACGGATCGCTACCTACTGGGACGAGCGATTGTTCATTAACAGAGAGGAATACATGCCTGCGCACGCTTTTACGGTGGTGGTTACTGACCCTCAATCAACGAGAGAGGTGGCGGACCCGAAGGATCTCAAACCGCTCGCAGACGAGATATTTGCTTCTGTCGCTGCATTCATTCGCGGTCTGGCGGGTTCAGACCCCGTCGGTGTGATGGTCGAACGAGTTCAGGAAGGCAGTTGGTGCCTGAAGTTTCGCGATCACAAGGCCTGCCAATTGCCTGATGATGTTGAGCAGCAGCTCGACCGCCTGTACGCCATGGCACGCCAGCTCGGTTTTGAGATCACGGTCAGTTACACCGTGCTCTGCAAGCACCAGCTGTTCGTTGGTTTGCAGAATGGCGAGTACGCAGACACGATCGTAGCCTGCGAAGCACTGTCGAGGAGTTGAGGTGGTGAATAGTGTCCAAGTCGAACGACTTTCACTGCTTGCTCAGCATCTCGGTGTTGAGAGAGAGGAATTTGAGGCGGCAACTGAGGAGGAGCTATGCCTCAAATTCAAGGCTCATTCTGCACACAAGCTAGCTATAGCGATGTGCAGGTGCAGACCGACTGACAAGGAGCTGCGGGCCCTACTCAACTGTGGAGACGAATCGGTAAGGCGTTGCACAGCTCATTGGGTATTCACCGGTGGCTGGCAATTCCTTGAGCCAATGAGGGTGAGCGCGGCAGCTTTTTAGCTGCCGCGTTTTTATTTGTGGTTAGTTGCGAATACTTTTCGCTTTTGTATACTTAGCTCTATGCATTACTCGTCACGATCACGAAGTTGTAACTCCAAGGAGACTCGGGGTGGTTCGTGTCTGTAGCGTGTCACGAAGATCGCCGCGGGTTTCCTTGGGGAAATTCGCGGCGATTTTATTTTCCCAATCAGCAATTGCAATTACACCAAAATCTTATTCAATACCATTCTATGAGTGTAAAAATTCTTGGCATCCAATTTCGCAAGAACCCAACCTCGATCCAGCTCGAGCAAGATAGCATCAGGCGCGAGGTGGGTGACGCTGCTGGCTTCTACTTTGTGAGCGCACTCGACACTTCCATTGATTGGAATAATCCAGTATCTATGCTCTCGGGCTACCACGGTGTCATTTTGGGAGGTTCAGGGGACTTTGATTTCGATGGCGGCCGACCAGAACATGATGCAGATAAACAAATGTCGTACCTCTTCCTCGAGCGACTTCGGCCGCTTTTCAAACACATCTTCGAGCATGATCTTCCTACGCTCGGCATCTGCTACGGTCACCAGATACTAGGCGCTTTCGCCGGAGCGCAGGTGGTCAACGACGAGGTGCAAAAGAAGAGTCGTTCACACGAGGTGAAACTCCTCGTCGATGTTGATGATCATTTCCTTTTCACCGATCTGCCGCAGCAGTTCTTTGCGCACTACGGCCACAAGGATTCACTCGACCGTATTCCAGACGGTGCTGTACTCCTCGTTGAAGGTGGAGAGGCTTGTCGCGTTTCAGCGCTTCGCTACCAAAAGAACATATACACCACTCAATTCCATCCTGAACTAACAGTTTCAGACATGTTGCTACGCATACAGAACTCCCCAGGCTACCTGCCCGAAGGTGCGGTAGTGGAGGAACTCTTCAGGGATGACCCGAGTTCAAACCTGATCCTGAGAAACTTCGGCAAGCTTGTAACTGCGTACGCACAAGAGTTGCAGGCAGAAAAGGTTGCTGTATAATCGGACCATGCAATACGCACGCACGAACTACTGGTTCTGGTTTAGCACCGAGGAAACTCGGGCGACCTTCAGTGCGTGAGCGTGAACTGGAGAACGACCGCGAGTTTCCTTGGGGAAACTCGCGGTCGTTTTTTGTAGGTCGAAGCAAGCGCTCACAGAGCTCTCACTTCGGTCCGCAATCCCGCGTTCCGAAACCTGCTGCCGCACTGCGGATGAGCATCGTACAGGAAGTTCACTATGCACGGCTTGCTTGAAGAAAGCGTACGCACTGAAACCAACGGCCACGATGGTCGGAATACCCACTATTCAGCTGCGGAGCTTGATATCGCCAAGCAGCGCTTGGGCGAAGGTATCAACCTCGAAATCTACTGCGGCGCGCGAGCTGCCGGTGAGTCTCACCAGAGTGCCCTCCAAGCTCCGTTTCGGGTGGAGTGATGCGTAGTTGGAACGATACTCCGAAGCCACCTCCAAAACCTGATGAGGACGGGCAAAAGACAAAGCCCAAGCCTCGTCCTCCTGGTTGGGGTAATCAGCGAAAATGCGCGCCACACAAGGCGCGCATTTCTTTTTTATAAAAAACGGGACCGCGAATGTTCGCGGTCCCTGTCGTTTTTCAAAAACGAGTTGTTACCCAGTGTCCCCTCCGGACGTTCTCGATGCCGCCTTGCGGCTTACGTTGTCTGTAATGGTCACCTGCACCTTCTGAGCGTGTATCGAGCCAGGCTGAGAAAAACACTGACCAGGTCCTTTCTGTGAATTCGAAGACGCCGATGCGTCGCCCGAAAGCGTCCTGTATCAAGTGTCCGAACTCTTCAATGGCCATTTCTTCTCTCATTGCGAGAAGTCCTGGCCTAT
>CAYTYF010000034.1:0-4196 GCA_964442205.1 uncultured Candidatus Saccharibacteria bacterium | reverse complement strand
CCTATTCAAATATGGGAGAAATTTTAAGTTGACTTGGAGCACAACCTTGTCTCGAACGCGGTTGATCACCAGTAACTCATTTTGGCACTTCAGCTTTTTGCCGATCGTGTTGATCGTACGCCTCATGGCAATGGCCAAGCGGCGCGAGCTCAACGTCGAGCCCTGCTTCAATTTGCAGATATCATCGAGGGTCAGCCTGTCAGCAAAAAGTGACAGAACCGTGGCAGTAAGCGGATAATCAGTCATTTCCTCTCCTGACGCATATACGGGGAACGAGCCCTCTCGGCCGTTTGATTACTTTCAAGCGGTAAGGACCTGAGCATTGTAGTCATTGCACGTGGCGTGTCAAATGAATTCTCTACTCAAAATTCTTCTGAAGCAGGAACTGCAAAAAAGGAACCACAGTCTCTTTGAAAATGCGTGAACGGTATGCGAGATCACCTGTCATATTCTGAGCGAGCGTGTATCCGGTCTCTTCTTGGATGGTGCGGTCGACGTACGAAAGCGAGATGGCCCGCAAGCTGCCTTGACCGAATTGTGCGTCGTCGCCCCGGGTGGTAATAAGGCCAATAGCGTCGCCGTTCTCGTCGGCCACTGGTCCACCAGAAGAACCTTGCTGACCGATGTTCGTGCCGGCGATCGTGAAAAGGTCTGCGTAGTTGGAACCAAAGGTCATCAGTTCGGTGATGGTGGTGCCAACCTCGATACCGGTCAAGGGAGCGCTGGCACCACGTGCAGCCATGATCTCTGCTGGATAGCCCGCTGCGCGCACTGGCGCACCAACGGCACCGCTACGCATCAGATTGGTGTTGACCGGAATGGCAGGGAAGGTGGCTGGCATTGGGGCGTCGTCGACGCGTCCAGTCACATAAAGGAGCGCATAATCTCGCTCACCGGTACCTTGAGGCGCCGCTTCGCGCAGTAGCGAAGCGTGCTCCTGGATCCAAGCCGGTGAGATGTACAGCAATTCAGCTTCATAGGTGGGTACGGCTGGATTGCCAGTGCGCACGGTGCAGCCTCCTTGGCCCTGCATCACGCTCTCGAGGATAAGGAATTGCGCTACATGGGCATTGGTCAAAATGACGCCATTCTGGTGGACAAAAAAGCCTGAGGCTGTGGTGGAACGAACGGAATCTTCGGTGGTAAAGGTGCAAAATATATTCACCAATGCTTCAAGCGGTGCTGCTTTTACAGCTGGCTGCAGTACGCCGTCAATGACCGCCGCTTCCTGGTACTCAGCGCTATCAAGGAGGATGCGCGGAATGATGCCCTCCCGGAAACTCGAACCAGCATCAGCGAACTCTGTTTGAGCCGTTGTTTCCTCGTTCGAATCGATGTGGGAATGGATAACAAAAGCTAACTGGTTAGTGAAGGCAAGGTAACCTGAGAATATGGCGATAAGAAGATCCGAAAGGAAATGCATTGTGTTGAGTATAGCAAATGGCTAGACAGCACACGCTAGAATTATGAGGGTATAAGTGCTAGAATGGCCAACACTTGAGCCACTGCGGGCATAGTTTAGTGGTAAAATGTCTGCCTTCCAAGCAGAATATCGGAGTTCGATTCTCCGTGCCCGCACAGAAACAGAAAAGCACCCGCAAGGGTGCATTTTCTGTCTGTGCGGCCACAGTATCGCGCCTGCGCGCGATACGGGGAGAATCGAAGCCGCGCAGCATATCGCTGGCTATTCCTAATGCCAGCGATGCGAGCGGCCGTCCAGGAACCTTAGTACAATCTTTGGCGAAGCAAAAGATTTTACTTAGGATTCCGGGGACGATTCTCCGTGCCCGCACAACATGATCAAAGTTCCTTACTTGGCACTTTGACTTTACGACATGTCTTCATTTCTCATTTCGTACCCCTGCATGATTTTCGTATCCACATCTTCCGGCCAATTGAACACTCGTCGACCTAAACCATCAATACGTTTCCATCCGCGCCGTTCGTACATACTCTGCACTTGGGGTTCATCTGAAAATATTGCATCCACCAAAACACCCGGCTTTTTCCTTTCCTTTAGAAAGGCTTCGATTTGATCAAGTATTGCAGAGGCGTAGCCTTTGCCCTGATGCTCATATTCAGTGTACAAATCACTCACTTGGTAAATCGGCAAGGGTTTTGACAAGTACACTACTTCTGCCGCGGCAATGATTTCCTCGTCATGTTTTATCTCGAAACGATGATGACGAAGTATTTTATCATCATCTGAATCTTCAGGTTTTTTATAGTTAACTATACCTTCGGGTTTCATGCGTTAAGAATAGTATAACAAGCTGTTTTTTACATCGTCTAACAAAGATACACGATACGACAACGACTCAGAAACGTAAGTTTCTGAGTCGTTGTCTTTCTCCTGACCGATTCTCCGTGCCTACCCCGTCGCCTTCCTAAAATAACTCTTCTCCTCGAACACGTCATCACCTATCTTCGCACCATTCTTGGCAGCAAAGTTGCCACGCTGGGTCATCAGCTCGATGAAGCGTGTTGTGCCAAGGCCAGAGCTGCCTTCAACGAGCGCTGTAGTGCCATCAGGTACGTTTCGCAACTGATCGTAGAAAGGGAGCTCGCCATAACGCGTTGTAGTCACGCCTTCTGTATTGATGTTGTCGCGGGTGAGGGTTGTCTTGGCGTTGCCGAAGCTGTCGATGTGCCAAATGGCCAACGGCAATTCAGGAATGTCGGCAAGCGGGTATGGCTCTGAGGGGAGGGTACCGTTCTGTACCAAGTAGACACCGGCTCGCGGAGTGAAGTCAAAACTTCTGAACTGGGTGCGAGGTATGTGTACTGCGGCTTCTGGAGTGATCAGTCCTTCATGAAGCAGCGCTTCAGCTGTTGTATGCGTGTCGAGGAGCTGTAGATCGTTTGCCAAACCAAGCTTTTTCACCGCTGCAAGCGCGTAGCCGTCAACCGAAGAGAGTACGAGCGTTTCGCCGTGCCAGAAGTAACCGAATGGCGTGCCATTCTCCCATTTGGTGGTGTGTCCGCCACGGGGCGCCACGTTCACCAATACCAGGCCAGGACGACCCTCGGTCGCGTCGAGCACATCGATGAGTTCAGTACCTGCTTCGAGGTCTGAATCTACTCCTATGAAGGAAATAGAGGTATCTAAGAGGGAGGCGATCCGACTTTCCTGGCGTGAACGAGCGTTGTCGTCTTTGCAGTCGTTGATGATGGTGGTGAACATACGTTTTTTGAAAATAAAAAATCCCGCAGTGCGGGCCGGTAATGGTCAGTACATGAATGACACACTAGAAGCGCCCGCGGGTGCGGCTTTGCATCATTGTGGCCATTGGTGCATTGATGTACATGCGGGGACATGCTAGCAAGGAAGGCATGATTAAGCAAATAAGCGCGCTATAAAAGTTTAAGCTACAAACAAGATCATGCTCTTTGGAGGTTTAAAACGCAAAACGCCCCGAAGGGCGCTTTGACGTTTGTGATGGGAAATAGCGAAAGATCGCTCTTGGTATTTCCACATAGCGTAATACCTCCGCTACATGAACATTCTATCATCCTGATCGAAGAGTAGGCAATGGTTTCTATATACAAGAACTGGCCGGCATATGCCGGCCAGTTCACAGTTAAGAAGAAAGGCGCTTACTTTACTACCAAACGAGCGAGCGTCCTGGGAACGTAGGAGAATTTTCACGTTCACCTGACCGAGCGAGTGCAGGTAGCAAAATACAATTTCAAGACTATTTTACAGCCTCCTTGAGTGCCTTAGCAGGGCGGAACTTCGGTACGCGCATAGCTGGTACCTCGATAGATTCGCCAGTGCGTGGGTTGCGAGCGGTGCGAGCCTCTCGCATCTTAGCTGAGAAGATGCCGAGACCTGCGATAGAAACCTCGCGGCCTGCCTTAAGGGTATCAACAATGCTGTCGAGGATGGTGTCCATCGCACGCTCCGCATCAGCCTTGGTGATGCCGAGTTCCTCGTGCAACTTGCTGATGATGTCTGCCTTGTTCATATGAATTGCTTTATGCTAAACGGCGGGTAATTTTTTGTGCGCCCCTCTGGAACACACTGCGCCTTGTAAATGGCTTAGGGAACATTATATAGCAACACATTGTGCCTGCCACGACTTGTAAATATGATTTGTTGTGTTGTAATTTTTTTGACAAAGTGACGTTTCGTTCAGTGTGCTATCATGCTCGTCTATGAAAATCGGTGTCATGGGTGCGCACGGCAGTTTCTC
>CAYTYF010000033.1:0-11981 GCA_964442205.1 uncultured Candidatus Saccharibacteria bacterium | reverse complement strand
ACCGGACTTGATGTTTCCAAGACGGAGGCAGGGGCGTACGGCTCAGCCCGCGACATCGCTTTCCTCATGGAGCACATACTTCAGAACGAACCAGACATCCTCGCATTAACTACCGACAGCAACGCCCGTCTCTGGAGCGAGGACGGCAACTACATCGATGCTGAGAACACCAACTTCTACATCGACGAGATCCCAGGCCTCCTCGGTTCGAAGACCGGCTATACCGACCTCGCTGGCGGCAACCTCACCGTCGCGTACGAAGCTGGACTCGGACGACCGATCGTTGTGGTAGTACTTGGTTCGACCCAGTTCGACCGCTTCACCGACGTTATGGAGCTCGTCGAAGCAACCAACGCTCTCATCGCCAGCAAGACACCATAACCTATGGACTCACTTCTTTTCATCAAGGTGTTTGGGCCGACCGCGCTCGCGTTCTCTATCGGTATCCTCATCACGCCGCTCGTGACCTACTACCTGTACAAGCACGAGGTGTGGAAGAAGACCGGCGGCAAGGTAGCGCTCAATGGCCTCGAAGCAGTGGAGTTCAATCGCATCAAAGGTGTCGACGAGACCAAAACACCGCGCATGGGCGGCATTGTCATTTGGGGCAGTGTCTTTCTGACCGTTCTTCTCTTGTATGTACTGAAGCAACTGTTTCCAGAAACGGTCTTCGCTCAACTCGACTTCTTCAGCCGCTCACAGACTTGGCTGCCGCTTGCGGTCTTCGCACTCGGTGCGCTCACCGGTTTTCTAAACGATTACTACGACGTTACTCACGCAGGGAAGGGTATCCGTTTGCGTGTCCGTATACTCCTTATTAGCTTCCTTTCCTTCGTCATCGGTTTCTGGTTCTACAACAAGCTCGGTGTTGATTCTCTTGGCCTGCCATTCGGCGAAGAACTCTACATCGGCATTCTTATCATTCCTTTTTTCATTCTCCTCACAAACGCGCTCTACGCGAGCGGCGTCATCGACGGCATCGACGGTCTCTCCGGCGGCGTCTTTGCATCCATCTTCGCGGCCTACGCTGGCGTTGCTTTTATCCAAGCGCAGTACGACATCGCTGCACTTTGCGCCACCATCGCTGGAGCAGTGCTAGCTTTCCTCTGGTTCAACGTACCGCCAGCACGCTTTTGGATGACAGAGACCGGGAGCATGGCGCTCACGCTCACGCTCGCAGTGATTGTGATGATGACCGACAACCTCGGCGGCGGCCATGGTGTCTCGCTCTTCGCCATCATTGGTCTGCCACTCATCGCTACGGTGACCTCGAATGTACTTCAGATCAGCTACCGCAAGGCGACCGGGAAGAAGTTATTCCGCATCGCACCGCTCCACCACCACTTCGAAGCCATCGGCTGGCCGTCATATAAGGTGACAATGCGGTACTGGATCATAAGCATCATTGCGGCAATAGTTGGTATCTCGCTCGCTTCAATTTTTTAAAACATGCCTGGAAATCATGGAGTAGACAGAACGCTGCTCATAATCGTCATTCTTTTGGCGGTGATCGGTTTTCTTATTTTCTCATCCGCTTCGCTCGGTCTCCTCGCTGAAGACAGAGGGCGCAGCTTTTCATCGGTAGCGACGAGCCAGTTCCTCTTCGGTCTCGTCGGCGGTAGTATCGCCATGTTTGCGACCAGCCAGATCCACTACCGCATCTGGCGAAAGTACGCTTTCTACATCTTCATTGCCTCACTGGTAGCAACCCTACTCGTGTTCGTACCGGGTCTCGGCTATGAGCACGGCGGTGCGCACCGTTGGATCGAGATCCTCGGTGTTTCCATGCAGCCTTCTGAACTTCTCAAGATCGGCTTTGTGATATACATGGCAACCTTCCTTTCGGGCGTACAGAAAGAAATTGCCGATATCAAAAAAGGTTTGTTGCCATTCGGCGGGATTTGCGCGCTCGCCGGTATTGCACTTCTCATTCAACCTGATACAGACACCTATGCGCTCATGGTTGCCGCTGCCATGGCGATGTTCTTCATTGCCGGTGCACGCTGGCGCGATATCGGCATCATTCTCGGCACCGGCTTGCTACTGCTCATCCTTCTCCTTACCCAGCGCGACTACCTTCTCGACCGCTTCACGACTTTTTTGAATCATGAGTCTGACACGCAAGGCTCCGGCTACCAGATCAACCAGTCACTCATTGCGGTAGGTTCTGGAGGTCTTGCAGGGCGAGGGTTTGGCCAGAGCGTGCAAAAGTTCGGTTTCCTTCCAGAACCTATCGGCGACTCCATCTTCGCTGTCTACTCAGAAGAGTTCGGCTTCATTGGCAGCCTCGTTCTCATCGGCCTGTTTGCCGCCTTTACCTTCAGAGGTTTCCGTATCGCGAGTCATTCAGTCGACCTATTCGGCATGCTGCTCACGGTAGGCTTCATGACATTGATTGTGGTGCAGGCGTTCTTGAATATAGCCGCTATGATCGCCATGGCTCCGCTCATGGGTCTCCCACTCCCATTCATCAGCCACGGCGGCACCGCCCTCATGGCGACACTGGCTTCTGTAGGTATCGTACTCAACGTTTCGAAGTACCAGAAGAAGTAAAAATAAAAGGTGTTTGTTATAACAGATAAAATATTATTCATACTGATCTTCGTCGTCTCTATAGGTCTAGGAATTTTATTTTTGAAATTTGGATACAAAGTGTTATTCAAGAAAGGATATATAGACAGTTATTGGAAGGATCCTCAAAAAGTAAAAGGTGCTCTATCACATGAGAAAGAACCGATTTCATACTATAAGTATAGTGTCGGAATTGACTTCCTAATTATGGGCATAGTTGGATTAAGTCTGGGTATAATGGGAATTATTAGCATTTTGAAAAGCTTTAAGGGCTAATGGCGATACGTCCGATATTTCTGCAAAATCATTGCATAATATTTTATGTAACGTATGGGTATGCGTCGCTGTTGGCGGTGTCATGCACCGCATTATTTTGTAATTAGATCATGAATACTAAACAGGCAGTTGCTGAAAATAAAAAACGTTTAAAAGGACTGCAAGCAGAGCTGAAGCGATTGCAGGAGGAACTGGTAGAAGCAAACAAGCGGGAAGGGAAGGATGCGTACATCGAGGTAAAGGTACAGAAGAAGCAGGCGCGCTTCGAGCGGGTAAGGCAGAAGGACGTAGAGGATAAAGCAACTGGGAAATTTTTTATAGTAGTAGATATCACTGCTAAGCAGGAGTCAGTATTCATCCCGATGTCCATCGCTTCTGGGAAGAAAACAGCTGGATTCATGTACCACATAGAAGGTACTGGTGCTGGCTCAATTCTCGCTACCGACATCCAGGTCCGCGGGGAGGGGGTATCTCAAGTGACAGTGGGTACGCTTTTGTACGCCAAGATACCTACCAGCAAGACCGCTTCGTTTCGGATACAGGTAAGCATTCGCGGAAGCTTTGCTAAAACGTACAAGATCGTGTTCCCACGCATAAACTACAAGCTGCTGCTCACCGAGCACCTATATCATCAGTACCTGAAAGAGATCCACTCCGAAAGCGTGAAGTTTTCTGATTAAGACAGTTGTATAAAGTGTACACTTTGACCATGAATACGAAATTTATTGGAGTAAAAGAATTTCGCAGCAATATCTCAGATTTTGCGAAGAAAGCGCGTTCATCAAAGACGCGCTACATAGTCGTGAATAGAAATACGCCACTTTTTGAGGTCACACCTTTCGCAAAGGACGAAAACCTCGACAGCTTGTTTTCTGCAATATTAGAAGCAAAGCGTGATGTGTCGCAAGGAAAGCTATACACACACGAAGAGATACTAAAAGAACTAGAGTGAGTACATGCGGAAACTCCATCTGCTCTATACTGCAAGCGCGCTGAAAGATCTGTAAGCGCTTGATAAAATTATTGCGCGGAGGATCGTTGCTAAGATCGAGTACTATTCCAGTCAGCTAGATCCACATGAAGGATCAAAAGCTTTGAGCGGTACACTGCAAGGACTCTTTAGATATCGTATCGGTGAGTATCGAGCTATTTTTGAAATTGATAACGCTGGCAAGTTATACATTTTAACGGTACTTCGAGTAAAACATCGAAAGGATATCTGTCGTTAGAACTACCTCCAAGTGTGCCTAAATGCCCTAAGTAGGGCTTGTCGCATGCTACACTCATAGGGAATAGAGAGAACATGAAGCGCATCCTACTCGTGGGCGGTGGAACCGGCGGACATTTCTATCCGCTCGTTGCTGTTGCTCAGCACATCCGCGCTCACAGCGAGATCTCTAATGCAGTTGAACTCTACTACGCCGGTCCAGATCAGTACGACGCAGAAATACTCAAGCAATACAAGATAAAGTTCGTTCGCGTGCCTGCAGGCAAGCGGCGACGCTATTTTTCCCTAAAGAACTTCACTGATCCATTCCTCACGCTATACGGCGTGTTCGTGGCAATTGGCAAACTATACGGTATTTATCCGGATGTGGTCTTGAGTAAAGGCGGCTTCACCAGCGTACCGATAGTACTCGCAGCGTGGTTTCTGCGCATACCGATAGTCGTACATGAGTCAGACAGCAAAGCCGGGCGTGCCAACAAGCTCGGCGGAGAATTTGCTCGTTACGTCGCTATCTCTTTCGATGAAGCAGTCGATGCATTTCCAAGGAAGAAGACTGCGCTCACTGGTATACCGCTCCGATTGGAGTTCCTCAATGAGTTTGATAGACCAGCAGAACGTCTCGGTATCGCTGCCGATAAACCGATCATCTTTGTAACAGGGGGTTCACAAGGAGCAGAGCGTATCAATACGCTTGTGCTACAGTCGCTCTCAGCACTGCTCACTAGGTACACTATCGTGCACCAAACTGGTGCGGCTGCCGCAGAGCAAGTGAAGCAGACCGCTATCTCGCTTGGTATCGAGGAGTCGCTTTTGTCTCGCTACTACGTGATGGGGTCGCTCTCAGCGCACGAAATGAACCTTGCCATGAGTGCAGCTGCCCTGGTGATCTCGAGGGCAGGGGCTGGAAGTATCTTCGAAATAGCACACAAGAGAAAACCGTCAATACTGATCCCAATCCCTGAGGAAATAAGCCACGATCAGCGCACCAATGCGTACTCCTATGCGCGCGCTGGAGCGGCACAGGTGCTTGAGGAGGGCAACCTGACCGAAGGTTTGCTTACCACTGAGATATCAAATATACTCAACAATCACGACCGGTACACAGAGATGGCGAACGCTGCAGCTGCGTTCATAAAAGGGGATGCGGCGGAGAAGGTTGTAGCTATTCTTATCGAAATTGCCAACGAGCACGCCTGAACATGCCAACATTTTCTGATACTGCGTTGCGGGCACCCGCCGAATAGCTTCGCCGTATATTGAATACGTCTGCGCTCTTCGACCGCCCGCGCCTTGTCTCAGAACATGTATGGAGATGTTCAGGTGACATACAGAAAGAATATGGACACAACTCAAGGAAAAGTAGTCACACGTTTCGCTCCGTCACCGACGGGCTTCATGCACATTGGCGGTGTTCGCACTGCGCTCTTTGCATACCTTTTTGCCCGCAAGCACAACGGTACTTTCATTCTCCGCATCGAAGACACCGACAAGAGCAGGGAGGTGTCAGGTGCCATCGAGCACATCCAGGAATCGCTTCGCTGGCTTGGTATCGAATGGGACTTTGGTCCTACCAACCCCGGCCCTTTTGGTTCGACCATTCAGTCAGACCGTCTCGACACGTACCGCGAGTACGCAAAGAAGCTCATCGAGAAAGGTTTCGCCTATCCTGATCCGTACACACAAGAAGAACTTGAGAAGTTTCGTGCTGCAGCAGAAGCAGAGAAACGGCCATTCCTCTTCCGTGATCATCGCCCAGAGTCCTTTGAAGCTTGGGATGGCACCAAACCGCTCCGTCTCAAAGTACCTGAGGTAAAACGGTACGTATGGCAAGACGCAGTGCGCGGCGAGCTCTCAGCGGGTGAGGAGATGCTTGATGACGTCATCCTCATCAAAGCCGATGGCTACCCTACGTATAACTTCGCACACATCATCGATGACCTCGAGATGGGTGTGACGCACATCATGCGTGGCGACGAGTTCATCTCGAGCGTGCCTAAATTCCTTTCTATATACGACGCACTAGGTATTGAGCACCCAGTTTTTGTTACACTGCCTCCCATCCTCCGCGATGACCGCACCAAGAAGCTCGGCAAGCGCGATGGCGCGAAAGATATACTTGAATACAAGACCGAGGGCTATCTGCCAGACGCGATGCGCAACTTTCTTGCGCTCATTGGCTGGAATCCTGGAACAGAACAAGAACTGTTCACTAAGGAGGAATTGATCGAAGCTTTCACCATCGAGAAGATCCAACGGGGTGGGGGAGCGTTCAATGAAGAAAAGCTTTTGTGGATGAATAAGGAGTACCTAGCGAAGCTTTCTGATGCAGAATTCTTAGAGTACATAAAGCCTGCTATTCCTGAGCGGATCAAGACGGCGCCTCAGTACAGTGAAGAAGGGTTGACACGTCTGTTGACAACAATCCGAGAACGTGTTCATACGAGTAGCGAAGCGACAGCAGAATTCGAGGCAGGGGAGTACGACTTTGCTTTCTTTGAGCCAGAGCCTGATCCAGCGCTCATTGCTTGGAAGAATGACCCAGATCCTAAGGCTGCGCTACCAAGGCTGCAGGAAGCTTTAAAGCTCCTTTCTGAGGCAGATTTTGACTCACCAGAGGCCATAAAGGCCGTGTTGTGGCCATATGCCGAGTCTGTGGGCCGTGGTGAGCTACTTTGGCCACTCCGAGTCACTTTGACCGGCCGCGAACGCTCTCCAGACCCCTTTACCGTCGCCTTCATAATTGGCAAGTCACAAACCCTAAAACGCCTCGAAGCCGCTTGTGTTAAAATAGGGGGGTAATGTACAGCAAAGGGCTCATTGCTTTTATTATTGGAGTTTCAATAATACCGATATTGACCTTCGGGACTCATTTGGCGTCTGCGCAAACTGAGCTCGAAAAACTCCAGAGCCAGATCTCTGAACGCACTGGACGACTGGAGGAGATACAGAAAGAGATCGCTAAATACGAAGCAGCGCTCCAAGAGGTAGGAGCAGAGAAGAACACGCTCCAAAAAGCCATCAATCAGCTCGAACTCGAGCGCAAGAAGATCGAAGCAGACATCAAGTACACCGAGAATAAGATCCAGTCGACCGACCTCACCATCAACAAGATCTCATACGAGATCGGCGAGACCGAAGGTTCTATTCGTGATAACGAGGACACTATCCGCTACATCATGCGGCAGATGAATATCGCCAATGACGAAACACTCATCGAGGTGCTGCTTCGCCATAACAACATTGCAGAGTTCTGGGATACCTTTGAGTCACTCGAGACCGTGCGCATGCGCATCGGAGACAAGGTGAATGAACTGTCTGACCTCAAAGCTGCGCTCGAGAACAACCGCGAGTTGAACTCGCAGCAGAAAGAGCAGCTGCTTTCACTCAAGAACCAGTACTCAGACCAGCAGAGCATTCTTTCGAACAATAAAGCCGAGAAGGCGGAGCTCCTATCTGCTACGAAGAACGAGGAAGCTTCGTACCAGCAGATGCTCAAAGACAAACAAGCCGCACGTGATCAGCTCATGGCTGAAGTACGCAACATCGAATCGCAGATCAAGTTCATCCTTGACCCAAGCACCATTCCTACCAAGGGCAGCGGCGTACTTATGTGGCCCGTCTCGAACCCGATTATCACACAGCGGTTCGGGTACACCGCTTTCGCTGCTTCGGGCGCGTACAATGGCAGCCAGCACAACGGTCTCGACCTCGGTATGCCAGTTGGTACAGCAATTCATGCACCGCTCTCTGGCCGCGTACGCAATGTCGGCAATACTGATGTAGTGTCAGGGTGTTACTCCTGGGGCAAGTGGATCCTTATCGACCACCCGAACGGACTCTCGTCGATGTTCGCGCACCTTTCGCAGATCTCGGTCAGTCCAGGGCAGGAAGTTAAGACAGGCGACATTGTTGCGTACAGCGGCAACACCGGCTACTCGACCGGTCCACACCTCCACTACACGCTCTACGTGACCGCCGGCGTGCAAGTGATGGCCTTCAATCAGTTCAAGAGCGTGACGGGCTGTGGCTCTGCGCTCTCGCCATTTGCCGGCATCGAAGCGTACCAAGACCCACTCGACTACTTGCCAGCAATTTAAAACTTGTATCCCATGGAAGGTACACAATCTGCCGCAGCACCAAAAAAGAAAACCACTGTCTTTGGTTTTATCGTTCAACTCATATTTTTGTTTCTTGCGCTCGTCGGAGTGGTGACCATTTTGGTGCTCTACGCGCTCATCCGTTACGGCAATCCGCTCGCACTACCGGACAGAAAGCACGACGGCATCGTGGCAATGAAGTACGACACGGTAATGAATAGCGTCTGCAATGTGTCAGGGATAGAACTGCACGGCGCGATCACTACGTACATACCAGACGACGAGACGCTCGTCACCGAAGATTCGTACGACACGACCTCGAGCGAAGACATCATGTCGCTCATCGAACACGCTGAGCTGGAACCGCAGATCAAAGCTATTCTCATTGAAGTTGATTCCTATGGCGGCTACCCGGTCGCAGCTGAGGAGATCGCCAACGCTATCAAGTGGGCAGAGAAGCCAGTAGTAGCGTACGTGCGCGGCATGGGACTCTCGGCTGCCTACTGGGGCATCAGCTCGGCTGACCAGATATTCGCTTCTGAGGTGTCTGACGTAGGAAGTATCGGCGTGACGAGATCATACCTTGATAATTCTAAAGAGAACGAAGACCTCGGCCGCACCTATAATGAGATCTCGAGCGGTGTATTCAAGAATACCGGCGATCCAGACAAGTCACTCTCTGAGGCTGAAAAAGAATTACTTTTGCGCGATGTGCTACTTACCAATGACGTCTTCGTCCGTGAAGTTGCTGAGAACAGGGGATTGGAACCTTCATTTGTATCGTCGATCGCTGACGGTTCGTCGGTCATGGGCGCTAAGGCGCTCGAGTACGGTCTTATCGATGGTATTGGCGGACACTACGAAGCTCTCGCTAAGATCGAAGAACTCATCGGTGAACCTACCGAGGTCTGCTGGTAACAAGAAACGGGCGCCTCTGGCGTCCGTTCTTATCTTATTTTATGAGCCAAGACTCATTTATGACCTCACGGTTTTTGACTCTAACTC
This sequence comes from uncultured Candidatus Saccharibacteria bacterium, assembly GCA_964442205.1. Classification (GTDB taxonomy): domain Bacteria; phylum Patescibacteriota; class Minisyncoccia; order Phycocordibacterales; family UBA918; genus OLB19. The sequence goes on along the minus strand of CAYTYF010000033.1, from coordinate 2,804 downwards.
TAGATGTACATGACAAAGCAACCATATTGCAAATGTGCTATGCTGGCCAGGGAAAACACCGAATGCGGGAACTCACATGCAGCAGAGATCAAAGATCGAACTGCCTCCACTAGCTTTTGAATTCGGCTTCTACGAAGATCGCCTCAAACTGATTGAGACCGAACATCAAGCAACCGAGACACGATGCATCTACCACGTGCTCGCTCCCGGCTACAGCGATAGTCTCGGCTACTTCGTACTGTGTCGACCACTCGATGTGAACGGTTACGTCTACGGCCTGCAATTCAGTTCACAGATGCCATGGGTGCAGGTCTTCAGTCACGAGGAATGGATCGAGACGCTTGTGGTCAATGGGGAGGAGGTGCCGAGATTCGTCAAAATCGTCGATGAGGCGCAGATACGAGTACTGATGCAGCTATCGATAATCAGGAACGGCGGACGGCTGCTTGAGCCACACATGCATACGCACAAAAATTAACAGCACCCAGAAATGGGTGCTGACTTTGTAATAGGGGATGAAGACATCAATCATGATGACGTAATGGACGCGTCGAAAAGCGATTGTACGACACACATGATGTACATGACGTATGTCGTACAAGAGCGCCTATCTTTTGCACTATATTGAAGCGGGGCAATATATAACGTAATTTGATATGTCGCAAAAGATATATTGTGCGACATATCCATATTTCTTTATGAAGCGCTTCCCTCTAAGGGTGGGGTGTCAAAATTTAATTTGTGACCAATGAGCCGATCGTTGTGATCGAACTCAAATGTACCCTGCACCGTGTGTCCAGCTAGCACGTGCGGCAGCCAGTACTGGTCGTCGATCCACATTTCTGAAAAGGGTAGTTTGCTCTGTTCAAACCACTGGGGAAGCATCTCCTCAGTCTCCCCTGCCTCGCCGGTATACCGGTCAACGAGATAGACATGAACCTCGTGTACGAGATCGTCTCCATACTCAAAATCAAGTACGGCGCATTTTCTGAGGTCGCTGGTAGACACCACAAGGCCAGCCTCCTCTTCGAGCTCGCGGATGGCTGCCTCTTCCATAGACTCGTCCTCATGAACCTTGCCGCCAAAGCCATTCCATTTGTCGACACCGAAACCGCGTTTCTTTTTTCCGAGGAGTACTCGCTCAGCATCGATCACAAAGCAGAGTGTGAGAGGCTTTCGGTTAGGCGTCTTGCCTGTCATCTTCCTAGTATACAAAAGTGAAAGGTCCGCTTGTAGCGGACCTTGCATTTGCTATTGCACCACGCGCTTTGGGATGACCAGCACATCGTAGTGCCCGCCCCGCGGACGTGCTACCTGAGCGGTGTAGGCATTTACGTGCGAGATGCCGGCGTAGAGTCTGATTAGCTCGCCAGTGATGCGTGCATTGATCTCGCCGTCATTGATGTCGCCGCTGCAGTGACGCTTGACGGTGAGCACGAACATCGTGCCGGCGACCTCACCGACGCCTTCTTCGACCGAAATGAATGTACTTTTGGGCCCGATGATGCTGAGCGATTCCACGCTGTCAAACACTTCAACCTCCTTCGTTTCCAGGGACTAAGCGCATGCTAACCTGACAAGCCAGTTTCGTCGAGTGGCAAAAATGCGCCACCAAGCAGATTGGCGATGATGGTGTCGTATTCGGGGCGATGCTTAGTGAGGTGAATATTGCGCGAACCTCCCTTCCCTAGCCTGCCTTCGTGCTCAGGGTGAGCTTCAAGGTAGCTCGTGAGTTTCGCTGGAATGATGTCGTCCTGCGAGAAAAGCATTAGCGTCGGGTACCGAGCTGCCAGACCCTCCTTGAGGGTGGTGTAGTGTGTGCAGCCGAGAATGAGGCCAGTGATACCGTGATCAGACACGAGCGCATCTACAACCGCTCCCGCGAGCGCAAGAGCATGGTCTATCTCCCCTGCCTCGATACGTGGCACAAGCCCTGGTGTAGCGACTGCAGTGAGCACAGGTGCATTCTCGAACTTCATGAGCTCCCGCTCGTACTTGTGTGACTCGACCGTGCGCCGGGTAGCCAACATACCTATCTGCTTCAAACCGCTACCTACAACCGCTTCCACGGTCGGAATGATGACACCGAGTATTCGCCTATCCGGATAGGACTCGACCAAAAAATTGTCTTGGAGACGGCGAAGTGTCTCAGCAGAAGAGGTGTTGCAGGCGATAATCACGAGCATGCAATCTCGCTCAAAGAGGTGCTGCATCCCTGCTCTCGTTAGTTCGTAGATCTCTTCTTCGGTCTTGTCTCCATACGGAAGGTTGGCTGTATCGCCGTAGTACTCATAATCGTACTGCGGCAGACCTTGGGCCACTGACCTGAGGATGGTCAGCCCGCCTAATCCGGAATCGAAGAAACCTATTTTCATGTTGCTCTGCAGAGATTCTGACATGCTGTCTCACCACTAGAACCAGCCGCGGGCTGTTTAAGGTGACACAGTATCGTACCACACCCCTTCACTACACAGCTGGTCACACTTACCGGATCACCAAGGAGTATACTTATGGTAGATAGTTTGACATGTCGAACTTAATTAACCTAAGAAACAAAAATATATCATTATGGAAATGATGATGAATGATTCGCAGCGCAGCTCTCTCCGTACCCACGGGGTGATGCTCGGTCGCATGCTCCTCGGCCTTCTCTTTGTGTGGACCGGTGTGGGCATAATCCTTGGCGGACCAGCCAATACGGTCGGCTTCATGACCTCAATGGGTGTACCAATGGCTGGTCTGTTGGTCTACCTAGTGATCGCAGTGAAGATACTTGCTGGCGGAGCGCTTATGCTCGGATACCG
>CAYTYF010000032.1:0-12058 GCA_964442205.1 uncultured Candidatus Saccharibacteria bacterium | reverse complement strand
ACCTCCACTGAAGAGATCGTCTTTCCTTTGAGCCTGCGCACTAGCTGCAGACGTACTGTCTCAACCTCAGGTAGTTCAGGCATAGCGCGATTATACACGAAGGCAACTATCTTGAATTGTGGCCAAATTTCAGTACAATGGCTGTCACTTGTTCGTTATTGAGCAAGTAGCAGCTACACATTCCGACGTAGCTCAGCGGTAGAGCAGTGCGCTGTTAACGCATTGGTCATAGGTTCGAATCCTATCGTCGGAGCAGCCAAAAAACTCACCCCTCAAGGGTGTTGTTTTTGTTTCTGCTCCGATGAGCGAGACACTTGAGTGTCTTGCGGGTAGGATTCGAAAACCTTGCCAGCAATTTTGTGAGCAACGCGATACAAAATAGCGACAAGGTATACTGCTTGTGTAACAAGAGAAATTCCTACCATCGGAGCTTGATATTGACACTATGATGATAGTGTTGTATTTTAAGGTCTGAACAGAACTTTGGAGGCCGATTATGGCAAACAGAAACAAGACGCAGGAGATGCTCAATCTCACGTGTTCAATGTGGGACGACCCGCGTGTTTACCACTACCAAGAACTTCAGGCCGTCCCTGATGATGTGGCGTCTGTCTTTCTGGCGGGACCGTCGTCGCGTGATGATGTGTTGAACTTCAAGTGGCGACCGTATGCCGTTCATCATTTGCGGAAGCACGACTTCACAGGCATCATCGTGGTTCCAGAACCACGTGAAGATGATTGGAGTTTCAAGTACAACTTCCCTATGCCTATCGTACGGTGGGAAAAGGAACGTCTTCTGCTCCAAGTAAAGAAAGCTGTCGTGTGGCTTCCTCGTCACCAAACTCAGTTGCCAGGTCGTGTCACCAACACAGAGCTTGGCTTCCTTGGGGGAATGGCATACGCTGACCCCAAACGTTTCAAGGACCGCCTCATTTGGGGCTACCCTCGCGACGCCTGGAAGGTAAAGTCTGAGCACGAATGGATTGCAGTAACTGCAGGCATTGAACCTTTTCACGACCTTGAGGAGATGTGCAGGCACGTTGCACTATCTTTTGCTCGCTGATGACCGCCACTTCGGTGGGACGAAAAGCCAAAGCTTCGTCTCACAACGGGGTGGCGGCTTTTCATTTTATACACCCGAGTTCTGAACCTCTCTCTTTTCAAACAACCCCAAAATACCACTTTGTTCCAATTCACGTTGTATTCGTTTCCAGTTCTGAGTTCTGAACGCGTCCAGCTGATGGAGCTAGTGAAAATGACCTTGTTTTGCAAGGTCATTTTCTATGATGAATACAGGACGTTCGAATCTTATGCTAAAAGCGCGTATATAATGACGTGCTACTATTGGTTTAATGACAAAATCTAAAACCATTGTCCTGATTCATGGAAATTTTGTGAACAACACCAGTTGGACTGAATGGAAATACTACTATGAACAAAAAGGCTATAAGGTCTATACGCCAGCTAATCCGGGGCATGACGGTAGCCCGAATGAACTCCGAGCAAAGGTTCATCCTGATCTCATTAAGACGGGCTTTATAGACGTAGTACATAATATTGCTCGACTCATAGATACTCTTCCCGAGAAACCGTTGATCATTGGTCACTCTATGGCAGGGATGGCGACATTAAAGTTGATAGAAATGGGAAAGGCAGCGGCTGGAGTAAGTATTGACGGAGCACCGCCCAAAAATGTCTTTCCCCCATTTCAAACGCTTAAAACGGTGCTGCCCGCTTTTGGCTTCTTTTCTTTTAAGAAATATTTTATGGGTAGTCGTGCATGGTACGATTATGCATTTTTTAATACGCTACCTCTACTGAAAGAGCGGGGGCATTTGAAAAACTTGCAGTACCCGAGAGCTATACAGTCAGTCGTCAGTTAGTTTTGAACTCGTTCTCTAATATAGATTTCAAAAAACCACATGAACCGATTTTGTTTATTGGTGGTGGTAATGACAATATATTCCCATCGACACTTACTGAAACTATTGCCAAAAGATATAGGGACGCAGGCAGCAAAATTGACATCAAAATATATAAAGAGAGAAGTCATTTCACTTGTGGAGAAAAGGGATGGGAAAACGTAGCTGATTATATTCTCGATTGGTATGAGAGACTATAGCTCTGATGGACAATTTCATTTTACACATCAGGAATGTGAACATGCGAATTGTTTTGTAATTCGGTTCTGACGCTACTCAAGAGTCGGAGGATTTTATTTATACCGACTTGCTCATGGTCACGGGGGTTGATTGGAGCTATAGTATTTTCAAAGGAAGGAGGCGAGGGGACCGCCTCGTGTTAGTAGTTGCCGTAACGTGTGAAATGCTATGAGAATGATCCACCGTTTTGCTTTTTTATCACTATTTATTTTTGCTCTCTTCGGGCAAACAGCTATGGCAGCTGGTCCGAATCTTATACAGAATCCTTCACTTGAGACTGCTTCAGGTGGTGTGCCTAGTCAGTGGTCGCAAGTCTGGTGGGGAAGCGTGACGCCAACTTTTTCATACCCGGTAGCAGGTCGTACAGGCAATGCTGCGCAGGTCACACTTTCTAGCAATACGAGCGGCGACGCTCGCTGGGCTCACCAACCAGTCACGGTAGAGCCAGGTGCTGTCTACGAATTCAAAGCTTGGTACAAGTCAAGCATGCCGACAGAGATCGACACAAAACTCATAGCCTCAAATGGAGGTGTTAGCTGGGGTTGGGTAGCTTCGCTTCCGTCTTCAGGAGGCGCCTGGAAGCAAATTGCTACAGACATCACTATACCTGGCAATGTGAGGCAGATAGTGGTGTTTCATCTCACGACACAGCAAGGTTCACTCACCATAGACGACTACTCGCTCGCAAAGAAGGATGGTACGACGCCCCCGCCTCCTTCAGATACCTTCTCTGAAGGCATGGTCACTTTTTCCTTCGATGATGCGTGGACAAGTCAATACACTAATGCTCTGCCTATCCTCCAGAATGCAGGTATCAAAGGCACGTACTACATTCTTACCGGAGCTGTGAGGGATGCCTGGGCAGGGTACATGACACCAGCGCAAGTTAAAGACATTGCTCTAAAGGGTCATGAGATCGGCAGTCACACTATAGTTCATTCTGACCTCACCACACTGAGTACTGCTGTGATAGATAGTGAACTCAGGAACTCAAAGACCTACCTCCAGAATCTGACAGGTAAAACAGTCAACACGCTTGCGTATCCGTACGGTTCTTTCAACCTGACCGTAAAGAATCGAACCATAGCTGCAGGATACTCGAGCGGACGCGGTGCAGGTACCACCATAGCAAATGGGTTTAACACGAAAAAGCAAAATGTGTACGAGATCAAAAGTTTTTCTCCGACCAATACGGTCTCGCTCAACAGCATGAAAACTGCCATAGATCGAGCTAAGGCGAACAAGGAGTGGCTTGTATTTTCGTTCCACCGGATAGAAAATACCAACGGCGAATACATTACCTCCATTGCTAATTTCCAAGCGCTTGTGAATTATGTCAAGAATTCAGGCGTAAGAACAGTGACCATGCAAGAAGGAGTGGCGCTCATGCAGCAGTAATGTTGGAAGTGTTGAGGGTGCTTTCTCGCGGTTTCCTTATGAAGGTCTTGTACGTAAAGATCTTCTCATTACTCTTGTACTTCAAGTGATACGGAAGAGTATGAAGTGTCGTCGTATACCGCAATAACGTTTTAGCACTAGAGACACAAAATGACCCGCAGTGATGCGGGCCATTTTGATGAAGTCAATTGGAGGCGAGCTGCTTTTGTATCAAAAGCTTCTGCAGTTCAATGACGAGGGCTGTCAGTTCTTCAATACGCTTGAGAAGCGCTTTGCGTTCGCTTGTGCTCAATGATGTGTTCGATTTTGCAGCCGGCTTTTTGAGCAAGGCGTCCTTCCAGCATGCGTGTGAAGAGTTCCAAGGTTCGGTACCTTGGAGCGAGTAGACATGCTTTGCGTAGCCAAGATTGCCTTCAAGAGTGGCGAGATCAAAACCAAGGTTCTTGGCAGCTGCCGAGTGGATCCGTTCGTAGAATTGAAAGACGCCGATCATGCCGCCGCCTATGCCGCCGCGCAGCGGAGTACCGCTGTCATTGAACTGGCGGAACTCTGATTCACAGCGAGCTATCTCAGCCATCACTGGCGTAGCTGCGAAAAACGTTCGCACGTTCTTTTCTACTTCGAGCTGACCAGGGAAACTGGTCGACGCTGCACGCACTGCCGTTGGTATGGAGGCCGCGAAGATGATCAACGCGAGTGCGGCCGTGGCAGTGACTACCACCTTGGTACTCATGCGTCGCATTGTATCAATTTCGAGGGCGGGGAAGGAAATTCCTTCATGAAGAAATGGGGGTATCAATTCAATGTTGTGTTTGCAGTCGCGTAAAATCTCCAGCGATCAAGCGCTTGAATACGCCGCTGTCGACAGGTTTGACAGTATGAAACTCAAATTGCATGTTTGAAGTGTTCTCCGTGTGGGACTGATGTGTCGTCCCTAAGAAATCGTTCGATATTATAGGTATCGGGCTCTATGTAGTTATCGAAGACACGGAAGGGAATTGTGTTGGTATGGCGTAGTCACGCAATCAAATTTAGCGAAGTATGCTTGAGAAAAGCACCTGACTTGACAGATGCTTTTCTTTGTTTTACTTTGATCACTAGGAATCCCCCGCAATTGTTAGGTCGTTGATTAAATGGGTATATACTGCGGGAAGGAGGAAACGTGTGACATGAAAGGAGCATGAAGGAATGTTCAGCTCTTTCTTTTGGAGTGTTGAATACAGACGCAAAGCTTACGGTGGAGTGCTGCTACTTGCACTGATTATGTCGATCCAGGTAGGGATCGCGCTTGTCTTCAATACATGGAATGAGTGGTTCTTTGACACTGTGGACCATGCCACTGAGCGGACAGAATCCGAGCTTTGGCTCCTTGTTGCCATGTTCGTGCTGATCGCTTTGAGTGATGTGCTGATCTATACGATTGGCGATTACCTCAAACGAGTCTACACGCTCTGGTGGCGCGAAGCGCTCACGCACAGCTATATCCCGCGGTGGCTCAAAACGACACACAACGTGGAAGGTGCGAGTCAGCGACTTGAGCAGGATGTCCGTGAGTTTGCTGAGCTGGTAAGAGATCTCGGTGTCGACTTCATCAGATCAGTCTTTACACTGGGCGCGTTCATTCCCATCCTTTGGGTGATGAGTGCTTATTTCAAAGAAGGCTGGTTGGCATGGGACGGTTCGCTGGTCGTTGTCGTCGTAACCTGTACTGCTCTCGGGATGCTCATCTCGTGGCTGGTCGGCATCTACCTGCCGGTACTTGAGAATCAAAACCAAAAAGTCGAAGCAGCACTCCGTAAGCAGCTTGTCTATGCAGAAGATGACCGTGCTGTACTCTCGAAGGGTCAGTGGAAGAGTACGTTCGCAGAGGTTGTGAACAACTATCACGTACTCTTTCGCCACTACGGCTACTTTGATGGATGGCGGCTTGGCTACATCAAGTTCATGATGCTTGTGCCGTATGTGATCTGTGTTCCGCACATGCCAAGCGGTGTTATCACACTCGCCATCATGATGAAGCTTGTGCATGCCTTCGGTGAGGTGCAAGGTGGTTTCTCGGTGATCCTGCGTGACTGGCCAAAAGTAACCAGGCTCAGGAGTGTGTACTGGCGGCTGAAAGAGTTTGAAAAGGCGCTTTGTCAGCCCGTAACCACTGCAGAAGTGATAGAGGTTCCTGGTTCACCAGGTTCGCTTCCTGCCACAACGGCGACTGTCATTAAGATTCGGGAGTTGAGGCGTCAGAAATGACAACTCTGACTCCCCGCCGTTAATACGCCGGCGTCCAAAATGGATGCCGGCGTTTTGCATTTATCTGATTGTTTCGAAATCTGTAGTTTGTTACAAATACTTCTCACCGTAACGGCGCATTGCCCTTTCAACACTCTGAAGGCCGGCGCCTTTTTTGGTGGCGGTGTAGCTGCCATCGATGGATTTTTTCACCATGTGTTCTTCTTCAAGCTTCTTGAGCTTAAGTGTGAGAGTGCGTGTTGAGATACCCTCGAGTGCTCGCTCTATTTCGCAGAATCGCTTCGGTCCAGAGAGCAACGTATGCATGATGAGCATCGTCCAGGTGTCAGACAAAAGCTGAGCCGTTTTCGTGACAGGGCAGGTTGTCTGAGTATTTTTCATGGTAGTTACGCTACTATAGTCAGTTTACAAAGTAAAGTATTGTGTGGTCTGGTAGGTTATTTACTTTACATTGTAAAGTATCAAACGTACACTAGCACTCTATTCATTAACGAACACTCCTATGGACTACAAAACTTTAGCTTCTGAATCTTTATTGCAGAACACCATTGTCGCCCTCGCTGCGCACAATTTTAAACCTGAGATAGTGGAAACAAAAGAAGCGGCACTTGCTCGTATCCGGGAACTCATTCCTGCAGGCGCATCCATTATGAACGGTTCCTCAACGACACTGAACCAGATCGGATTTGTCGACCTGCTTAAAGAAGGGAAGCACGGCTGGAACAATCTGCACGACGGTATCCTTGCTGAGACAGACAAGGACAAGCAGGCAGAATTACGTAAGCACTCCGTAATTTCTGATTACTACCTAGGAAGCGCCCATGCGGTCACTGAGACAGGTGAACTGGTGATCAGTTCTAACACGGGCAGTCAGTTGCCGCATCTGGTGTACACCTCACCGAACATCATTCTGGTCGTTGGAACACAAAAGATAGTTCCCACGCTCGAAGAGGCATTCAAGCGCATACATGAGCACGTGGTACCACTCGAAGATGAACGCATGATAGGGGTCTACGGTTACGGCACCACACTTGCCAAGACACTCGTCCTCCATAAGGAGAATCCCGCTCTCGGTAGAAATATCACCATCATATTTGTGAAGGAAGAACTTGGATTCTAGGTCATGTGGTCTGTTTGTAAGAAGGCCTGAGCTGCCACGTCAAAAGCGGGGATATGCCAACAAATCATAACTTCATAAAGCTCACCATAGCCGAACGGGAGGCGCTTCGTGAGCTCGGTCTTTCGACCTTGCGAGGTCTTTCAACCCCGGAAGGTGTTTTAGCATCGGGTCGGAGCGAAGCCTACGGATGTATCTTCGGCCGCGACTCGCTTATCATTGCCCTTAAGCTTTTAGCTGCTTACGAGCGCACTCCCGACGCAGAAGCGCTCGGCATCGCTCGCACTATCCTCATGGGTATTGTGAAGCTACAAGGAAAGGCTTTAGTCCCTGAAAGTGGGGAGGAGCCAGGGAAGTGCATTCACGAGTGGCGACCGACTGATCACGAACGATTGAGTCAAGCCAATCCACCATGGTACGTGTACCCGGATGGTCAGCTTCGCAACTACGAAGGTGTCGACGAGACAGCACTTCTTTTGTGGACGATGGGTCGCTACCTCGAACTCGTCCACGATGCTGGTGATAGGGAACACTTCATTCCGCATGCAAAAGCTGCATACGAATGGATACTCAACTACGGAGACAGTAATGGCGACGGTTTTACTGACTTCGCGCCGCGAACCGACTGGACGTATGGAGGACTTACGGTACAGAGCTGGATGGACAGTCATGATTCGGTCTTTCACGAAGATGGTACGGAGCTCACATGGCCAGTTGCACCAGTTGAAGTACAGGCGTACACATACGCTGCTTTCAGAACGTGGAGCAAGTTGCTTGAAGAAGATGATGTTGAGTGGTCTGCAGAACTCGCCAGCAAGGCCCGTGAACTTAAAACCCGTTTTAATGCAGCATTTATGCTTGAGAACGGGGACGTGCTAGCAAACGCTATCGACGGCAGTGGTCGACAAGTGCGAACGGTTCGGTCTTGCCAAGGACATGTCCTATTTGCAGGTGTACTACAAAACGGAAATTTTGACTGCATTCTTGAAGAGGCAGCGATACCGCCACTTGTTGCTCGTCTCATGGAAGATGATCTATTTGATCCGCTCGGCGGCATTCGCACCTTGAGTTCGCGGTCGCCTCGATATGATGCGCAAAGCTACCACAATGGACCTATCTGGCCGCACGACGCTGGTATGATCGCTGAAGGTTTTGAAAAGGCTGGCTATGGCCACGAGGCAGCTCTAGTGCGCGAAGCTGTGGGATCGGCACTCCATAAGCTCCAGAGTCCTTACGAGTACTACACCATGATCGATGGGGAACCGAAGCCAGGATTCGAGGAGAACGGTGGACACGGTTCTTGCAAGGTACAGGGGTGGACCGCGGCCACACTGTACGCAGAAATGTCGATGCCAGCACCCGCTTCAGAACCTGAACCCGAACCAATGGCTGCAAACTGATATAAAAATAGACCCGTCCGGTTTCCCGGGCGGGTCTTTGTTTGGGTTAAGCGACCCTACGCATCCCGCGCTTGTCTAGTAGGCGCAGGAACAGCTTCTCAAGGCGCTCGGCCATGGCCGTTTCAGTGAACCGCTCTTCGAAGTGAGCTCGCACCGCATGGCGGTCGATGGCATCGATAGCTTTGACGCTCTCGATGACCGTATCGAGCACGATCTCATCTGCGTCGTCTATGAAGAGCTGGCAGATGAAACCGGTCTTGCCGTGCTCGATGGGTTCGGGCAGTGCGCCATTATCGGAAGCGATGACCGGCGTCCCGCAGGCCATCGCTTCGATGACATAAAGGCCGAACGGTTCAGTGAACTTAGCGAGTGCCAGCAGCGCAAGAGCATTCACTAGCAGTTCCTGCTTGCCGGCCATGTTCACTTCACCAACGTACTCGACCACTCCTTCATCGATGGCGGGTTGCACCACCGATGCGAAGAATGGCTTGTCTATCTCGCGCAGCGGTGCTGCGATCTTCAGAAGTATCCCAGTGGCTCGTGCGACCGCGATCGCCTCACGGAATCCCTTCACTTCGTCGAAGCGTCCGAGACAGGCGAGGTAGTCTCTCGTGGGAGCTTCGATCGGCAGAAGTTCGTTCCGCGGAAGGCCGTGGTGAACTGTCCCTTGCCACCTGATCTCGCGGTTCGCGAAGCGTTGGGCGTGCGAGATGGCAACCAAATTGATCTGACGAGACGCAAGCGGACCCATGGTGCCGAAGCGGGCAGGGTCGTTGTGCGTCTGGATCACGACCTTACCGGCTTGTGGGTGGTTGTACCAACTCGTCAGAGCACTTTCGGTGTGATCGAAGATGATGTCCACCGCTTTGCTTACCAAGTACTCCTCTACAAGGGCGAAGATCGCTGCATTGACCGCGATCGATTCGTTCGCGTGCACTCGCTCTAGGTCGAAACCGTTGGTCTCGTAGGTGATGAGCGTCACATTCTTGTGAGGTATGCTGGAACCATCGCGCGCGAAGACCACGAGCTGGTGCCCGCGTGCCGCAAGGGCTTTGATCTGGGTCATCGCGATCTTCTCGGTGCCGCCGTACCCCATCTCATCGGAGACGGCGAAGTACGGAGGAAGTACGACAAGTATCTTAAGCTGACGGCTCATAGCTGAGCTCCTTTCTGTGAAGAACGTTGGGGTATACCAAAATACTCTTCTCTAAGAGTGCTTTGGTATACCCCAGGCAAAGAACTACGTTTGGGATCTTCCCAAACTTCAAGAGCTCCCGGTCGGGAGCTCTTTTTTCTACACCTTCGTCATCGGCACCGGGCTGGTGCTACTGTGAAGTCGTACATAAAAGAGATCCCCATCCGCTTGAAGCGAGGGTTCTCGAGCTGCGTTTTGACAAAAAATGTGTCATCTGACACAGGTACCTGCGGATCGGGGAGAAGGTGATCGTTTTACGGCTCAAGAAAAGCATTTTTTTTGATTTGTTAGCCCTTAAGACGAGCTGAAGCATACTTTCTTACCAAAAAAGGGACCTGTTCATAACTCCTTTCGCGGGATTTGCTATACTGAGAGTATTAGCATCTAAGTACAACCGCTATGCTCACCCTCTACATGAAGTCGACTTGCGCATTTTCGCGCCACGTTATCGCCACAGCCGATAGACTCGGTCTCGCACTCGAGCTTAAGGATATATCGTCAAACGAATCATACGCAGAGGAACTCATAGAGCGTGGAGGTAAGCGTCAGACACCATACCTTCTCGACAGTGATGCCAATACTGGCATGTATGAGTCTGATACGATCATTGCGCACTTGCAGTCGACCTATGGCGCACCATCTGCTGACGTAGTGGCGGCTCGTCCACGCATTCACATGAGCGATTCGACGTGTGTATCCTGCGAAGCGTAGGGAAGTAGTAGAGGGAGGTGCAGAGGAGACAGAGCTTTTGTGTTTATAAGCATAATTGCGCAGCTGTATGTCATTTCCAACCATTCAATTCAAAGCCACGCAGGTGACGGTGGCTGATTCCCTAAAGACGCTCGTCGACCAGAAGTTACAAACCCTTGATAAATACATCGGCAATGAGACCGATGTGCGCTGCGAGGTAGAGTTCGAACGTGTAGCTCCGCACCAGAACGGTAACATCTTCCGCATTGAGGCGAATATTTGGCTCGCTGGCCAGCTCTACCGAGCGGAGGCGACCGAAGATAGTTTTGAGAAAGCGGTCGATGTGGTCCGAGGAGAACTCGACCAAGAGCTCCGCAAAGCGCGCACACGTCGCGATAGTCTCGTCAAGAAAGGTGGCCGCAAACTAAAGGAAATGTTGCGGTTCGGTAAGTGATATGTCAGAAAAGCCGCCAAAAACCTTTGCAGATGAGGTCGTGCTCCCGGATGTAGTAAAAGGGGAAGAGGATTGTACCAGAGAGAAGATTGAAGTGTTATTGGGGATGGCAACCGACATGTACGAGGATGAGTTTACAAAGTACACCATCGACGAGGGTGCACTCAATGCACTTACTGCCACCATGGGAGATGCTTCAGTGGATACTCTGTACAACTCGTTGCGAGTGATGCTGTTCGATGACATGTACATGGGGCCGCAAACGGTGCTCGAGCGAAGAAACAAGCTCATGGTCAGAAAGGCTACCGTTCAGGCGCTTAAAGAAAAACTGATAGTTAACGGTTAAAATAGGCCAGCTTGCCAAGAGCCTTGCTCGGTAAAGTAGGCGTCAAAATCCATTTCGCTTTTGCCTTCAGGTATGATGCGCTTGATGCGTAGTTGACCAGTGAGTGCCAGTTCGGCCTCTTTTATTTTTACACGTTTTCCTTTGTGCATGAAAAAGGTTTCTGGCCAGCCTTCAAAGGCGCGTATTTTGAGAAGTGTTTCGTACGCTTCTTTGCCCATCGGTAGGCTGTAGGGATTGAGCTTGAGCTCACTCATCTCTTTGGTGATCTTGGTACAGAAGGTCGCTTCTTGATGGTTCTGCTGTGTTGGTGTGATGGTGCCGTCGAGGTAGCGGGGAATGATGTCAGCAAGCAAAGCTCCGCCTTGGTGTGCCATAAGCACATCGAGCTCGTGACCGCGCATCGGCCAGTCAGATTCTTCAATGACCGTGTTCATTTGCGCGACTATGGGCCCGTGATCGAGATCGGTGTCCATCTGCATGATGGTTACGCCGGTCTCCCGCATGTCGTTGAGGATAGCGCTGCGAATAGGGCTCGCTCCGCGTAGTTTCGGCAAGAGCGAAGGATGCATGTTGAGTGTTCCGTGTTTTGGCAGTTCAAGGAGTGCACGCGGAATGAGTGTGCCGTAGGCAGCAACGATAAAAAGGTCGAACGGGTCGACGTTAAGGAGTGTTGAAAGATCGCTATCATTGAAGGTGTCTGGTTGGAATACTGGTATTCCTCGCTCTTCGGCCCACACCTTCACTGGCGGCGCGGTTACGACCTGTTTCCGTCCCACTGGGCGGTCAGGATTTGTGATCACGAGAGACGGCTGGTATCCAGCTTGTTCGAGTTCTTCAAGTACGTACACTCCAATGTCGGGTGTTCCAAAAAAAGCGAATCGAAGTTTGTTTTGCATATCTAGAACCCACCTCCCATTACACCGCCAAGAGAAGCATCTGTTTCGATCAAATATGTAACGTGTTGCATAGCCATGAAGTGAAAGAGAGGCTCTAGTCTGCCTCTCGCAGCTTAGCCTTATCAAGTTCTTTGGTCGTGTACACGTGCTCTG
>CAYTYF010000031.1:5177-12094 GCA_964442205.1 uncultured Candidatus Saccharibacteria bacterium | reverse complement strand
GTGGGCGATGTTCCCCGGCGGCATGCCGTACATCGTCGTCCACGCCGAGCCCAAGGCGGTCGAAGAGGTGGCCATCGCCGCCTAACGGCGACCCACGAGCCTCACGAGAAGAGTCACACGACTCACACTCGTGGGGCTCTTCTTTTTTATGCTGTTCCATTACTATTATGTGACCCTTTACCGTTACATTTTCTATACTTTTAGTGCAGCTTCTCTACCCTGAAGCATCCGCCATTCTTCCAAAATAAAGCTTTCAAAGGTGTTCCAACTTTCCGACAGCATGTCCACAAGTACAAAAAATCACACGCAAGTGTGGTTTTTTGTTAGTGGAGATGGAGCACAAGACCTGCGTCTCGTGCTGCGGCAGTAAACTTCCTTAAGCCTGATCTTGAGCTTCAAGATTACGCTGTGCTTCAAAGGTGTCGATAGGCCTATTCATTACGATCAGTTTCACTATTCCCCAGGCTATCACCCAGTAAACGAGCATCGCCAATAGGGTACTTATTTCAACCACACTGCCCCCAGCGGCGGGTGAACCGAACACGTACAGAAATGGTGCGACGAATATCTGTGACAATCCGTACACAAGTTGCGTAAAACCTGCTGCCACGTTTGCACCAAATAATTTAAGAGCAAAACGAAACAGCAACAATACTTCGATGGCATAAAAGATATACCAGATGACTCGAGTGGTTCGATACAAAGATTCTTGTTGGGTCATATACTTTGCTTATTGCGTATAGGTACATTATCTAAGGAATTTCATGAAGAAAAAATTAATTTTTAGTATATGCTCAGTATCTCTCTGCCACTTTCTTAACCCGATGCTCATATGAAGCGGTATACTCTTTGCATATGGCTTATTGGGACCGTATCACAAGCAGAGGCGAGGTGAGCGACAGGCGAGCGAATCCGATCGCGCTTGGAGGCGGTATGGGACTCGCAGGCATCGGCGTGGTGCTGCTGTTTACCTACCTCACCGGCGGAGATGTACTCGGAACTCTTCTCAACATTGCAGTCGAGCAACCACTTGTGGTGAATCAAGAAGATACGTCGCAATTCGAAGGCGCTGATGCGTACGAGACATTTGCCTCAACGGTACTTGGTGCAACCACTGATTACTGGAACGAGGCTTTTAGCGCACAGGGAAAAACGTACACGCCTCCTAAGTTCGTTCTTTTCCGTGAAGCGACGCGGTCAGGTTGCGGCGGTGCACTGGCTGCTGCCGGACCCCACTTCTGTCCCACCGACTCTACTATCTATCTCGATGAACGATTCTTCGAAGAACTGCAGAGCCGCTTCGGCGCACACGGAGGAGACGTTGCAGAAGCGTATGTTATAGCGCACGAGGTTGGACACCACGTACAGAATGAATTAGGTATTCTCGACTTGTCGGGCAGGAACGAGGCGTCGGTACAGCAGGAACTGCAGGCCGACTGTTTCGCTGGTCTCTGGGCTGGAAGAATGCAGGCAAGCGGCATCTTCGAGGAGAACGAATTCACTGAAGCGCTCAATGCAGCAGCGGCCGTCGGTGACGACAACATCCAGAAGCAAACCTCTGGCACGGTACAGCGAGAAACCTGGACGCATGGCTCAAGCGAAGACCGCGTAGCAGCACTAGAGCGAGGATACACTGGCAATGGTATAGAGAGCTGTATGTAACTAGAAAAACCGCGAGAAGTACCTAGTACTTCTCGCGGTTTTTCGTTTCGAATTTAAGGAGTGGCGGCCGAGCTGGTAGCCGTGTTCGTAGCTGTTTCGTTTGAGGTGGTAGCGCTTGATGTGCCATTCTCGGTAGGCGATGCTTCTGGAGTTGATCCCTCAACATCATCTGGGTCGGGACCGAGTAGCTCCTCTACTTCGATGAGACGAAGTGCATCACCGAGGGTAGCGATAGCGTCGCCCGGCTTAAGGGCTTCGATATCCTCCTGTGCATTCTTGACCGCCCGTTCAACGCTTCGGCGTGTACCGTCGCTCATTGTTCCCACCTCTACTTTTGTCAGAAGACTCTCGAGTAATCCGTTGAGGAAAGCTGAAACCTCCTCGCTCGTACCGTGGACAGCGAGCTGGTCAGCGCGAGCATCGAATACCTTTGCCATTTCACGGCGCGTCTCTTCGATAGGGTCACTAAAGTCAGCAATAGACTCGCTCCGTTCTGCAGCCTCTTCGATAGCACGCAAGCGGACGAGGAGTTCGTGAGTCAGCATCAATGACTCTTCGCGGGTGAATGCTGTACCCTCTTTAGCAGCGAGGAGATCGGTAAGCTCTTGTGCCCGCTCACCGGTCTCGGCAAACAAATATTCGGCGTCTCCTTGATTTCCTGGCGAACGTTCAGCAAGTACTTCTGCCTCATGCAAACGGCGATCGAGAAGTGAGAGATGGTAGTCGGCCTTGGCGGGTGCCGTGACGTAGCCGTATTCGACCACCTCTTCGGCGACGTTCACCTTGAGGGCGTACAGCGGGTTACCAGGGTTGGCGAGTGAAATAAGAAATAGAAAAATGATCCCGAGGATCACGATGGTCGCTAGTGCGACGCCTGCTTTTTTAGCCATGGGCAAAAGCTCTTGTTGATTTATGTGCATACTTGGGCGAAGACGAGTGCCTCAAAAGGCTCTTACTAGACCGTATGTGTTTGCTCTGGTCTGGTCCAAATCTGAAGAAAAAGAGCCCCAGGGGATAACAAACTTGACAAAATAAGTATAAAGTAGCATGATTTTATATGAGAAAAACGGTTCTTTGGCAACGTAGAGCCACGATACTGCAAAGATCTAGCCCGTAGAAAGGAGGGCGTGGTGCGTAACAATATAGGGTTTGCAACACTTCCCTGGACCAACACATTCTGGGAAACGATACGCTACAACGTTCCGAGGCGACCACGGCATCCGCTCGTCGTCTGGAACAACAAGGCGATGGCAACCGCGACTGGCCTGCTTTGGCTCGCTGCAGTAACGACCGGCAATGCCGGTACCGAAGTGCACTGCTTCTTCCTGGCACAATTCAACCTGTACTGCGTGAGTACCTGGTACCACACGATACCGGAAGATGCCACAGCCAGCATAATCGACCAGACCTGCATCGGCCTCTTCATCATGACGGCCGTTGTGCCATTCGTCGGAGACGAGCCGCTTGCTGTTGGCACAATCATCACCTGCTCTGCGCTGATGACCTGGTTCAAGGTACGCAACTACGAGGCAGTTATCCGTGCACACTGGGGCTGGCGCACCGCCGAGATGGTCGGCTCGCTGATCTTCCTCGGCTGCGGTGTCCTGGCACTTACGCTCTACCTGACGATGGGTTCTGAGCCAGCCGGGTTTGTGTTCTGGTTTGCGATACTGTTCTTCCTCGGCAAGCTGGCAGCACACGTCTTTCACGACCAGTGTTGCTGGGTCCCTGATCACATTGAAAAGGGAGAGCTCGGTCACTGGCTCTGCCTCACACCAGCTATCGCACTCTTTGATTACCACGTGCTCACTTCGGTGGTGTGGCAATGAACAGCAACGGCCTGTCCCAAGGGACAGGCCGTTTTGTGTCGCTGCAAATATTACTCAGCTGCGCCGCCATTCTCGCTCCCTGTGCTGCCGGTCGGCAGCGTGACATTGATGTTAGCGCTGTCATCGGGTGTAGAAGCTGCAGGTGCTCCGGTGCGCATGATGTACCATACGCCTCCAGCCACCAGCATAACGACGATGATGACAAGCAGCATGGTGTTAACGCCAGAATCATTGTTTTCCATAGTGTTCATATTACATTTTGCTTATGGTGTATGGTGCGCTTCTCCTACGATCAGAGCGTTACGAGCAAGTAATACCAGCAAGCAGTTAGCACGAGTGGTGTCGTGAAAACGAATGTCCAGCTAGCTCTTGAACGTGTTTTGTCTGACATACACGATTGGCTCAAGCTCATCTCATAATGCGTTACGCCTGTACGCAGCGCGCGCCATTTTCATCACCCAGAGGAACGCAATGGCTCCAATGGTAGCGACGATGAGGCTGTACAGGTTGAAACCTGTGACGCCCGCACTTCCGAAGAAGTTAAAGAGGAGGCCGCCGACGAATGCACCAACGATGCCCACTATGACGTTAAGGAACACGCCCTGCGACTCGTCTGTGTTCATCAAGATGGAACCGATCCATCCTGCTATTCCTCCTAGTATGATCCATGCTAAGAATCCCATATGTACATTTGTTACGTTCTAATAAGTAAACTTGTACTTTTGGTACAGGTGCTCGAACTATATACCTGCAAGCATAAAACGATTATGAAGAAAAAACCGCCCACCCTTACGGGTGGCGGTTTTTACAATAATTGCCTAGTTCTTGGTTGCTACGAGTTTGAATGAAAGCGCAACCATGTCGTCGATGACATTGTCAGCCAGGTTGTCAAAGAAGTTCTTTGAGCCAGCAGTGATACCCCACTTCGTACGATCGATCTCAGTTGAGGCCTCGGTGTAGAGTTTGCCGTCAGCGCCTAGATAAATGGTTGCCGGAAAAGAGATCTCGTGCGTCTGACCCTTCATGGTCAGATCGCCTGTAACGTCATACGTGAATGTGTTACTGCTATCAGCGCGCGGTACGACTCTAGTGATCTTGAAACTAGCAGTCGGAAATTCTCCCACATTGAACCAGCGATCGCTCTTGAGGTGTTCCTCGAGCTTACCTTCCGAACCTGGCTTTTTGGCGGTCAGACCGACGTCGAGCGTGTTCATATCGATATCGAAATCACCGGTCGCCGTTTGTCCGGAAACAGTGATGCTTCCATCGGTCACAGCGATAGTGCCGCTGTTTGTGTAGCCATCGATGAGCGGCTTCTTACCAGCCCAATTAACGATGCTCGAGCTACCATCGACAGTGTATGTGCCGTCGGTAACTACACTGCGAGTACTGTCAGTCTGAGTTTCAGTGTTAACGACTGGTTCCAATCCGCCATTGGTGCTTGCGGTCGCAGCCGTATCGGTCTGCTTAACGCTTCCAGGTCCCGCCATTGCGTACCAAACACCAAGAGCACCAACCACTACGATCGCACCGATAAGGTATTTCATAGAAAACTAACGTTACAAATAGACAACTGGGCCAGTATACTATGCAACGCACTAGCGCCAAAAACCTTTCCCTACCGGCACACACTCCACATTCCGAGCTTTGCTTCGCGAGCTTGGTCACGCAATCCCTTGAAATGAGAGGCGTACCTTGTGTTCGGCTGTATTGATAGCACGTCGGCATAGCCTTCGCGTATGAGTGTTTCGTTCACGAAGGTATCTCCCACGTACACGTACCGAAGCAAGCGGTCATACTCATCGCGATCTTCCTGGTCTGAGACAAGCGTCACCTCGCCACCTGCCAGCAACACTTGATTGCGAGCACCTGCTTCGAAGCTGCCGCACTCAGGGTCGCCCTTCGCGTACGGTTCAGGTGTGTCGATGCCAATGTACCGTATCCGTTCCTCACGACCATTTATCAAGACGCTGATGGTATCACCGTCAATGACCTTGACCACTTTCGCTGTGGTCGTAGCAGACAGGTCTTCATGAACCGGGACCACTCCAGATAAGACTGAGAGAAGTACTGCTAGTACGTTCGTGAAAAACTCATTCAGAAGGATCATGTGTATCAGATCCACCATCTACATCGTACCCTTCCTCTGCATCCATATCTCCTTCAACGTAATCATCGACATTGACCACATGCTGGGCCGCACCAGCTCGCAACAGCGCCTCATCAAGTTCAGCACGTTTCAAAGCTTCGGTGGCCGCCTCTAGCTCTTCACGCAGTTCAGCGATGCTCGAGGTCGCAAGGTCATTGTTCCCTTCGTTCAATGAGGATTCAATACTGCTGAGTACTTTACTCACGTACGCTCCGACCTCTTCCGGAGGCGCGCTCGATGCGAAGTCTTCAACTTCAGCTACGTACCGATCTGCGGTTGCATCGATGATATCTTCAAAAGGCACATCTTCCGTGGAAGTGGCATTTTCATCGGTCAGTTCGCCGTGTGCTTCGGCAAGTGCGTGCACTTGGGAAGTGACATTCAGTGCGACAGTGCCAGGGATCGAGACGTCAGTATCTGCATCGAGGATAGCTGCAACAGAAGCGACGCGGTCGCCAAACTCTTGTTCGACGATGGCGACCTCATCGGGACCGAGCTCTGCCGTTGCTGCAAGTGAACGAACCTCCGAAAGGCGGCGCTCCATGAGCTGAACCTGATATTCAAGCTGTCCGATGTCGCTTACGTACGAAAGGCTGATGATAGGTTCAACCACATCGACCTTCACAGAGTAGAGTGGATCACCGGGTACACTTTCAGTCGAGAGGTATCCGACGCCTCCGCTTACAACGAACAGTACCAAAAAGGCGGCACCTGCCCGGCCCCAGAAGCCGAACAAATGCCTGTGCCCTGGTGGCGCTTTCACGACACCTGGAGCATGGAATGCTGCGTAGGCCATAAGTTCCGACTTCATGAGCGACCGTTCGGCATCGCTTAAACCAGCCTGGGTTGCCGGCTTAAGAAATGTTTCAAGTGATTCTTCTGTTGTAGGTGGTCGTTGGTTCATGGTGATGATCGATACTTCATTCGCAGGTGCTCGACAGCCCGGGCGATACGCATTGAGATGGTCGTTTCTTTCTCTTCAAGCAAGGACGCCATCTCTTTGACCTGCAGTCCGTCGATGTACCGCATAGTCAGTATGGAACGGTGTTGCTCTGGTAGTGCGGAGAGGAAACGGAGTATCTCCGTCTGTTCTGCCGAACGAAACACGTCCTCGCTCTGGTCCACCGGCTCGAACCCTGTCTCATCGACAAGTGCATCGAGGGACTGCTGTTGCTTGTCGGTCCTTATCTCATTGATGAAGGCATTGTGAGCTGCTCGGTACAGGAACGCTTTAGGATGCTCTATCGTAGCTCCAGCAGTAAGCTGCTGCCATGTTC
>CAYTYF010000031.1:0-5167 GCA_964442205.1 uncultured Candidatus Saccharibacteria bacterium | reverse complement strand
TTCGCATGAAAACCTCCTGCGTGAGCTCTTTGGCACGTTCACGGTCCCCGAGCCGAAAATATAAGTGGCGAAATATCGCGTCGGCGTAGGTGTCATACAGTGCCTCGAATACGTTGAGCTGTTCACCCATAGTTAAAGACACAGTATGCAAGAGAACCTCACACCTGACAATGTGAGGTTTTTCTTTGTCGTGTGTCTTAAGAGATGCGTGGGACCACCTGTCCCAACAACATTAGCCTTAACCAGCATTAACATTTATGTACAAGACATATACGATGAAGCGAGGTGTTGTTACTGCCCTTCTCGCAGTTGTGCTCGCCGTTGGTATCGTACCAGCGCCCCAGGCGCACGCGGCCACGAACGCACAGATGCAAGCGCAGATAGCAGCGCTCATCGCTCAGATAAATAGTTTACAAGCCCAGCTAGGCCATTCTGGTTCAGTAGCCGGTGTTTGCCCATACACGTGGACCCGATCACTTTCACAGGGATCGACAGGTGAAGATGTGCGTAAACTCCAGCAGTTCCTCAACAGCAACAGCGATACCCGCATAGCTGCATCAGGCGCTGGTTCAGCCGGTATGGAGACGACCTACTTTGGACCTGCGACCGCAGCCGCTGTATCAAAGTTCCAGGTGAAGTACAGGAGCGACATCCTTACACCGGGCGGCCTCGTTAATCCAACTGGCTACTTCGGACCGAGCACAATGGCGAAGGCCAACGCTCTCTGCAAGAGTACTCCAACTCCTACACCTACCCCGACGCCAACGCCAACGCCGAAGCCAGATGACACCGACCTTAGAGGTGATGGTGAGTTGAGGACGTTCGAGATAGAAGAAGCGTCTGATACCGACATCCGCGAAGGTGCGGTTGACGAAACAGTTGCAGAGCTCACACTCGAAGCAAAGCAAGGCGATATTAGGGTAGACCGCATCGACGTTTCACTAGCTGCCGATGCAGGCAACTCTGAAAAGGACCCATGGGATGTATTTGAGACCATTTCACTCTTCGTTGATGGTGACCTTGTCGCAGAGAAAAACATCGACGACCGCAGAGATTACCTCAACCGAAACAGCGGTACGGTACGGTTCAGCGGACTCGACCTCGTGCTCCGTGAGAATGAGGAAGCAGAAGTACTTGTCGCAATCACCGTACAGGACGGAGTTGACGGTGCAGGTACGAACGCTACTTGGAACCTCTCAATTCCGCAGATTCGCTACTTCGATCAAGACCATGTGGCCAGCAACGACACCACGACCGGTGACATAGGAGACAGCGTTGCATTCAGCATCGTCGAGCGCGGTGAGGGAGAAGAGCTCGCATTCTCACTCAGCTCGAACAATCCAGAACGAACCGACATCGTAGTTGACGAGAGCCGTCGCACGAGCAATGTAACTGTTCTCGAGTACACCATACAGGCAAAAGAAAATGACCTCGACCTCGATAAGCTGTTCGTGAACATTGAGACCGGCACTGCCAATTTCAGCGATGTCGTCAATGATGTTCGACTCAACGTCGATGGAAAGACATTCCGCAAGGAGTCAGTACTCGACAGCGGCAGCTACACGCCGACGAGCGTCCGCGTAGCATTCGATATCGATGGCGATGTGACCGTCGACGAGGACGACGAGGTACTCGTAAAGGTCATCGTCGACCTCAAGGCTCGTTCAGCCTACCAGAACGGCGAGACCATTCGAGCTCAAGTCACTTCAGCAGAACGAAATGCCACTGAAGCTGACGGAGCTGATGACGTAACCCTCTTCTCTGGTAGCGCTGTCGGCAAGGCGCACACCCTGCTCTCTGACGGCATCAGCGTGCCGCAGGACAACGTCAAGTTCAAGACAAGCACGCAGGGCAGCAATGACACTACCGGCAGCTTCACTATCGAGTTCGAGGTGGCAGCTATTGAAGGCGACTTCTACATCACCGACACCGCATCAATGGGTGCCAGCACGACAACCGGTGGCATCCGATTCTCGGTCGATACGACAGCTGGTGCACCCACGACTGCGTCTGGCGTCCTCGCATCGACAGCTGACGAGAACACTCCAGGAGTATTCACTGTTCGCGAAGGCCAGACCGAGAAGTTCACACTTACGGTAACCGTCGACGCGAGCGCAGCTGGACACCATCGGGTGTCGCTCGACGAGGTATTCTTCTCAAGCGAGACAGATGGACTCGTCAATGCACAGTCCTACCTGCCAGCTCCGCAGCATACCTTCCGCACACCGTACGAATTCATTAACAACTAACACCTGATCGAAAGAAAAAGGCCCTTCAGGGCCTTTTTCATTTTTCATCCTAACGGTATGGCATACTATGTGTATGTTTCCGATAACCTTCGGACGTTTCCTGGTCGGTACCGCTATACTCGGTATCGTTGGCATCCTTGCCACTGTCATCAACGTGGGGATCTCACCAGAGGCAGAGATGCGCCTTGAACCGAGCGAGGGCGTGACCATCATCGGGCAGCCGCTCTTCGTCACCCTGGTCGTTAAGAGCGATGTACCAGTGAACGCGTTCAGCGGCCTCATCTCCTTTGATCCGACAAAGCTGCGCGTCATCGGCATCGACTACAACACCTCTATCGCTGATCTCTGGGTCGAGAAGCCGTGGTACGAGAATGGGGATGGCACCATCAACTTTGCTGGCGGCACCACGCGCGAAGGCGGCTTCACAGGCAAAGACACACTCATCAAGATCTCATTCATGCCTGAATCAGAGGGTGATGCGCGACTCATCCTTTCGCAAGCACGCATACTTGAACATAATGGTTTCGGTACTGACGCTGATATCGCAGAACCAGTTGATGCGCTATTCTCGGTCGAACGGCTGGCCACGGAAGCTGAGACCATTTCCGACAACGTGAGCGATAGCACCTTCACGATCGTTCCAGAGAAACCGAACCCTGACCTCAATGGCGACGGCAAAATGAATGTGTCAGACGTCAGCATCATGATGATGCAGCTTCTGGGCAGCGACCTCCGCTACGACCTCAACACAGACGGGAAAGTGAACCTGGCCGACCTCAGCATAGTCCTCGACGGAGTAGAGTGATGTCCGAAAAAAGCACCCTGATCCACAGCGTGCTTTTTTGTTTTGCCCTGCTATACTGACGCATCATGCAAAAGACCGACACCAAGAAACGATTGGCGGTACGAAGATCATCAGCCGGACTCGGTCTGTTCGCTCTCGCTGAACTTAAGAAAGGAGAGGAGATAATCGAGTACACTGGCGAACGGATCAGCGAGGAAGAAGCTAATCGTCGAGGCGGCCAGTACCTCTTCGTGGTGACCGATGAACTTGTCATTGACGGCAAGGGTCGTGAAAATATCGCTCGCTATATCAACCACTCCTGCAAGCCAAACGCAGAAGCTGAGCATGACGAAGACGAGGACCGTATCTACATTCGCGCCAAGAGGAACATCAAGCCCGGCGAAGAGATAACCTATCACTACGGAAAGGATTTTTTCACGCGCATCATCAAGCCCAAGGGCTGCCGCTGCGAAGCCTGCACAAAAAAATCACTCTGAAGAAGAGCCCTATCAAAGGATAGACCTCGTGAGTCTTGCTATCTCACCCATCTCATCTGTTGTGATCAGCCAAACCGAAGGTGTACATCCAGGCGAGGTCAAGAGCGCGTCATGAGACACCGTGCGCTCATTTGACTCAACGTCGAGTTCGATATTGAAAATAGAAAGTCGCTGTAAAAAAAGGCTCCGCAGTTCTGCGTTACGTTCAAAAGCGGTTGCTGTGAGCACCAATGCATCGAGACCGCCAAGTGCTGTCGCATAACCACCAACCGCAAGCGTGAGTCGATACAAAAAAGCATCGAGTGCAACACCGGCACGTTCGTCGTGCTCACGATATCGTTTGAGTATTATCCGGAGATCAGCGATACCTGTAAATCCGACAAAACCTCCTTTCCGTTGAATGTAATCACTCGCCGCAGCAGGAGTCAATCCGTCACTTTCGATAATGGCAAGTAGTGCCGCCGCATCAAGGTCGCCAGCACGACCACTCATAATAAGTCCACCGCCAGGTGCGTATCCCATGGTTGTATCTATGGACATACCATTCTTCAATGCAGTCACGCTCACCCCGCTGCCGACATGACACACTATTGTGCGCTGCGGCATGCTTCCGGAAGCTTTGGCAACTTTTCTTACAACCGAAGCGACAGATAACCCATGGTAACCAAAGCGCTCGAGATCAAGTCGAGCAGCATCATCCTCACCGATACTGAACTGACGTGCATACTGCGGCATCGAAGTATGGAAAGCACTATCGGAGATTGCGATCTTTGGAAGATCAGGTAAATGTCCGCATACACTCTCGATCTCGGTCAGTGCGCCCGGGATATGGGCCGGCGCTCTAGAGGCGCATCCTCTGAGCAACTCTACGTACTGCTCGTCGATGTGCGCATGCCGTGCAAAGAATCTCCCAGGTGCAACAATACGTATACCCACACATTCTGGACCAGGCAAGTTACGTGATCCAATACATGAAAGAACATGACCAAGAGCGTCGCCGTAGGATGGAGCATCTATTGGCTCACAGATTTGGCGTTCACCATCGAGTTCAACGCATCGCTCGAAACCCCCACCGCTCTGTTCGAAACGTGCTGAAAGCAATAGCCGCTCATCGTCGTAGAGGGCATACTTCTTTGATGAACTGCCGGGATTTATGACGAGCGTGATTGCCATATCCAGTTTGTGATGTCTGCCGGATCGTCACCATGCTCTACAGCATAGGCACGATGCTCTAGCAAGCGTTGGCGGTACACTGCTGTTAAGCGTTCTGCTTCTCGTTCATTGATAACGCCAAGATCGGCTGCTCGAGCGAAACCTTCGATAGCCAGATGGAAGCGGTCGACGCGATTGCGCACCATCATATCGAAAGCAGTCGTTGTAGAGCCAGTCTCCTCGTATCCGTGTATCGAGAATCGGCTTGCTGTACAGCCATAGTCAAAAAGTACCTGCTTGATCGTTTGCGGATAGCCATGGAAATTGATAATGACTGGCCTATCTGCAGTAAAGTAGTCGGCAAAATCATATCGGAGCACGCGGCACGAAGAGTGTCCTATACCAAGCGCTGAGAGCGAAGTTATAGAAACGAACCGCAACCGAAGCGCCGGCAGCTCACTACGCAAAATGCTCATGGCAGCGAG
>CAYTYF010000030.1:0-12143 GCA_964442205.1 uncultured Candidatus Saccharibacteria bacterium | reverse complement strand
CCATATAAATATTCATTTTCGGCATCATCTACTCGTACATGCGGTACAACGAGATAGCCGAGGCTATCAAAGACGGACAGGATAAGGCTCATGCCCTATGGAAAGAGCTTCACGAAGGTACGCCAAAGAATGCCCGTTGGATGGAAGTGCTCGCGCATGTCGACTCCACTAACCCGAACGACTGGAAACTCGCCATCATTGAGGCTGACATCATGCTTGGTCAGGTGCTCGATGACAAAGGCTACGCTGGCAACTCGATAGGAGACCAGCTTAAGAGCGCTTCGGTCCACAACTTCAAGACCATCCAAGATGCCTGGGATGCCCACAAGATACGTAACCAGATAGCGCACGAAGGGGCAGACTTCGTCCTCACGAACAAGGTCGCCCGCGAAACGGTACTTCGCTACCAGCGTGTATTTCAAGAATTAGGGGCGGTGTAGAGGCTTCGCACACATACGAAGACCCGCCAACATTGTTGGCGTGTCTTCTCGTGTTGCGGGGCCTGGACGTTTCGCTATCGAACTCCTCGGAAACCAACGGTTTTCCGACGTTCGTTCGTCACCTCACTCACTGCCTTCCTCCACGGGAAAACCAGTTTTCCCGATCCTTTTCTCGGTTCGATGCCGGGCCCGCACAATCAGAACAAACTAACAGCCCGACGCAAGGTCGGACTTTTAGTTTTCTTGTTGCGGGGCCCGGAATCGAACCGGGGTCTGGAGGTTATGCGTACCGCTACAACTTTCGTTGCTGCCACACAATGGCATTTGTGGTCTGGACTATACCTTCATCTGTTTGCAGATGCTGCAACGAAGATGCTTACCATCTAGTCTCTACACCTTCCAAACTACTGTTTGGCTTGGCTCGGTATTGCCATGCCTTAAAGGCGAAGGTTTCACCGAATTTGGCAAGTGTTCCATAAAGCATTTCTACCCTATGAGCCCTCTTGAGCCTCCCGAGGTACCTCTCCTCTACCCCGCTATACTCAACAGTGGCAAAAGTATACACCATCGTCATAATCTGTCCAACATATATGGTATTATTACCTTATAAACGTATTTTATGGCGAAGTTCAAAGAGAGGGAACAAGCACTACACCTTAGAAAGATTGGTACAAGCATCAGCGACATTGCTCTAAAGTTAGCGGTTAGCAAAAGTACAGTTAGTCACTGGTGCAAAGATGTTCGCCTGACTCAAGCAGCTATGCAGGCTATAGTTTCTCGAAGCGCAACAAAGAGTACTGCCGCGCTTCTTGAATACACGGAATCATTGCGTGAGAAACGGCAAAAAGATATTTCAACAGATAAAGGAGTTGGCCGCAAGCAACTTGGCAGGTTAACTGAGCGTGATATCTACTGTCTCGGGCTCGGACTTTACTGGGGTGAAGGCTACAAGCGAGGCAGTCAAGAATTCGGTTTCACTAACAGTGATCCACAAATGGTCAAATTTTATATCAAATGGCTTGAGGTGGTGTTTGGAGTGACGAGAGAGAATCTGACATTACGAGTGAGTATCAATGAGGCTCACAAATCAAGAGTTTCTGCTGTTGAAAAATTCTGGTCACAGCTCACAAAAGTGCCACTCAGTAATTTCACAAAGGTTAGTCTAATAAAAGTCAGTAGTCAGAAGAAATACTCAAATAGTTCTAGTCACATGGGCACGCTTCGTGTAAAGGTTCGGCGTGGTACTCGGGCGAGACGTCAAGTGCTTGGCGCGATAGAATCTATCAGTATATAATCCAGAAATCATGCAATGCGTCATTCTAGCAGCAGGGAAAGGTACACGACTCCGACCTTTAACTGACAACTTACCAAAGCCACTCGTACCAGTTGCAGGGAAACCCCTCCTTGATCACATCGTCGAAGCGCTACCAAGTTCTGTCGATGAACTCATTCTCGTTACCGGGTACCTTGAAGAGAAGATTCGCGAACACTGCGGTACTGAGTACTTCGGACGCAAGGTCACCTACGTGCATCAGGAAGAGCAGAACGGTACCGCAATGGCGCTCTGGCTCTGCAAAGACCACCTCAAGGGACGTTTCCTCTTTATGTTCGCAGACGACATCCACGGCAAGTCCGACATTGCGCGCGCTGCTTCGTACAGTCGCTCAATGCTCGCGATGACGACCAACGAGCCCCATAAGTTCGGCATCATCGTACGCAACCCAGACGGCACTTTAGCAGAAATGATAGAGAAGCCTGAACACCCGCCATCGAACTTGGCGTCGACCGGCGTCATGGTGCTCGATGAGCACATCTTCGAATTTGAGCCTACCCAGATGACCAATGGCGAATACTATCTCACCGATGTGCTCGAGCGGTACGCGCGGGAGTATCCAGTGGCTATTGTGGAAGAATCGCTCTGGATACCGATTGGTTACCCTGAGGACATCACGAACGCCGAGCGTATCCTTGCCACGCGTTGAAAGAATGGTCGAGTTGTAGTAATCTTCTTCGACCTTAATGTCGATGTAAGCAAAGCTTGCATCGACCGCATTCGGAACTAGAATATCCGAGCAAGCTCTGCTATTCTGTTCCTCACTTGTCGATGTAGCTCAGCCGGTTAGAGCGTGGGACTCATAAGCCCAAGGTCGGAGGTTCGATCCCTCCCATCGACACCAAGAAACTGCCCGAAAGGGCAGTTTCGACTGTCGATGGAGTATGCGCATAGTTGCGCATACGTGAGGGATCGAACCGCGAGCCGCGTCCAGCGTTCTTAGCGAGTGAAACGAGCTTAGAAAAAGCGGGACGACCCGACCAACGAAATTTAATCCACTCAATAATCCCATGGAATTTCTGACTACTTACTACGGCCTGGATTGGTTCAGTGCGATCACTGGATTGGTAGGTCTCTACCTAGTCACTGAAAAGAATCGCATTGGCTTTGTGTTAACAGCCTTCTCGGTAGTACTAGCGGCTACGGTCGCCATTATGGCTGGGCAGTACGGTTTTTTGCTAGCAAACGCGATCACTCTCGTACTTACCTTAAGGGGTTTCTATCGGTGGAATTAGTGCATATGAAAAAACTCCCTTGAGGGAGTTTTTTCATATTTTTGCGCGAGCGAAGGGATTTGAAACTTACAGTTTCAGTACACCTTTTGGACATATTCTCCTCGTGGTCGAATCTGTCTCAAAAGGTCTTCAAATCCCTTACGCTGGTACGAAAAAGGCCCAACAAAAGTTGAGCCATTTTCATACTGCGCGAGCGAAGGGATTTGAACCCTCGGCCTCCGCCGTGACAGGGCGGCGCTCTAACCAACTGAGCTACGCCCGCAAGTGAGGAACGAAGTGGATGCTTGCATACATTTCTTCCGAACGCAGCGGGGGCAAGATTTCCTTACCGCCCGCAAGTGACTCCGCCCTTAGTTAAAAGATGGATTCACCCTTGCATACTCTTGCGAGTGGCACGAGTATAGCCATTTTGAGGCGATTTTGCAATGGTATACTTCATGTATGCTCACCCGAAGCCATTGGTACGTCATCGGATTCTCAGCCCTTTACCTCACCCTCGGAGGACTCTACTTTGCTCGCGACCTCAACCTCGAGTTCGTCATTTATGTGGGAGTTATCGTAGCTATTTTTATTGGTGTATTTAGTACGGTTAACCGTACTAAATTTCCGGTCTGGATGCTGTGGCTTCTCTCCTTCTGGGGTCTTATGCATGTGGCAGGCGGTGCCGTGCAGACCGTCGACGGAGTCCTCTTCGCCTACCGCATCTACCCATTCCTCGACAACGGCGGCGACTTCTTCATCCTCAAGTACGACCAGGTCGTTCATGGGTATTTGTACGCTCTTGTCGCGCTCATGAGCTACCACACACTCCGTGTACCGCTCCGTGTCACTGGCCAAACCTTCTTGGTGGCACTTGCAGCTGCACTCATCTCCCTCGGTATCAGCGGCCTCAATGAGATCATGGAATTCCTTATCGCTGTCACTGTCGAAAGGAACGGTGTCGGCGGCTACGAAAATGCCATGCTCGACCTCATCTTCAACTGGAGTGGAGCAGCGATAGCGGTCATCGCATACGCGATAGCAGAAAAGGGTTCAGTTCGTCTCTATGACTGACGAGGAATTCATCAAGCTGGTAGAAGCCGGGCTTGATGCGCTTAAGCCCGAAGTGCAAACAAAGCTCAAGAATGTCGCGGTCGTCATCGCTGACGAACCTTCGGCTTTGCAACGTGCAGAAAATGGCTTGGAACCCGAGGATACGCTCTTTGGTCTCTACGAAGGCATACCGCTCATCGAGCGCAGTGTCGACGATCATCTCGCGCTTCCCGACAAGATAACCATCTTCAAACTGCCGATACTTGCTGCGTATACCGACCCAAAAGATATCGCTGAATGCGTCTCTAACACTGTCTGGCATGAGATAGCGCATCACTTCGGCATGGAAGAGGACGAGGTTGAAAGGGAAGAGCTGAAGCGCGGAAAGTGGCTCTAAATTAAGAAATTGAGTTGGAGCCATCTCGGAGGATCGAACTCCGGACCTTAGCGTTACGAATGCTACGCTCTACCGACTGAGCTAAGATGGCGTGACGGCTATCTTAGTATAAACGGGGGTGGGATTCAATTACGATGTTATATACTGTGCGCTATGAAACCTGAAATACCATCGCCCGAGCTATGGGGAGACATATCAGTCGAAGAGATACAGACCCATCTGGACAACAATGAGATAGACAAGGCGGTACGTTTGGCAGAATTGAGGCTCGCTGGGCTCAATGGGATGATCAAAGACATCCGAACAGCGATGGCAACAGCTCGAGAGATCGATCCAGCTGTCTGGGAAGAGGAGCGCAAAGGGTATCTAGACGAGATAGAACAGCTCGAGACCATCCTTGCAACCTACCGTCAGTAGCGTTGTATTTTTTGTTAAGTCTGGTAGCATAACCGGACTTAAATCGCCATCTTAGCTCAGTCGGTAGAGCGCCGCCATGGTAAGGCGGAGGTCCCCAGTTCAATCCTGGGAGATGGCTCAAATGAAATTTCGCCCGTTAGGGCCTTTTTCATTTGAGCCATCTCAGGGAGTGCCCAATGGCACTCCCGACAGGATTGAAGGTCGGAACGATGTGAGCTTGCGAACGAGTGAGACGGGGTCGAGAGTACTTATTATTTTGGGAATACCTGGACCAAAATAATTAGTAACTCGTGACCAATCCTCCGAGATGGCTCAGATTTGCATCCAGTAACGGATGCGCTAGTGTAGGTAGGGATCCAAATGGGAGGTCTTTGTCTTGAGTAGTGTACGTTGTCTTCGTTATGCCGACTATTCACTGTGTCGAGTGGGGGTCCTGTCTATTCTCAGTCGATACCAAACACTGCGGGAAGGCGAGCGCGACCGGGTGGTCCGAGAACTTTTCTTTAGTCCGTACATCGTGCTAGCTGCTGTGTTCGAGGGAAAACGTTTAGTTGCTTTCTCTATCGGCCAGCAATTATGGTCGCTCGAGGAAGGTCGGAAGTTCATTATCAAAGGACCCTATCACTCCGAGTCGACCCCCAGTCCAGAGATCGTAACTGTCCTCAAAGAAAAATGCGAGAGCCACCTCCGTATGCTGGTCGACAGCAAGGACGATGCAGGTATTCCGTTCGTAGTAGATCTGATCCCAGTGGAACCTATCATCAATGTGGTACCTTTGACCGCCTAAAATAGAAAACGCGCGCCTATCGGCGCGCGTTCGTTCATTCTGCTGCTGAAGGTAATCCATACAAGGACAATCCACGGTCCTCCGCAGGTTGACGCGACTTGGTCGGACGCTCCCTGACCAAGAAGGAGTGTCCGCAGCGGCAAGTGTCGGGTCCTTCCGGAAGCTGGTACCAGCGCTGCGTTTCCCCGCAGTGCGGGCAGAGCGCGGTGAGAAATACACCTCCATTGTTCGTTGCCTCCACCACACTGAGGACAGGCGAGTCCCGCCTGTCCATCACGATCGCGGGGTTGCGCGCGACATTCACCGGCGCATGGCAGCGAGCGCAGTCAGTGGGACCGGCCCACCGTTCGGTATTGATCTCGTTGCACTCCGGGCAGTCCCAGACGGCGAAGCCGTAGTACTGACCCCGGCCGACGCGAGCGACGACGTTCTGTCTGACTCGTTCCTTCTTTCGCCCAGGCCGATTGTTGACCATCTGCGCGCGGTAGCCGTTGAGCTGGCTCTGCCTGAGCCTCACTCCGGTCTGAACGCAGATGAACGTGCCGTTGCGTCCGTTGCGAAAGGTGGGTACCGTGACACCCATCTCTGCCAATTGTTGACGAAGTGCTCTGTCCTTCAAGTGAATCGGTTGGTGATTCTTGTCCATCCTCAAACCTCCAGAACTGTATCTGCGGCAATCCTGCCACAAGTTTGTAAATACGCAAGAGAAGCTTTTTTGCTATACTCAGCCATTATGCAAGATCCCAAAGCGCGCATCGCCGAAATAGAAGCGGCCATGCTCGAGCCAACCTTTTGGAACGAGCCGCAAAAAGCGCAGGCCATGATCAAAGAGCTCCAAGAGCTCAAGGATACCGCCGATGGCAAAGGGAAGTACGACCGTCTCAACGCCATCATGACCGTGGTGGCAGGTGCTGGGGGCGATGACGCCGAGGACTTCGCTCGTATCCTTGTTGAGATGTACCAGCGGTACGCCGAAGGCCGCAGCTGGAGCGTCGCTACCATCGACGAGAATCGCAACGACCACGGCGGCTACCGCAACATCACGCTCGAGATAGTGGGGAAGGGTGCGTACGGCATGCTTCGCGGTGAGTCGGGTGTACACCGCCTTGTGCGCATCTCTCCTTTCAATGCCAACGACAAGCGCCAGACCTCTTTCACGCTAGTGGAAGTATCGCCCGAAGTTCCGCCGGCAGAAGCGAACACACTTAAAGAAGAAGAGCTTGAGGTGTCCTTCGCCCGCTCAGGCGGCGCCGGCGGGCAGAATGTGAACAAGCGCGAGACCGCAGTGCGCATCGTCCACAAGCCAACCAATCTTTCTGTGAACGTATCCTCAGAGCGTAGCCAGCAGCAGAATCGCGAGAAAGGTCTCGCCCTCCTCGCCGGCAAAGTATTCGCTTTCCTTGAAGCGCAACGCGCGCGTGAGCTTCAGGGGTTGTCGGTAGAGAAGACGGTCAAGATAGAGTGGGGCAGCCAGATACGCTCGTACGTGCTCCACCCGTACCAGCTCGTGAAGGACCACCGCAATGGCACCGAGACGAGCCAGGTAGATAAGGTGCTGAATGGCGACATTCAAATGTTCATCGACGCTTATCACGAGAATACTGAGGCTGGGTAGAAGCAAAAATGCCGCATGTACAACAAAAAGCTGGTACGTGGGCCGCAAATCCCGAAAGCAGGTGTCACTTGGCGAACCAGGCACTGCTTCCTGGTAAGGAGTGCGCCTCCGCGCACCCATTTTACAATGCAGCCTATGTACCAACGTAAAGCTGGTACATAGGCTGCAAATCCAGTAGAATAGACAAGTTCGCTTATGATCTATTTCGACAAAGTCAGCAAGCTCTACGCTAACAACTCCATCGCCCTCGAAGACATCACCTTCCAGATCGCTCCGAAAGAATTCGTCTCCATTGTGGGGCACTCGGGAGCGGGCAAGACCACCCTTCTCAAGATGCTCATCGCCGAAGATAGGCCCTCCTCAGGGCAGGTGTTCTTCGAGTCACTCGATGTCCACCAGATCCCAAAGACGATGCTGCCTAAGTACCGACGCAAGATCGGCACTGTCTTCCAGGACTTCAAGCTCCTGCCTAACAAGACCGCTTTCGAGAACATTGCCTTTGCGATGGAGGCCAATGGCCGCTCCGACGAGGAGATAGAAGAGAATGTGCCGCAGGCGCTCGCTCTCGTCGATCTCGACGACAAATCCTGGAATTTCCCTGGTGAACTTTCAGGTGGAGAAAAGCAGCGCGTTGCCATCGCTCGCGCCATCGTGAACCAGCCGGACATCATCATCGCCGATGAGCCGACCGGCAATCTCGATCCGATCGCTACCTACGAGGTAGTGCAAATTCTGAAGAAGATCAACGATCTCGGCACTACGGTCATCATGACCACGCACAACAAGGGCGTTATCGACGAGCTCGGCCGCCGGGTCATCACGATGGACGAAGGCCGTATCGTGCGCGACGACTCTGAAGGCAGGTACGTCTTATAAACAGGGGAGCTAACCGTACGTGGTACAATCAGCAAATATGTGGACAGCGTTCAAGCGCATACTTAAAGCAGGTTTTGTGGGGTTCTGGCGGAGCGCCTTTGTATCGGCGGCCGCCATCTTCGTGATGACCGTCGCACTCTTCGTGGTCGGCTCCTCGCTCCTCATCGACAAGCTCCTCGGCGTTTCGCTTGAGAACATCCAGAACAAGGTGGACATCAATGTCTACTTCGTGACGACCGCTCCCGAGCAAGAGATATTCCGCATCCAGGCCCTCCTTGAAGGCTTGCCTGAAGTAGAGGAGGTCACGTACACCTCGCGCGAGATGGCGCTGCAGCAGTTCTCAGAGCGCTACCAGGACGACGAGACCATCATGCGCGGCCTCGAGGAGCTCGGTGACAACCCGCTCGGCGCCTCGCTCTCTATCCGCGCCAAGGAAACCTCGCAGTACGAGGGTATCGACACTTTCCTGCGCGAACAGAAGGCAGCTGAAAATCCGCAAGAGCCGCTCATAGAAGAGGTGAACTTCCTGCGCAATAAAGCTGCCATCGATAGGCTTTCTTCCATCATCTTTGCGGTTGAACGATTCTCCTTTGGTGCCATGATCGTGTTGGTGCTCGCCTCGGTCCTCATCACCTTCAACACCATCCGTCTTGCTATATACACGAGCCGCGACGAGATCTCAGTTATGCGTCTCGTTGGTGCTAGCAACATGTACATCCGCGGTCCGTTCATGCTCCAGGGCGTCATGTACGGCCTCGTGGCAGGCGTACTGGCGCTGCTTCTCCTGTACCCGATAGTGCTCTCGGTAGGGCCGCGCACTGAAGAATTCTTCCAGTTCAACATCTACGAGCACTTCATTTCTGATTTCTCATACATTTTCATGGTCGTGGTTGGCTCGGGCGTGGTGCTCGGCGTCATCTCTTCGACCCTCGCGGTAGCGCGGTATTTACGGGTATAATGTAGGCAACAAATGGCCGTCAAGAAACCAAAGTCAGCACGCACCACTACTAAAGAAAGAAAATACATTTTCGTCGTCGGCGGCGTCATGAGCGGCGTCGGCAAGGGCATCACGTCCTCCTCTATCGCCAAGATCCTCCAAGCCCGCGGCCTCTCCGTGACCGCACTCAAGATCGACCCGTACATCAACGTCGACGCGGGCACCATGAACCCGACCGAGCACGGGGAAGTGTTCGTACTCAAGGACGGTCTCGAGACCGATCAGGACATGGGCAACTACGAGCGTTTCCTCAACACCGATCTGCCCTCCGTGAACTACATGACCACCGGCAGCGTATACAAGTCCGTCATCGAGAAAGAGCGTGCCTTAGAGTACGGCGGACGCAACGTGGAAGTGGTGCCAGACATTCCGCTCGAGGTCATCGCCCGCATCAAGCGCGCCGGTGAGCTCGCTGATGCCGATGTGATCCTCACCGAGGTAGGAGGCACAGTGGGTGAGTACCAGAACGTCCTCTTCCTCGAAGCTATTCGTATGATGAAGAGCGAAGTGCCCGAGCAGGTGGCGGTAGTGATGGTCTCGTACCTCCCTGTACCGCACACCATCGGCGAGATGAAGACCAAGCCGACCCAGACCGCAGTGCGTATGCTCAACAGCGCTGGTGTGTTTGCGGACATCATCATCGCGCGCGCACCGGTCCCTGTCGACCAGAAGCGAAAGGCGAAGATAGCTACCTTCTGCAACGTGCGCCCTGAGTTCGTCATCGCCGCTCCCGACCTCGAGAGCATCTACGACATCCCGCTCAATTTCGAAAAGGACCACCTCTCAGACCGCCTCTGCGAGCTTTTGGATCTTCCATGCAACCCAACCTCAGATCTCGCTGAGTGGAAGCGCTTTGTAGCAAAGTCGAAGAACGGCAAGAAGACAGTGAAGATAGCAGTGGTAGGGAAGTACTTCAGCTCAGGCGACTTTGTCCTTTCCGACGTGTACATCTCTGTTCTCGAAGCGATCAAGTACTCTGCGTACCACCTCGGCCTCAAACCAGAGATCAGCTACCTGTCCTCGGTAGACTTCGAGAAAGGCAAGCCGCTCACCGACCTCAAGAAGTTCGACGGCGTCTTGGTGCCAGGCGGCTTTGGCACCACTGGTATCGCTGGCAAGCTCAAGGTCATCGAGTACGTGCGCAAACAGAAGATACCGTACTTTGGCATCTGCTACGGCATGCAGCTCGCTGTCCTCGAGTACGCGCAGAACGTGCTCAAGCTCAAAGGCGCCTCGACCGCTGAGATAGACCCTAAGGCTGCCCACTTGGTGGTAGACGTGATGCCAGAGCAGAAGGAGAAGATAGCCAAGGGCGACATGGGCGGCAGCATGCGCCTCGGCCAGTACCCTGCTATTCTCGACAAGGGCAGTATTGCCTTTGATGCATACAAAAAAGCCAAAGTAGGTGAAATGCAGAACTCGAAGGCAGATACCTCGTACTGGTGCGTTTCGGAGCGGCACCGACACCGCTACGAAGTCAATCCGGAATACATTCCCGAGCTCGCGGGCGGAGGTATTCATTTCTCTGGTACTTCGCCAGACGGCCGCCTTATGGAGATCATGGAACTTCCGAAGGACGTCCACCCATTCTTCATCGGTGTCCAGTTCCACCCCGAGCTCCAGGCTCGCCCGCTCGCGCCGCACCCCATCTTCACAGCCTTTGTGAAAGCAGCGAGCACCAAGAAGAAATAGTTTTATAAAAAATAGAAAAGCTCCCGAGGTATCTCACGGGAGCTTCTTCAGTGCTTTGGCGGGGAACCATCCCCTATGTCCTTCGAGGACCCAGCCATATTGGTCCATCTCTTTGACAACCGCCTGCTGCCCATTGGCACGGATCTCGATACGGTCGCCCGGCTTGAGTATCTCGGCGTTCACATCGATGTCACTGGTCCGATAGTGTGGGCCCGTTACGGCAGCAGCAGCTTTTCGAGTTCTGAAGAGGGCACTTTCGTAGCTCATCAGTCACCTCCAAGCAGTTACTTCTGACCACACTCTAGCATGTTATTTCTTTGACAGGTATACAAATCGAGGCCGGACATCTCCGATGTCCGGCCTTCGTGCTACTTATTGTGTGACGTAGTGTTGTATCTCGTACTTCTCGAACCCGACCGCTGCCAGGTCTGCCTCGGTGGGGTTGTTGAGGCCGAAGAGCGTGATGTACTGAGCGCTGACGTCCGGATGTAGCCCCTCGAGTGCTTCCTCGAGTGTCCCGACCCGTTGTCCGCCACCACCCGGGTCGCTGATGTGGGACCTGAATGCCCCGGTTGGAACCCGTTTGATGTGGATGGTCAGCCACGGCTCACCGTTCCAGAGCACCCAGGTCTCTGACTCGACGACCGCTCCTTCCGCATCAAGAATGATCCGATTGGGTGGAAACTTCACAGTTTGCACGGCATCACCTCGCTTGCTGAAACTAAGGGAACCTTATAGCCAAAGGCTAGAAAAGTCCAGCAAGCTGAAAAAACCCTGCTGGTATGGTATCTTTGTGCGCATTGGGGTTTGTCTATGGAAAGCGGGGTGCGCCTCCGCTGACCTCTCCGGCATACCCCGCTTCCTGTCATCGTTCGCTCGGTCATGTGAGAGCAAGCTCTCCCACGACTCTCGCTCACTCGACAGTAGGACATCAGGTTTTGGTCCTGAGTATTGGGGCTGAGACAGTCCGGGGGAGTGTCGAAGGAGGTTGCCAGCTATTTTGGAAAAATAGCGACAACCTGTACTGATCCTGTAAGGATCGAGCTTGCTCGAACCCAGCAGATATAATGAAGTTTATTGCCCGGTCGTCTAATGGTAGGACATCAGGTTTTGGTCCTGAGTATTGGGGCTGAGACAGTCCGGGGGAGTGTCGAAGGAGGTTGCCAGCTATTTTGGAAAAATAGCGACAACCTGTACTGATCCTGTAAGGATCGAGCTTGCTCGAACCCAGCAGATATAATGAAGTTTATTGCCCGGTCGTCTAATGGTAGGACATCAGGTTTTGGTCCTGAGTATTGGGGCTGAGACAGTCCGGGGGAGTG
>CAYTYF010000029.1:0-12314 GCA_964442205.1 uncultured Candidatus Saccharibacteria bacterium | reverse complement strand
GCAGATATAGCACCAATAACTTCGTCGGCTACGTGCCGCCGAAGACGGGTCCCTTGTCGCGCAAGAAATTAGCAACCAAGAAAAAGAAGTAACATGGAAAAACGACATCCTGAGTACCAATACTTGGACCTGATGGAAGATATTTTAAAGAATGGCGCCGACAAGGAGCTCTTTTTCAACGACGTTATTCTCGAAGAGTACAAAAAGCGCGGGGAAGAGCCGCCGTTCATCCGCTCTGCCTTCGGTCGCCAAATTCGCTTCGATCTTGCTGATGGGTTTCCATTGCTTACGACAAAAAAGACCTTCTGGCGGGGAATAACGACCGAGCTTCTCTGGTTTCTCTCCGGCAGCTCCAATATCAAGCCGCTGCTCGACGTCAATAATCACATCTGGGATGAGTGGGCTTGGAAGATGTATCACATGTGGGCCGTGGACAATGCTCCCGATGAGGACATGGACCAAGAAGCGTTCATAGCTAAGCTCACCGAGTTGCCTGCCGACGACCCATTTGTACTGAAGTGGGGCGACCTTATAACTATCTATGGCCGCATGTGGCGCCGTTGGCCAGCGAAAGATGGTCGCGAGATAGACCAGTTGAAGTGGGTCATCGATGGACTTAAAAAGAAGCCAGACCGAAAATCGTACGTGGTCTCTGCTTGGAATCCAGACTTCATTTACGAGATGGCGTCTGAAGGTCAGAAGTCTCACGTGCCGCCGTTCTGTCACACCATGTTCCAGTTCCAGGTCGCCAACGGAAAACTCAATCTCGGTCTCTACCAACGCTCTGCCGATCTCTTCCTTGGCGTTCCTTTTAACATTGCAAGTTACGCGCTCCTTCTCCTCATGGTGTCACAAGTCACCAAGATACCTCCCGGCGAGTTCGTACACACTTTCGGCGATGTTCACATATACAGCAACCACTTTGACCAGGTAAAAGAACAGCTAGGAAGAGAGCCGTTGCCATTCCCGACCGTCAAACTCAATCCTGACATCACTGATATAGACGGTTTCACTCTGGCAGATATAACCCTTCTTAACTATGAGTCGCACCAATCACTTAAGGCCGAGATAGCCAATATTGGCGGTTTCAGTGAGAAAAAGTGACGCGTGCAGTCTTCATAATCTTGTTATACTAGTATCGTATGACCCTGAATGAATACCAAGACGCTGCGAGGCTGACAGCGAACTACCCGAACATGGGTAACAACCACGTGTACCCCGTACTCGGCCTTATCGACGAGTCAGGGGAGGTGAGCGGGCGAGTGAAGCGGCTTATGCGCGACTTCGGAAAGTCGGTCCCGACCGACCTCTCTCGAGAAGAGAAGGATGCGCTCGCACTCGATATCGGTGACGTCCTCTGGTACGTGGCTGCTATCGCAAGCGAGATACAGTACGACCTCGCTACGGTCGCCGAGATGAATGTCGACAAACTCAAGGGTCGCCGCGGCGCACCAGGAGCTTCAGAAGAGAGCGGTATTCATTGAGAATCACTAACAACTTCCTACCATGATCTAGCGAAAAGACATTCTGACCCTTATTCAGTACAATGTCTTTTCACTATGTCACAACACTACGAATTCATAAAAGCCCAGGATCCTGACCTCTACGCAACTCTTATCGGCGAAGAGGAGCGTGAGCGTCGCGGTATCGAACTGATACCATCAGAGAACTATGTCTCGAGGGCCGTGCTCGAAGCCAACGGCTCAGTATTCACCAATAAATACTCGGAAGGTTACCCTGGCAAGCGCTACTACGGCGGCCAGCAGTTCACCGATGCGATGGAGACCATCGCTATCGACCGAGCCAAGGCACTCTTCAAAGCCAAGTATGCCAATGTACAACCACTCGGCGGCGCGGCTGCGAACGTCTCGATGTACTTTGCGCTCATGGAACCAGGCGATACTGTCCTCGGTATGGATCTTTCTCACGGCGGCCATCTCACGCATGGACACCCGACCACTGCCATCAACAAGGTCTTCAACTTTGTTCGCTACAAGATGAAGGATGTCGATACCGGCGAGATCGACTATGACGAGCTGCGTGCGGTCGCCCTAAAAGAAAAGCCAAAAGTGATCCTCGCTGGTTTCTCCGCATACAGCCGCGAGCTCGACTACAAGAAATTCGTCGAGATAGCTAAGGAAGTCGGCGCGTACACCGTTGCCGACATGGCGCACATCGCAGGGCTCATCGCAGCTGGCGTGGCACGCAATCCGTTCGATGACGGTTTTGATGTCATCACGACCACAACCCACAAGACGCTGCGCGGCCCGCGCGGCGGCATGATCCTCGTGCGCGAGGATGAAGACATCGCGAAGCGTATCAACAAGGCGGTGTTCCCAGGCATGCAGGGCGGTCCGCACATGCACATCATTGCTGCCAAAGCCGTTGCTTTCGGCGAAGCCCAGACGCCAGCCTTCCGTACCTACGCAGAGCAGATACTCAAGAACGCCAAAGCCATGGAAGCGGTCTTCAAACGGGAAGGAGTGCGACTCTTGTGTGGTGGCACCGACAATCACCTGCTTTTGGCCGACGTATACGGTTCACTCGGTATCACCGGTCAAGAGGCAGAAACGGTCCTCGACGAGGTAGGTATCACGCTCAATAAGAACATGATCGCCGGTGATACGCGTACCGCACTTGATCCATCGGGTATTCGCTTCGGAACGCCAGCCATGACGACCCGCCAGATGATGGAGAGGGAAGCGACGCGTCTTGCAGAGATCATGATCGAGACCATGCGCGCGAAGGACGACGCTGACACTAAAGCTTCGCTACGGGAAGAAGTGCAGACGCTCTGCGAGGCGTTTCCGGTGCCGGAAACATTCGTATAGAGATTAATTGAAAACGAGCGGTGGCGGGCGGTGGCCGGGGCCCCAAAAATCCTTATCCCGATTAGTTGAACCCCCGGGGGGCCCGCCTTTGCCCGGCACCGCTCGTTTTGCAAATCCTGCAAGCATGCTGTACCGTGACGCGAGATCAAAAACGAGGAGAGACGATGCCCTTTGATTCAGCCCCGCCGCAACGACCGCGCCCCGAAAGGCCACCCCGTACGCCCGGTATGTGGTACCCTGGTAGTCCGCTGTCGTAAGCCCAAGGAACAAGCTTGCGAACGGAGTGGGACCGAGTTCGGTTGCGGCGAACCCTGTTCTTGGTGTGGCCTCACTGAACACGAGTGATATAGGTCATTATCCCACCCTTCACTTGCGTTAGTTCTAGAGCGTGAGAAAATGGAGTTAGTCAAACCGAGTTGATTGTATATAGTTTCTGAGGCTGCGAGCTACGCTCGCAGCCTCATTTGCATTCTTCAGAAAACAGTGGCACTATACACGTGAGAGCTTTCGGGCTCTTCCTCCCTGACTTGGGCCGCACCATTCAAACGTGCGGCCCCTTTTCTTTTTTGCCTGGTTTGCTATGTTGTCAGGCATAGAAGCATCGATACGATATCGATTTGCAAATAGAAAGGAGGGCCGATGGTGTCGTGTTAGCGCCAATTGCCTCGGAACCTGGCTGCCCCTCGGGGCAGCTTTTTTCATTAAAGCTTCAGCGTATTTCGTGCTATACTGGGTGCGAAGGCGAGCCAGGAGACTGCTTGTCTTCATCTCACTGTCCCTCGTTCTTACTTCGCGCCCAGACATCGTCTGGGCGCTTTTTTCTTGCTTTTTTACATCCACTCGTGTATCAATCCCTCTGGAGCGGACGTGGTGGCGGATAGCTCGTCATACGGTGATCGCTTCGTTCAAATCAACATAGGAAAGGTTCCTGTTGGGTCGTCCCGTTATTTCCTGTAGCGGGGCCGAAGCAACTGACCGTGCGCAAGCACGGTCTTTTTTTGTGCTCCCACGATTGTGTACAATGGTGCGTATGAGTGAGTTCATTACCGACGGCGTTGAGCGAAAGGAGCGTCGCAGCCAGTTAGCGGCCATCAAGCGCCACTGGCTGTCCTTTGCGTTCGTCTTCGGATTCATTCTCGACAACATCACCCTGAACCGGGTAGACCAACTCTTCGATAACCTCGTCCTTGCTTCGTACGTGGTGTTGTCGATGATCTCCAT
The DNA here is from genome assembly GCA_964442205.1 of uncultured Candidatus Saccharibacteria bacterium. Lineage (GTDB taxonomy): Bacteria > Patescibacteriota > Minisyncoccia > Phycocordibacterales > UBA918 > OLB19. The sequence goes on along the minus strand of CAYTYF010000029.1, from coordinate 8,262 downwards.
TCTTCTGCTTTACGCCAGCGTAGCGGGGAAGCTGCCCGAGCGCGTTGCCGGCTACGGCCGAGCCTACTTACCGTTCCTGGTTCAATTCGCCTTCGGCGGTCTTCTCTCAGGCATGCTCATTTTCTACGGCCGTTCGGGCGCTTGGCTGGAGAGCTGGCCATTCCTCATCGTCATCATAGCGGCTATCTATGGCAACGAGACCATCAAAGACCGCGCGAGTCGGCTCATCTACAACCTCGCCATTTTGTTCGTTGGGCTCATGTCGTACGTGGTCTTGATCATACCGGTGATCACTGGACACATGGGCGCGTGGGTATTCGTCGGTAGCGGCTTAACTGCGCTCTTTATCATGTACCTGTTCATCCAGCTCCTCTACCGTGTCATTCCGAACTTCATGGCGCTGCAGGTCCGGCTCGTCGTGCTCGTTCTCGGCGGCCTTTTCATCGGGTTCAATTTTCTCTACTTCCTCAACATCATTCCGCCGATACCGCTCTCGCTGAAAGAACTCGGCATCTATCACAGCGTGGTGAAATTCGAGAACGGCGGTTACCAGCTGTCATGGTACGAAGCGCAGTGGTGGCGTCCATTCGTCAGGTCTGATCTCACCTTCTACCCGAAAGCATCGACCGATGTGTACTGCTTCGCGAGCGTATTCGCTCCGACCAAGCTCAACACGGACATTTACCATACGTGGGAATACAAGAACGCCGAAGGCGATTGGGTCGAACATGCGCGCATCAGGTACCCGATACAAGGCGGCGGGGCCGGGGGTTGGCGCGGCTACACGCAGGTCGCCAACCACCACGCCGGCACCTGGCGCTGCACCGTCGAGACCGGTCGCGGTCAGGTGCTCGGCCATGAGACCTTCACCATCGCCCCGCTCAATGAGAGTCCGAAGGCGCCGTTGAGGACGCGGGTCGAGTAGGCATTTTGAACGACGTCGTCGTGCGAGCGTTTTTTGATTTCTTTGGTATAGTGTGCCCTATGCACGATGTCATCAAAACTGCCATCACTAATGCGCTTGCGGAGCTTGGAGCGGTCGAGACCGTTTTCGTGGTCGAACATCCTGCCGAACTCACGCACGGCGATTACGCCTCGAACGCTGCACTTGTGGCAGCCAAGACACTCGGCCGATCTCCACGGGCGGTCGCGGAAGAGTTGATGGAACTGATGCGAGGCAAGGTGGAGCACGTGGACCGCATCGAAGTAGCGGGTCCTGGCTTCTTGAACTTCCATCTCGTGCGCGAGTTTCTTGCTGCCGAGGTCGCTCGCGCACGGACGGAGAGTTGGGGGCATCACAACAAACTAGCCGGTCAACGGATCGTGGTCGAATACACCGATCCGAATCCGTTCAAGGAATTTCACATCGGACACCTGTTCACGAACGCCGTCGGCGAATCGATCTCACGACTGCTCATGTTCGCGGGCGCTGATGTGAAGCGGGTGAACTACCAGGGGGACGTCGGCCTCCACGTCGCCTGTGCGCTCTGGGGCATGCAGGAACTCGGCATGACCGCAGAAAGTGAGTTCACCCCCCGCGACCTGGGGGCTGCGTACGCGACAGGCGCGGCGGCATATAAAGAGGATGAGGTCGCCCAGTTGGAGATACGCACGCTCAATAAGCAGGTCTATGAACGGAGTGATGAAACCGTGAACGCCCGCTACGACAAGGGCCGGGCGGTATCGCTTGCATACTTCGAGACCATCTACGCGCTCCTCGGCACCAAGTTCGATGCCTACTTCTTCGAGAGTGAAGCGGGACCACTCGGGCGGGATCTCGTGCTGGCAAACCCGGACATATTTCCAGAGAGCGACGGCGCGCGCGTGTTCAAAGGGGAGGAATACGGACTTCATACCCGCGTCTTCCTGAATAAAGAAGGCCTTCCAACTTACGAAGCAAAAGAACTCGCGCTCGCCAAGCTCAAGGATGAACGCCTCGGCGGTTACCATCATTCCATTATCTCCACCGGACGCGAGATCAACGAGTATTTCAAAGTGCTCCTCACTGCGATGGGAAAAGTGTATCCGGAACTCGCTGCAAAGACCGAGCACGTCGGCCACGGCATGGTCCGTCTCAAGAGCGGCAAGATGTCGTCGCGCACCGGCGATGTCATCGCAGCACTCGACTTCATCGAAGAGGTGGCCGCTGCGGCGCGCGCCAAGATGCGCGAGACGACCGAGACGATCGACGAAGAGCTCGCGAATGATGTGGCCATCGGAGCCATCAAGTACGCCATTCTAAAAAGCAGCATCGGTCAGGATACGGTATTCGACGCAGAGCAGGCGCTCTCCTTCGAAGGCGATTCAGGACCGTATCTCATGTACACCCACGCTCGGCTGGTGAGCGTACTCGAGAAGGCGGCAGCTGTTGGCGTCAAGCCGGGAGCGGCCGCGCCGAGTGAGCCGTACCTGCTCGAACGGCTCGTCTACCGGTTCCCTGAGGTAGTTGAGGAAGCGCAAAATGAGCGTGCCCCGCACAAGGTGGCGAATTTCCTCACCGAGCTTGCCGGAGCATTCAACACGTTCTACGCGAATGAACGCATCGCTGATCCAAAGGATACAGAGGCGCCCTACAAAGCTACCATTGCCGCTGCGGTCCGGCAGACCCTCAAGAACGGGCTATTTCTGCTTGGTATACGAGCGCCAGAGAAGATGTGAGCTTGCTGAAAATCGCGGTCTGCTTTGTTAAATGAAGAAAGGAACGCAGTGACTATTCTGAATTTATGTCCTGATTTTTTCTAACCTTGAGAAAATCACTGGACAAACTTCGCTCAACAACGCTCACCGTACATCCGAGTACGCCTCGCGCTCCTTCACTCGTGCGCCGCGCATCTCATCGATTTTCAGCAAGCTCAGGTACAAGATGTAGAGAATTGACTTTTCTGTATTTTTTTGACATAATCGCACGGGAAAAGGAGTTAATTTCGTGACGGATATCCTGCGATCATTCGTAGAAAACCCTGCTCTTACCTTGTTTTTGTGGTCAGAAGCGTGCGTCATCAGCGCGCTCCTGATCGGACTCATCGTCAACTTTGTGAAGGGAAAAAAGTGAGATGCCCAAAGTTCCCAGAAACCTGATCCTTGGCACCGCAGCCGCAGCAGGCGTGATCGCCCTCTTCGTCTGGTTCAAGGACCATCAGCCGAGTCCGTATGTGGGAGCATCGCTCACCCCGAGCGATGCCTGCGTGATGCCGCTCGACGGACCGAAGGTCGACCGCTCATGCTGATACTCATCATGCTCGGCGGGCTGGGCCTTCACTACATCATCCTGCCGTGGGTCTGGGAACTGCTGACACCGTTCTTCGATCCCGTGCTCGACAAGCTCGAGCGCATCGCCGCGAACATCAGGCCGGACGCTCACGCGTCCGGCTTTTCTCATGCAAGAATCTGTAGATGTCAGGAATTTCTCTGTTGCATCATGCAGGTCATGATGACCTATACGCGATCTCGTGGTAGGTCTTTTTGTGCGGTCCAAAGAACACCTTTCCAAAGAGTCGCATCACGCAGATGCCTGAAAATACGTACCCGAACATGAATATCGCCATTTCTGCGATGTGGCTCGTGTGGACCATGCTGAGAAGTATCTCTTCACCGATGAAGGATGGGGTGATGGGAAACGCCATCATGGCAAGACAGGCAATGAAGAACACGTTGCCGAGGGTAGGGTGAGCGTACATGAAGCCGTGAAATTCCAACAAGGTGTACGGTTTCGTGGTGCGGTCAAGGAGCTGCAGACAGACGACCCCCACCAGGTACGCGACCACAATTCCCGTCAGGTAGAGCAGGATTGCTTCTACGGCAGCGTTTGAAAGTACGACCAGGAACCAACTTGCAAAAAGCTGTGCAAAAAAGATCTGGGTCCAGCACATGAGCGCTGTGCCTTTGCTTGCGTACGCGCGCACGAAAAGGAGGATGCTGAGGATACCGCTTACCCAAACTACAGCTACCGAGGTACTGTCAGGCACCAGTTCGCTGTGGGTAACAGATACTCCCATCAGCAGTAGGGTCAGACACAGCATGACCGCCCACTCCGTGTCCAAGAACTTCACCCGCTGTCCAATCTTTTTTAGCGGTTGCCAAACCAGGTGCGTCATAGCGCTGTCCATGTTCCACTCCTTCACTCCCAAAACGAACAGCGTAGAACGGATCTTGCCAATGAGATCTTGCTCTATTTTCAGTATCGGCGGCACGAAGGTGTAAAACTGGTAGTGGATCAGGTAGCTCAAGATGGACGGAGAGATGAGCAGCTGGTAGGTGCGGAGACACGCGTTGCTGACAAAGTGGAACAGGACGAGCCAGTGAAGCCCCAGTGCCAGCTCAACAAACATGATGCCGATCTGAGTCACTGACGCGTACGCTATCTGGGTCTTGATGGACGATTGTACGCGAGTGATGGATGTGGCTATGAGTGCCGTTAGCAGCCCGAGGAACACAATCCCTATGCGAAGCCAGACGCTACCTTCCCAGAGGGGGTACGTGCGCAGCAAAAGGAACAGTCCAATATGTACCGACAGCGCGCCGTAAAAGATAGCACTTGAGACAGTTGGTCCCTCCATGGCTCGCGGAAGCCAGTAGGAGAAGGGGAACTGGGCAGATTTGATCATGGATACGACCAAAAAGAGGATACCGAGGACCGTCAGTGCATTTCCATGCTCACTGATAAGCGATGCAAATTCTGCGAACCGAATACTCTCTCCAAAAAGGTGGTGGGCGTACCACAGCGCCGCAATGAACAGCGCGTCGCCAATGCGGTACAGGGAGAAGACCTTGAGGCTGTTCTTGGTAGGCAGGAAACGGTCGCGATAGAACGAGATGAGCAGGAATGAGCTGATACCAATGAACTCCCACCCTACGAACAGCGTCTCAAAATTTCCTGAGAAAATGATAAGCGCGAGGCCCGCGAAGAAGAACAGGATGGTCGTGTGGAAGCGCCGAAACCCCGGATCGCGGTGCATGTAGTACTTGCTGAACAGTAGCACCAGGATGGTCGTCAAACATGTCATCCCAAAAAACACCACCGAAATGACATCCATGTAGAAGTTCACTGCGAACTCGTAGTGAGGATCCGCTAAGAAGGAGAATCCTGCTTGGGAGAGGGGTGTGAACCCTGCGTACCCCCAGGTCACCGCGGTCCACACGAACGCCGCGAACACCGCCAGAATGGTCGACACCGAAATGCCAGAAACGACCCGCTCGAGACGATTGGGAAGCAGGCAGCATACCGCAAAGGCGAAAAGCGGTAAGAGAATGAAGAATGGTATCAGCATACGGGTTATCGAGAAAGGATTTGAATACGAAGGTTTTCCTGGGTCGCGTCGAGGATGTCGTTTGTTTTCATTTCGGTAGCTGATTCAATCATCTCAAGAAAATCCCTATCGAGAATACTCACTTCATTGACGCTTGGCTTGTACGGGGTGAACGTACCCTCTTTGAAGAGGTAGAGCTTCTTTTCTTCGGGGTGTAGTACGGTCAGGTGTATCCATTCCTGTATGAACCATTCGTAGAGCGCTGGAGATGCAGAGATGACACGCAGCACCACCGCCGGGTCGTGTTCAACAATCATCAGCAATCTGATAGGGTCGTGCACTTCGACCATTTGCAGCGGAAGCCCGGCGCGGAGATCCCCATCGCTGCTGTTGGCGACCCCGATCAGCCCCATCACATTGTGCGGCAGCTTAGTGCCAGCGCCCAGCTTGGAGTTATCCATGCGTGAGAAGTAGTACTCAAGGTTAATCCCTCCGCACACTACCGGCAGCGGTGCCAGCACGCTGGCGAGGAAGGTTCCGTCGGGATCGGTGCGGTAATCGTAGGAGTTCATGAAAGCGCGCCTATCAAGGAAGAGGTTTCTGGTGAGTGCGCGGTTGCCGACGATACAGAGCGCGTTGGTTCCGTGGCCGAGCTCAGGTCGTGGTTCAAAGTAGGAGACCGAGCGCTGTTTGATGGCTTTTCTAATCCGCTTGAAGGACTGTTTGGTATTGATTGATGTAAAGCGCCTCGAGCGCTCCTTGGCGTTGAGGTCGAGTGCGCGCTCGAAGACCCCCTTGTTCTTTTTGTGGACCGCTTGGTGCTCGGGAGGCAATTTTTTCTCATCGTAGAACGCAATCTCATCACTTGCGGTATCGTGAAGCCCGCCCACGAACCTTGTTGATGCAGGTATCACCAGCCCGCGCTTTTTGAGTTCCTCTCGCACTGGCTCACAGTTTGCCATGAAAGCAGCCACTCGGGCGTTCACTGAACCAGGGCGTCCACTGCACGCGCCGCAGTCATGAGCTCCGTGGTGAGGGTTGTTGGCGCTTGATGATCCGTGGCCGATGAAGTATACAAGTTGAGAAAAATTTTCTACCAGTCCAATGCCGCGAAGCAATTTCTCAACACGGTCTGCCATTTCAGTGACGGTGAATCCGATCTGAAGATTGTGCTTCTCATCCCTTTTTCCCTCGTAGACAACGGTGAGTTCGTGCCCGTCGTGCATGTGCCCGAACGCATCTGCGATAGCCGGACCCATGGTGGGCGAAAATAGATTGTAGAGGAGCTTCACCAAAGCTGGAATACCTAAGGTGTAGGAAGCTATCGTCCCGCGAAGGAGCGTGTAGGAGCCCTTGTTGAACGTAAGTTCCTGCGCACGAGCGTGTTCCTTGGTGGGAGAGATCTCCTGGATCAGGTACTTAGGCGTCACTGGAGCAGGGCATAGCTTGTCGTAGAACTTCGCATGAGCCGGATGAAAGTAAAACTCCACCCCAAAGAATCCCGGCGCTCCCAGCGTGTCGCAAGAACGGTCAACGCTTTCGATGTGGCGTCTGATGGAGTCTTCGCGTTCGTCGATGCAAAAGACCGCCTGGAACGTTGTTGGCTCTGCTGCTGCACGCGTCGGCGCTACGCCGGCGAGTACCGCAGTCAGGGCTTCATCGTAGTAGCTCCACTCAAATGCGTCGTGCCAGATTTTGATGACCTCGTAGATTTCTTTCGGCTTGATATCCCCAAAGATATCCATCGGCGCCCGATTGGTGGTCTCGCCGAGAGGTTTCCAGGTTGTGCCGAGGGCGGAGTCCAGGGCATCGATCTCCATGAGGCATTCGAGCAGAATGAGGTCCTTGAGTGCAATCTTCTTCGGGTACAAGAGGGTCTCAGGACGATCTTCGAGCGTGGAAACGATGCCTGACCATCCGCGGTGTGCGAATTGCTGTCCGTAGACGTACTCTTCAAAAAATTCTTCTTTACCAACGAGTACCGTGAGCAGCTTGGCAAGAGACAGGTTCGAATCGAAAAGAAGGTTGCGGGCCCGCTCTGTTTTGAAAAAATGTACGAAGCTGTTTTTCTCCAAGGTCCGCATCGCATTCAGGAGTCCCGTGTCTACAAACGGGAACGGGGTAATGGCGATACCCTGGTCGAGGTAGCTGCACAGAACACGGAAAAGCAGCGGGTGCACTGCGTTGTTGAGGTCGAGCGGGTACTGCTCGCGCCACCCGTACCTGAGTTTCCGTACGCGCGCATCGAGCTTTCCGCCGTAGGTCTCGTACATGACCTTGTTGTACCACTCCTCAAACTGCTCATCGCCCTTGCGTTCGCGAATGACCCGTTCAATGACATCCGTATGTATACGTCCTATCTTGTGGAGGTTGCGGTACTCGTCGAGGGAAAAGGCCACCTTGTAACCAAAGATCTTTGATGCTTTGAAGATGGCATCATAAAACTTCATGCTCTGAAAAGCATGGAGACTGTTGTGGTGTACGAAATCTTTGAGCGGGCCCTGCGAGGGAAGGTAGTGTTTGAGCGTCTCTAGCACACGTGCTTCGCTGAAGCGACCGTCCTGATGATGCGTGGAAAATGTCATGTCGAAATCTAAAGCTCGTCCGAAAACCCTGCCATAATCATCAAACCGGCGCCGCGGGCGTACAGCCGTACACCACAAGCGCGCCTTCAAACCCGTCAATTCCCAGGCGGTGATTTTGGAACACGAATAGACTACTCCTTTTTTTAAGGGAGTAAAGTCAGGTGTGGGAAAAAACGCAACTGCGCTCAGCGTGGTTGTATAGGGTTTTGAAACGGGTTCCAGAACTCTCATTTGGCATATAAAAAAGCAGGCCCCGACTTTGTGGGTACCTGCGGAAGTTCTGGCGGCGCCCCCCAAAGGGGCGCCGCGCTGGTGCAACTGCGGCTACGCCGCCAACTCGCGGCGATCTTCGATGTGCGACTCAATCATGCTCGCCACGATCTTGGTCATTTCCTCGATGAGTTCGTCAATCTTTCGCTGACTTTCCTTGA
>CAYTYF010000028.1:0-12506 GCA_964442205.1 uncultured Candidatus Saccharibacteria bacterium | reverse complement strand
CAGCACTCGTGTCCTCCGGGTAGGCCGCGAGATACTCACGAGCCACTTGTATACTCCGGTCGGCCTCGGCAACCTCTTCGATCGCCGCGGCATGATCAGCCTCGAGCCGCCCACGCAGCTCTTCGATGGCACTGAGGAGTCCCTCAGCTTCATCGACGAAGGTCTTGGCCTTGGTGAGTGCAGTTTCCGCCGAGACCCATTCTTCCGCATCGGCGGAGCGAATGATGTCGCGACAGATCGTATGTACCACTTCGAGGAGTTTCTCGGCGCGCGCACCGTTACCAGTAACGCTTTCGATGCACCTGGGTGCAAAACGTGCCTCGATGCTCGTGAAGGTCGCCCTGGCGCTTTCGCGAAGTGCTTTGAGCGACTGTAACGTACTCTCGACCGTCTGCACCCCGGCCAGAACCGTTCGCTTCCGATCCGGGAGATGCTCGACCTCTTCAACCAGCTTGGCCACGAAGACTTCGAGCGCAATCAGTGTCCCGGTCGCCTCTGTAAAGCGTCGCTCGCCGAAGTGAGCATCTGCACTGGGAAGATCCAGCTCCTCAGCTGCCTTAAGCGTGGCAAGAAAGCCCTCGACCTTGAAGCCTTTGACGGCGTTGATGCGGTTGCGAGCTCCAGAAACAGCCGTTGTCACTCGTGCCTTTAACGCCGGAAACTCCCGAAGCTGCGTCTCCGCCGCCTGGATCTCCGAGCTGAGCTCGATGAGCTCAGCATTGAGTGCGCGGAGATCCTCCACGATCCCGTTAGTGGCTTGGAGAACCTGCTCGTACTCTTCGATGGTGCCCCCTTCTCCATTCGGATCGGTGAGATTGTTGAAGGCCCCTTCGGGAGAAGCGAGCCTAGAATCGATAGCGGTGAGCTTTGCGCTCCAGCTCGTGGACTGGTTTGCGCCAGCCCACCTGGAAAGCTCTTCGCCCTGCTCGCCCGTGAACCGAGAAGAGAGTTTGCCATTGAGCTTGTGCACCGATTCGATGAGCGCACGGGCTTTGCCGAAGGCGTTGATCGCCTCCTGCTGTTTGCCACGTCGCGCACCTTCGACCTTCTTGTGGTGCTCCCAGAGTCCGTAGACACTGCGTCCACCGAAGATGAGCGTCAGCACGATAACGATCAAGGCCAGCACCCAGGCGATGGGTGTCCAGTTGATCGGTTCGCTCGGTTCCGCACGCACGGTTGTGCGTTCGACGACTACCGGCGCATTCGCAGTCACACTGTCGCCCCCAGCGATGGTGGTGATGCGGTTGAGCGCAGCCACCAAAGCTTGGTCAAACCTACCACCCTGGAGGAGCGGCTTCATGGTCTGGCCGGCGATGCTGGTCCAGGAACGTTTGAGTTCACTGTCCCACTGGTCGCCGAAGTAGAGTCCGAGCTGCCTGTTCATCGTCACGTAGAGGACGATCATGTTGCGCCGTATCTCACCGTCGCCGCCAGTCCACGACTGACAGACGTCGGCGCGGACTGCCTCGACGTGCTGGTCGAGGTTGGGGTCGGGACGATGGTCGGGCGCAACTCGCACACGCACGACAGCGCCGAGAGCTTCGAGCTCACGCGCGGCGGTTTCGATGGCTGGAACTGGCTGGTGGCTTGTCCGCCTTGCCCAGCACCGCAGCGTAAGCGCTGCAAACCATGCGGTCGCAAGGGATTGGGACACCATCGTAACTGCCGGGAAGGGCGTCGTTGACGCTATCTGCTCGAGCAAGAACCTCGACGAGCTGGCAGAACGTGCGGTCAGCGCCTTCAGTTTCGGTCGCACGACCGATGAGCAGGGTACGGAGGGAACCCGACCAACCTGATACACCGCCTCGCCGCTTTGCGGCGAGGCTAAATTTTTATACAAAACAGCAGCGGGGCCTAAAAGGCCCCGCTGCTGTTTTGTTACACAATTGTATTTCGTTCGTCTATTTCTTCTTTCGCTTCACCTGCTGACGCTTCTCACTCTCCTCGGCGGTCATCAGCGGGAGACCGATGTGACGAAGGAGTGCTTCTGCCTCAGCCTTTGACTGAGCTGAGGTAACGATGGTGATAGCAAAACCGAAGACATCGCGGAGCTCTTCATCGACCGTTTCTGGGAAGATGGTGTGCTCTGGAATGCCGATGGTGATGTTACCCATCTCATCGATAGCGCTCGCACGCAAACCGCGGAAGTCGCGAGTCTGAGGGAGCGCGAGGTGGATGAGCTTGTCGAGGAAACTCGTCATAGCTCGTCCACGCAGGGTTACCTGGTAGCCGATGATCTCACCCTCGCGGAGCTTGAATGAGGCGATCGATTGCTTCGCTGGTCGAGGTGATGGCTTCTGGCCAGTGATCTCGGCCAAGCGGGTCTGGATGAGAGCGAGCTTGTTCTTGTCGTCTATCTTGCCGACACCGGTTGAGACGATCACTTTCTCGATACGCGGTGCCTGCATCACGTTCTTGTACTTGAAGTCACCCTTCAGTGCTTCGTAGGCCTCGCCGAGGCGAGCCTTGGTTGTTACTTGTTTCGTTGCCATACGCTATATCTTCTTACCTGATTGGCGGGCAATGCGAACCTTTTTTGACTTTTCGCCGCTGGTCTCGATGGTGTAGCCGGTACGCACCGCCTTCTTGCCTTCGACGAGCGCAACGTTCGAAACGTGGATAGGCATACTCTTCTTGATGACCTGTCCCTGTGAACGAGTGCGGCGATTGCGCTGGTGCTTGGTCGCTACGTTGATGCCATCCACGATGACCTGTGAGGTCTTCGGGAGAGCGACGGTGATCGTGCCGGTCTTGCCCTTGTCCTTGCCGGCGATCACCATGATGCTGTCTCCTTTCTTGATCTTCATATGATGATTGCTTACACGACCTCTGGTGCTAATGACACGATCTTTTGGAAGCCGGCCTCAGCGATCTCGCGTGGGATAGGACCGAATACGCGGTTCGCCTTTGGCTCCTTCTTTACCTTGTCGACAATGACGACCGCATTGTCATCGAATGACACGTACGAACCGTCCTTGCGGCGGAATGGCTTCACCTGGCGTACGACGACGCCACAGACGACGTCCTTTTTCTTTACCTGCTTGCGTGGCTCGGCGGTCTGTACCGAGAGGATGACGAGTTCACCGAGTTCAGCGTAACGCTTCTTAGAACCGCCGAGTATCTTGAATACGCGGCCGATCTTGGCGCCCGAGTTATCGGTGATCTTCACAATGGTTTGTGGCTGGATCATACTACTTAACTAAGGTGAATCGCTTGCGCTTGCTAAGCGGGCGGGTCTCTTTAATTTCGACCTGGGTACCGACAACGGCAGTATTGCCCTTGTCGTGCACCAAGAACTTCTTGGTGCGGCGCATGTACTTCTTGTACTTCGGATGCTTGACGTAGCGCTCGACCGCAACCGTGCACGTGTCCTGCATCTTGCTCGCAACGACGGTGCCCCGAAGGACGCGGCCGTTTGAGACGATGCTGTCTTTGGTGTTATGAGACATACGAGTGGGATTACGAGCCTTCAAGCTTGTCGCGCTTGCGGCGATTAAGTTCAGTGAGAGCTCGGGCGACCTCCTTCTTGCTAGCACGTACTGCGCGCACGTTGCGCGTAGCTGAACCGGTGGTGCCGAAACGGAAGCTGCGGATGGCCTCGCGCTGGGCACCAACATCAGCGATGAGGTCCTTCTCTGACTTTGCCGAGAGATCATTCTTCTTGCTCATAGTTGATGTGGTTAGACGCGGGTATCCTCGCGGTGCACGAACTTGCCCTTGAGAGGCAACTTCGCTGTCGCCTTGCGGAACGCTTCACGCGCTACCGCTTCTGGGACGCCGTCGATCTCGAATAATATACGACCAGGGTGCACTTCGAACATGAAGTATTCTGGGTCACCCTTACCCTTACCCATCGGGACCTCTGCTGCCTTCTTGGTGACCGGACGGTCAGGGAAGATGCGGATCCATACCTTGCCGGTCTTTCCGAGGGTGCGCGAGATGACGCGGCGCGCCGCCTCGATCTGATTGCTGCGCACGCGAGACTGCGTGGTTGCACGGAGGCCGTACGAACCGAACGCTACCGATACGCCGCGCGTATCTGGAGTAGCTCGCTTCGCTTCGCTCTGGCGACCGACCTGCCACTTGCGGTGCTTTACTTTCTTAGGGAATAACATACGAGTGACAGTTAGGCAGTGCGGTTAATGCGGCGTGGTGCCGGCTTCTTCTCTTCGTTCTGGCCTCCCTTGCGGTCAGCAAAAACGTCACCACGGTAGATCCATACTTTGACGCCGATGACGCCGTATGGAAGGTTGGCGCGCTCGCGCGCGAAGTCGATATCAGCGCGAAGTGTCTGCAGCGGGATACGTCCCTTCTTCTGCTCCTCCTTGCGGGCCATGTCGGCACCGCCGAGGCGGCCAGAGAGAATGACGCGAACTCCTTCAACGTCTCGGCTAGCCATAACCTTGTCGATGGTCTGCTTAAGGACACGGCGGAATGGCAGGCGCTTCTCGAGGCCTTCAACGATCATCTGGCCGACGATCGAAGCGCTCGTCTCAATAGCGCGAACCTCTTCGATATCGATCTTGATCTCAGGCTTCTCAGAGAGCTTGAGGGTGCGCAGGAGCATATCGACCTCCTTGCGAAGCTTCGTTGCGCCTTCGCCAGAACGGCCGATGATGAGACCTGGACGAGCGGTCTTGATGAGGATGCGGATCATCTTCTCATTGCGCTCGATCTCAATGGCGTCGATAGACATGCCCTTGAGCTTCTTGCTGAGGAACTTGCGGACCTCGTTGTCGGTCTTTAGGTACTCGCGGTATCGCTTTGGATCAGCTGCGAACCAGCGGCTACGCCAGTCGCGGTTGATACCGATGCGTTGCGCGTACGGATGTGCGATGTGTGTCATGCGATCGTTTACTTAGTCGCAAGCTCGACCACGATGTGGCTCGAACGGCGATTGATCGGTGAGGCAGATCCGCGTGCGCGTGGCATGAAGCGACGCATAACGGTACCCTTGTCGACCGTGACCTTGCTGATAATGAGCGACTCCTTCTTTGCGCCAGCCTGAATAGCATTAGCAAGTGCGGATTCGATGACCTTAGTGAATGGCAAAGCAGCGCGCTTGTCGACAAATTGAAGACGTGCGAGCGCTACCGTTACTTTTTTGCCGCGCACGAGATCTGCGAGCAAGCGAACCTTGCGCGGAGATTGGCGGTAATTTTTAAGGACGGCTTTCATACTACTTCTTCTTAGCGCCTGCTACCGGAGCAGCCTTAGCAGCCTTAGCGGCAGCGATCTCCGAGTCCTTCTTCTTCTGGTCGATCTCCTTCTGCATCTTACCGCCGTGACGGTAGAACTTGGTGGTCGGAGAGAACTCGCCGAAACGGTGCCCAACCATGTCCTCGGTAACGAGAACAGCGATGTGCTCCTTGCCGTTGTGAACGCCGAAGGTGTAGCCAACCATCTCTGGAGCGATCATAGAATCGCGCGACCAGGTCTTGATTACTACGCCATCAGACGGCTTCGAACGTGAAAGCTTCTTTACGAGCTTCTCGTCGACGTACGGTCCCTTGTAGAGTGATCGTGACATAGAGAACGTTAGTGCGGGGTATAACCAAAAACGGCCATTCCCACGCAGGAATGAATAATATTGTGTAACGGGTGTATCAGAGTCGCCTGCCAGGGTCTCTCCGGTACGAGGTTTGGAACCGGGCTATAGTACGGGAATAACGAGGAAGCGTCAAGATGGTGCAAAAACCTCATGATATAGTGATTTTATGCCCATAAACGTAGCCGGGGTTATTTTAATTCGAAGAGATGGTGCTGTGCTCTTGCAACACCGAGACGACAAAGAAGGGGTTCAGTACCGGGACCACTGGTGTTACCCAGGTGGAGTCATGGAGGATGATGAAAACGCTGAAGAAGCTGCTCGACGCGAACTCTTTGAAGAAACAAATTACACTGCAAGCGTACTTTCTCCCCTTATAGCATCTACTTATACGCGTCCGGACGGAAAAATCATGCAGCCGCATCCTCACTGGGCTGTATACGATGGAGAGCAGCCAATTGTCTGCAACGAGGGTAGAGAGATTTTGTTCGTGCGACCCGAAGATCTTAATGGAAAAAAATTTATACCTGGACAAGAGGAACTGATTAAACAAGTATTGAATTTGTCAAAAAATACAAGAGCTGATTAGGCCCCTTTTCTTTATGCTACAGTGTTTTTATGTTGAACAAACGAGGGCGGGAGCACACCACCCTCACCGAAACAGCCGAGGAGGTGGTGGCAGTGGTGAAGCGGATACCGGGGGTCAATATGGTTGCGCCTGGAATCATCAAACAAAACCCGCGCTCGGGTGGCAAACGGCACGTGACAGCTGTCTTTACTAACGCCGGCATGGAGCTCATCATTACCGGGGCTGGCGTACAGAAGGTAGCAGTGCACTTCATGCCAGACCTAGCGCCACATATCTATGAGACGCTGCGCTCACACAAGCGGCTCAGCCATATTTCTTTTCGCTCACGTGAACGCAAACCCGGGGTGTGACCTAAAATTCTGCTCTGGGGAGTCCGATGATGAGGTCGTTCGGCATGCCGAGGGCCTCCAAAAGACCACTCGCAAATAGGTTCACTATTGCCAAAACTGTGATCATGAGCACGAAACCCAGAATGGAGTGAAAGATGAGCGCCCTTCCCTGCGCTCTTTTTTCTTCGTCAGCACCGCCCAGAATGAAGTACCGAACCATTCCCCACAGGAACGCCAGCAACCCAAAGGCGAAGATGAGTGGGATGAACGTGTTGTTGATGAAGAGAACGATGGTTCGAGCAAAATTATCGATATTGCCGAGGTCTCCAGCCAAAACAAGTGTCGGCATGAACAAAAGAACAGCACTCACGACACCTGGTCGTTTTATGTCTTTGCATTCGTTTCGCTCCATGGTGTATATCGATACCATGAAGTAGCTGATGGGACCATGAATTGCATCTTTATTGACAATTGTGTCTTACGATGTTATTTTTTCACGGATCATTTACTGGAGCTTCACATGCTGATGGAACTTGACCAGAAGACCGAAGAGGAACTTCGAGAAAAACGAATAGAAGCCCTCTTCACAAGAGCTGAGGCAGGGGACTTGGATGCAAAGGCCAACCTTGAGACACTCGTTCTCCTGAAACGCCTGACCATGGACGAGCTACGCAGGTACCTCAAGCTCCACTTCTAGTGATTCCAACCCGGCGCGTTAGCGCCGGTTTCTTTTTTACAAACAAACAGCCCGCGGCTTTTGGCCGCGGGCTGTTTGTTTTGGTCTTACTTCCCTCCGTTGCGCATCAACTTGCCTGGCTTGCGGCGAGACACGATGAATGGGTTGCTGTACTTCTTCGGGCTGCGGGTCTTCTGGCCCTTGCCGGTCGGACGACCCTGGCGCGTACGAGCGCGCTTGTGGCCTCGGGGAGCGCGACCTTCACCACCACCGTATGGGTGGTCGACGGCGTTTCGAGCCGAACCACGGGTCTTAGGACGAAGTCCCATCTTGCGAGCGCGACCGGCCTTACCGAGGTTAACGAGACGATTCTCTTCGTTCGATACCTCTCCGATAGAAGCCCAAGCTGCAGCGCTGATCTTTCGCACTTCGCTTGAAGGCAACTTTACGAGGGTCATAGCTCCATCCTGAGCTACCACTTCTGCGTAGTTACCAGCTGAACGAGCGATGCGAGCACCGGCGTTAGGCTTGAGTTCCACTGCGTACACCTTGGTACCTACAGGGATCTTTCCGAGTGGAAGGCGGTTGCCAACCTTCGGACGAGCCTCCTCAGAAACGATGAAGGTATCACCGACCTTGAGAGACTGCGGTACAAGGATGTAGCGACGCTCTCCGTCCTTGAAGAGCACAAGCGCGATGAAACCAGTGCGGTTTGGATCGTACTCGATACTCTCGATGCGAGCTTCGATGTTCTTCTTGGTGAAGTTGAAGTCGACATCGCGGAAGGTGCGCTTATTGCCGCCACCGCGGTAGAAGTTTGTGGTGCGTCCTTGGGTGTTGCGACCACCAGTCGAGGTCTTACCCTTAGCGAGCGACTTGTACGGATTGCTTCGGTTTGAAGACAGATGCTTCTTGTAGTCAACTACGGTTGCACCACGGCGACCGGCTGATGTTGGCTTGTATGCTTTCATGATGTTCTAGAGATATTACTTTGCAGGCATTAAGCGCCTATACGTGTAATTGGTTTAAGCGATGCTTATACCAAGCTGATCGATTCACCTTTCTTGAGGTAAACGTAAGCCTTTTTCATACCTGATTCGGTAAACGTTCGACCCTTGCTGCGCGAATGGTACTGGCGCGGCGATTTGTTGACGATGTTGATCTTCACCGGCGTCACGTTGAATTGCGCCTTGATGGCATCGCGTACCTGGAACTTGGTCGCGCGACGGTCCACCACGAAGGTGTACACGTTTCGCTCGCCCTGTCCTACCGACTTCTCGGTGATGCGGGGTGCCTTCAAAACGACGGCGAGGTTACGGTCGGTCGGAAGCGCACGCGATGGAGCTGCTGCTCGCTTCGCTGGCGCCGCGTCCTTTGCGGTCTCGTCCTTTTTGTTTCGACTGAAGAGTGCCATATTGACTTGGTTTGATTGCTAATTGCTTAGTACTAGCCCTTAGTGACGCGAGCTACGAGAGTAGCGACGCTCGTCTCTGGGTCAGCAACAACGACGTACTTCATGGTGAGGAGGTCGACCGGATTCACATCCTTGGCCTGGACCACGCTCACGTTCGCGAGATTGCGGAAGCTCTTTTCAGCTGCCTCGTCGCGCTTTGGCAACACAATGAGTGCTGCATTCTTCTTCTTAGTGAGGAAGTTCTTGCTGGTCGCACCCTTTGAGATAGCGCCGAGCATCTTTACCGCATCCGCGGTCTTCGGGCCCTTCCATGAAAGTGCTTCCATGAGGATCACTTCGCCGTCCTCTACCTTCTTTGAAAGTACAGTGGCGAGTGCCTTGGCACGAACCTTCTTATTGATCTTCTTGCTGTAGTCCTTGTCAGTGGTCGGACCATGGGTGATACCACCACCGGTCCAGATCGGAGAGCGGCGTGAACCGTGACGAGCACGACCGGTACCCTTCTGCTTCCATGGCTTCTTGCCGCCGCCGCGTACCTCGCTGCGGTCCTTAACGTTTGCAGTCGACTTGCGAGCATTGGCATTCATCGAGACCACTACCTCATGAACGAGGTCTGGATTCCAAGCGACACCGAAGACTGCCTCGGGAAGCTTGAAGCTGCCCTTTGCGCTGCCGTCGTGTCCGTACATTTTCATTTCCATACGAATTTACTTAGACGTTACGAATCTCTACCATTGCTCCCTTTCGACCCGGGACAGCGCCCGAAACCAGGAGGATCTGTTCTTGTGCGTTCACCTGCAGAACCTTGAGGTTCTTAACCGTGATGCGCTCGCCGCCCATACGGCCGGCCATGCGCATACCCTTAAGAACACGTCCGAAACCAGTTGCACCAATGGAGCCTGGTTCACGAAGTGAGTGCTTCTGACCGTGTGACTTGCGACCACCGCCGAAACCATGGCGCTTAACACCGCCCTGAAAACCCTTACCCTTTGAGATAGCTGAAACAACGATGGTATCGCCCGGAGCGAATACGCTCGCGTCGATGACCTGTCCGGCCGTGAAGCCATCAACCGACTCCTCGTAGTTGGTGCGAGGACGGAACTCCTTGACGTGCTTCTTAGCGCCGACAGACTTGAGCTGTGCTTTTGCAACGCGGTGCTCCTTCTGGTCACCCGAAGCAAACTGGACCGCTGAGTAGCCGTCCTTTTCCTTGGTGCGAACCGCACTGACGGTCGCAGGCGCGACGCGGAGGATGGTCGCAGGGTGGCAGACGCCCTTAGCGTCGAACACCTGCGTCATCCCGTCCTTGATGCCTACAATACACTTCATGTAGTGCTAGAACTTATTGAATAATGATTGCTTCAGAGGACCCGCAAAACAAAACCGCGCTTATGGGACGAGTTTATGCCCCTTGTGGGTACACAGCTCGCAGCAAAAAGCGCGGTCTTGTGCCCATTGGTTCTCCATCCGACATGGAACCTACTCCAAAACCCTAGACTACTGTGGGAGAGTGAGACGGCCTGCAAACCACGCCTCGAATTGTTCAACATAGGGTCAGCAGCTATGCTTCACACTTCTCGCCGGGTTTTCGGCTCACTTCACACTCCCTCGCAACGTCAATAGTTTTGTAATAGGTTCTGGCAGACTTCAGCGAACATAGGTCTTAAAGCTGGTCGCTAGTATACGGATTTGCGCCGATTTGGCAAGCTGTGGTAGTCTCGAGCTTTAGAGAGGACATCAAGAGGACTCTGCAATGAAACGAATACTGCTCGGTCTGCTCCTAGGACTAGCACTCTCAGCAGCTGGCTTCTACAGAACCGACCCGAATGAGTACGCCGAATACCGCGAACGTATCTTCGGCGGCGAGAGCGGTCCATTCACGGTCGTGCTCGGAAACTGCAGGGCGGTTGGCCAGGTGTCGGTCTGGCAGGACCCAGAGCGCATGGAGCTGAGCATCGTTCGCGGCATCGACCCGGAACAGGAACAGGTTCTACTCGAACCAGGCGACAACCTTCCACGGTGCTAAATGGAGAAGGAGCAAAGAACGCGGGTACGCGTTGAGTACGGCTGGGACCCAAAATCGAAGTGCTGGTGCATGATCATTCGACACGAAGAGCTTCGAAAGCTGCTGCCGGACTTCCCTGCTCACGAACCCTTCGGTGTGTGGGGACACTTCGAGTCTCTGGCCCGACTCAAGCTTCGACACAAGCTGCTTGCGCACGGTGTCACCAACAGCACGTGCGAGCTTCACTTCAGACACACCGGGCGACGCAGAACCGAAGCTTGGTTGTGGGATGGAAGAAACTACAGAGCGCCGTGAAGAAAATTTCTCCACGGCGCTTTACTGTATACTGCTGATAGAAAAGAGGGTCCCTCAATGGAAATCATCGTGCACATCGACTACGACCTAGAGCAGCGAGTATTCTGCGCTTCGGTACCGGGAGGCACGTTCGTGCACCATTGCCCGAAAGTACTACGGAGGGTCTGCGCTGACTCACTCACACATCGCTACGGTGTGGTATCTGAAGTGACCTTCGTTGAACTCCTCGACGAAGAGGTGTTCGCACCGTGACCCTGACCGTTCTGGTCGGGGTCATTTACATTTGGAATTACTGTGCGATTACGTAGTTATCGCTCGCCACCCACCCATCGTGTCCGGTGTCGAAGTTTATGTTGTACCAGTTGATTGCGCCGTTCTTGGTGGGACCTTCTGTGATGGTACCAATGGCTCCAGTCGAGTTGACACCGATGAGGTTGGTGGCGATGGCAGCGGAAGAACGAACATTCGAGGCACGGAAGAGTCTGACTCGGTCGCCGACCTTGAAGTAGGATGGAGTGGTCTGTGTTATAGCAGAGGTTATTTTGGTGTAGTTGTCGTTCACCACCCACCCATCGAAACCGGTGTCGAAATTGATGTCGTACCAGCTTCTTCCTTGCGGGCCTGGCTCGGGACCGTCGGTGACCGTACCACGTGTACCGTGCGTGTTGATACCCTTGAGGGTGCTAGCGGATATCTGGGGAGCAGAACGGACGTTGGCAGCCCGGAATAGTTCGATGCGGTCGCCGTTCTTGAGAACTGGAAAGAGGCCGCCTACAGGAGTTGTCGGGGTGGTTGGATTGCTCGGGGCACCTCCGCCGACAGTGCCACTACCTTGACCTCCATACCCAGCCGGTGGAGGCACAGCTACTGCTTTAGGTGAGTTGGAGTACACGTGAACGTAATCCACGAGCATAGTTGACGGTACGACTCTCGGGCTATTTCCTCCTAGCTGCAACCCTAAAACCAAATAACGTGCTGCATCGAGTACGTGAGGAGACGTTACTTTAAACACCTCTACCCCATCGTAGTAGTACGTCACCTTTCCAACCTCTACCTTTGCGGCAAATATGTGCCACCCGGTATAGTCTTTATCTGTAATTCTTTTTGTCCGATCGTAATCGACTGTATTCAAGTGGTAGCTTGTGTGGGGCTTGCCCTGGATACCTTCGTAGATATCGACTTCACCGCCGAGATCATCTAATCCTACAGTTTTTGCTTTTATCCACCAGGCAGGAAAATTCGCTACCACTGTAGGCGCCGCGGCTGGCGAGTAGATACGAGCTTCAGCGTAATACGGCGGCTCAAACCACTTGCTGTCATACGTGGATACAAAGCCTGTACGATACTGGTACGTCTGTCCCGTTGACACCTTGACCGGTTTGTCGATTACGGTCAGCCGCAGATTGCCACCTGCAACTGTGGTTTGAGCGGGATCGTACGCCGCAATCTCTCCGGCAAGAAGCGGTCTGGTGATTGCGTCGGGCTTTGACCACTGTCTCGTTGGTTTCCAGACACTCATGTTCAATGAAGTACCGCTGAACTCATCGGCAAATATGAGCTTCCAAGAAGAGTCGATGGGGGTCGGCACAGCCGCACGAGCAGAGCTACTAAAAACAAAGAACAGCACTAC
>CAYTYF010000027.1:6124-13226 GCA_964442205.1 uncultured Candidatus Saccharibacteria bacterium | reverse complement strand
ACAACATCAACTTCGACACCGGTTTTGATGGCTGGGTGGCCTCTGATAACTACGTCGTCACATCAACTGGCGGAGGCGGTGGCGACAACTGGCTCACCGGTTCGTGCGCACCGGCTGTGCCGAGTGGTGGCAAGACGATCAATGTGGCGGCTGGGGGGAACATCAAAAATGCTGTTAATTCTGCTAAACCGGGTGATACTGTACTCGTTGCTCCCGGCACCTACAATATTGGATCTCTTTACCTCAGTGCTTCGCACAGCGGCAACGCCAACGGCTGGGTAACCATCAAGTCCGCTACCCCGCATGCGGCAAAGCTTCAAGGGAAAATAGTGCCTGTCAGAACCGACTACATAAGAATTGAAGGATTTGATATTTTTGGATCAGCCTCTACTGAGATTGGGATCGGTGCTAACGGCTGTCACCACATTCAGATAATAAACAATCGCGTTAGCAATGGAAAAATATTCGTTGGCGTCTCAGACTTCATTCTGATAGAAGGCAACGTCGTCCACGGCAATGTGCTTGGATTCAATCAGATCGAGGTGCTCTATCCACAGAACCACACAAGAGATACGTCGACCAGAAACCGCATCATCATCCGCAACAACGTTTCGTACGACAACAACCGGCCAAATACCACTGACGGCAGCGGCATCATGATTGACTGCTTCAGCTTTGAAAGACCAGGTGACAACGAGCGACAATACGTCAAAAACCTTCTCCGTCTTCCAGCAATACCCTACACGCACGGAGGAATCTGTGACAACAACATTTGCTACGCTAACGCTGGTGCCGGCATCTACATAAACTACTCTGACTACATCACTGTCACCAACAATTACTGCTACAACAACTGGCATAGCACGAACCCGAAGCGTATCGATGGAAGTCCATGGCAGGGCGAAATTGCGAATATCAGTAGCAAGAATAACGTCTTCAGAGACAACGTGTTTGTCACCTTGGGCACTAAAGCACAAAGGTACGCGATCGCTTGCCAGCAGTTTAAAGATAGAACAAGTTCTAGTAACACCTGGACTGGCAACTACACCTACAACAAAAACAAGCCAGGCGATCCGTCTTTAAGTGTGGTAAGTACCTGCCCAGTACCTGCAGCTGCCAATAAGCTCGGACAGGGTTCACAGTACAACAAGCAGCCGACAGACTTTCTTAAAGAGCCGTGTAGCTAGAGCAAGAAGAGCCGCTAGGTTCGGTTCTTCAGCGCGCTTCTAATGGTTTCGGGGTCGGCGTACTCGAGTTCGCTTCCTGTCGATAGACCACGACCTAGCTCTGACACTTTGATGGAGTGCTTTTCAATGAGTTCTTTGAGTAGGGTAGTGACGTAGCGCCCGGTGTTCTCGCCGTCGGGATTGACCGCAAAGCCGAGAATGATCTCATTGAGTCCTGCAGGTACCCGTTCTCCAACCATGGCTTTGAGTGCTCCTCCACGCACCTTCCCACTCTCTTTTTCCGACAGGAGCGGTACAGTACCACCGAGCACAAAGTACAGACCCTCATAAGTACCGCTCTTTTCGAGTGCTTGTACATCGCTATCGCTTGAAACAATGAGCAGTTTGGTGTGGTCACGATTCACACTATCGCAGATAGAGCAGAGCGTCGCTGAACCGCCGTTTCGAGAAAAGAACCGGTGGCAGCTGTGGCACTCGGTGACGGTCGATCTCAGTGAGGTGATGAGCGATGCTAGTTCTTCAGTATCGGGGGCAGGGAGGGTGAGAATATGAAAAGCAAAACGGCGCGCTTGGCGAGCGCCAATGCCAGGAAATTTCTCAAAATGCGAGATCAGCTTATCAAGGTTATTCATAAGGTCGGCCAATTGTACCATTTGCAAAAAAATGGGACATGCACTACAGTTGCGCCGAGAACGTGGCTTTATTTCAATGGAGGACGAGATGGGATTCCAGATCATTCATACTTACAGACAACACCGCGGTGCACAAGGGCCAGAACTAAGGTCGGGCATCAGAGAAAGGGATGGTGCTCCACTGCAGTTACCGACAGACCCGGTCATTCCCGAGATGAGTAGGCGGTATATCAAGAGCGGAAAATTACTTTCCTGTACCACGCACGAAAATGTCATAGTTTGTGCGTTCTCTGTCGAGACTGAAGTGGATGAGATCGAATGTTTCACCAATTGTTTGAGTAATGCTGTCATGGTCGCCCGTTAAGGGCGACTTTTCATTTTAAAACTCATCTCCCGCCGCTCCGACTGCATGGTGGGTATCGATATTGAGGAAGCGTACGTGACGCTCGTCGAAGTAGAGCTCAGCCTTGCCGACCGGGCCGTTACGGTGTTTCTCGACCAGGATCTCTGCGATGTTCGGTCTATCCGATTCTTTGTTGATCTTATCTTCGCGGTGGATGAACATTACGACGTCGGCGTCCTGTTCGATGGAGCCGGAGTCGCGGAGATCGGAGAGGCGAGGCCTGCCACCGCGCTGCTCGACGGCACGGGAGAGCTGCGAGAGGGCGAGTACCGGCACATCGAGTTCGCGGGCGAGGATCTTCAGCGAGCGAGAAATTTCCGTTACTTGCTGCACCATTGAGTCGCTCGCACGCGTGTTGGTTGGACTCATGAGCTGCAGGTAGTCGACAATGAGGAGGTCGAGACCGTGCTCATTTTTGAGACGTCGGGCCGATGAGCGCATCTTGATGATGTTGGTGCCTGGCTCGTCGTCGATGTGGATCTTCGCTTCTGCGAGGCGCGCCATCGCGTCCTGCACAGCATGGAACTCTTGGTCGGTAGAGAGGCGGCCAGTACGGAGCTTCCAGGAGTCGACGCCAGCTTCTGAGGCGAGCATGCGGTCGACGAGCTGCTGATCGCTCATTTCGAGCGAGAAGATGCCAACTGAAGCACCGTACTTGAGTGCTGCATTACGAGCCATATCGAGCGCGAAGGTCGTCTTACCCATTGAAGGTCGTGCCGCAAGGATGATGAGGTCTGATTTCTGGAAACCGGCGAGTACGTTATCGAGCGAAGTGAAACCTGTCGGCACGCCGCGGTGGACGTCTTGGTTTGCAGAGAGGTGTTCAAAGCGCTCCCACGCTTCAGTGAGTGAGCTGCCGATGGTCTTGAACTTCTGGGTAACGGTCGCGTTGGTGACGTTGTATACGCGCTTCTCAGCCTGGTCTAGAGTAGCGTCAAGATTTTCTGGGTCAGAGTAGCCGAGCTCAGCTATTTCGTCGGCTGCGTTGATGAGGTTGCGGAGTACTGAGCGACTTGCGACTATCTCCCCGTAGTAGAGCGCATTGCCGGCTGCCGGTACGCTCTCGGTGAGGTCGGTCAGGTAGGTGGCGCCACCGACACGCTCGAGCTGATCGTTCTGCTTGAGTTTGGTCGAGATAGAAAGGAGATCTATCGGATCGCCTTTCATGAAAACTTCAAGGATGGCTCGAAAGATCTGACCGTGTTTGTCAGCGTAGAAACTTTCCGGATAAATGGTCACCGAAATGTCGTGCATCACATCGGGCTTTAGGATAATGGCTCCGAGAAGAGCGCGCTCAGCGTCAATGTTGTGTGGCGGTATTCGCAAGCGCTTATCTGTGGTCGGTCCAGCCATACGTGATGAGAAGTATATACCAGTGCGGCAAGAGCCGAAACGGACAGGTTTTGTGGCTTACCAGTGCACTAACTGTGCATTACGCTTTGCTCAATTTTGGTCCTTCTACCGTGTCTTCGAGCAAAAAACCCTTTTGTTTGATGAGGTCGCGGATACGGTCAGCTTCAGCCCAGTTGCGTGCAATACGAGCCGCTTCGCGGTCGTTGAGTAAGTTACTGATCTCTTCAGGGATGTCGGCAGGGGATAGATGTCCTAGTGCCAGGCGACCCTCTTCAGGGTCAATACCCAGTCCAAGACCCAGTACGTGCTCAAAATCGAGTATGGTAGCTCGCTTCACTCCGGCGCTCAGTTTCTCATCCTTAACCAACTCCCAGATGAGCGCTATCACCTTAGGAGTATTGAGGTCATCGTTTATGGCTTCAATGAAAAGCTGCAGGTATTCGGTTGAGGGCAGACCTTTCTCTTCAGCCCAATCTTGGAACATGAGCTTGCGCAGGCGCATGAACGCTTGTTTTGAACCATTGAGCGCCTCTAAACTGAAATTCGCCTTGGTGCGGTAGTGTGAGGTCAGAAGCCAGTAGCGGTAGTCACTTGCAGTGTAGCCCTCTTCGTAGAGTGCGCCGAGGGTGATCCCATTGCTGCGAGATTTGGAGATCTTTTCGTTGTCGATCTGGATGTGCTCGCTGTGCATCCAGTACTTGCTGAATTGTTTGCCGGTCGCGGCTTCACTCTGGGCTATTTCGCCGTTGTGATGGGTAGGTATGTGATCAACGCCGCCGGTGTGAATGTCTATCTGTCGGCCGAGGGTAGCAAGTGCCATCGCAGAACACTCAATGTGCCAACCGGGAAAACCGGCTCCCCACTGGCTCTTGAAGCCAAGAGCGTTGTGCTTCCAAAGCGCAAAGTCGGCCGGATGGCGTTTCTCCGGATTCACCGCAACACGAACGCCGCTTTCTTGACCCTCGAGGTCAATATTGCCGAGACGGCCGTAGGTAGGAAACTTCGAGATATCAAAGTAGATACCGTCTGAGGTGTTGTACGTGTAGCCCTTTTCCTCGAGCGTTTTGATAAGCGCGACTTGTTCGCGTACGTAATCGCTCGCCCTAGAGAATTGGGTAGGGAAGATGACGTTGAGTGCGGTGAGGTCGTCATTAAAGGCCTTGATGTAGCGGTCTGAGAGGATGCGCATCGAGTCGAGACTGATCTCCATGCCTTCACGCACCAATCCTTTCATCATCTTGTCGTCACCGTGGTCACCGTCGGAGGTAAGGTGGCCGAAATCGGTGTAGTTGATGGTGTGGTTCACCGTGTAGCCGTTATAGAGAAGAGTACGCTTAAGGACGTCGGCAAAGACGTAAGCTCGTAGATTGCCAATATGAGCGTAGTCGTAGACGGTAGGTCCGCAACTGTACATGCGAACTTCCTTTGCATTGAGCGGCTCAAAATTCTCGCGCCCGCGCGATTCCGTGTTGTGGATAGAGAGCGGCGGGAAGGTGATGGTCGATCGCCGCTTACTGAACATGCCGAGCATACGAATCAGTGTACCAAAGCTGGTGTTTTTTGTCTTTTATGGCAAAGCAAGGATGTTTTTGGAAATCGTTAGCAGGTATGCGATAATCACGCGTATATGTACGAAGAGCAGCAGCAACCACAGCAGAAGAAAGGGAGTCGAGGTCTCTTGGGTATCGGTCTCGCACTCTTACTCGCTGTCGGTGCATTTTTCTCGGGTGTTCATGTCGGTACTGTCGGCAGCAATGTCATTGAAGCTAGTGGTTTGCAAGCTGGAGCATTCTCTTGGCTCTGGAACTCTCCTAATACGGTCCCTGACACTGAAGCTGATCTGGAGCCTTTCTGGCGTGTTTGGAACATGCTTGAGGAGAAGTATGTAGCTGGCGAAGATAACGGCGTCTCGACCGAAGACCGCATCAATGGCGCTATTGAGGGTCTGGTCGACAGTTACGGCGACCCATACACCGTTTTCATGCCGCCTGCAGAATCGGCTGCTTTCGAGGAAAGTATCTCCGGAAATTTCAGCGGCGTTGGTATGGAGGTCGGTATGCGCGACGGCCTCATCACTGTTATTGCACCATTACCTGATACACCGGCAGAACGTGCAGGGGCCTTGCCTGGTGATGTGATCGTGTCCATCAGTGGTACTTCTACAGAGCGTATGAATGTCGACGAAGCAGTTAAACTCATACGCGGTCCAGAGAACACAACAGTTGTTTTGACCGTCTACCGTGAAGGTTCGAGTGAGCTCCTCGAGCTCAGCATGGTGCGTGAGGTCATTACTATCCCGACGAGCGATACTGAGATCAAGGGTGATGCGTTCGTCATCTCACTCTACAACTTCAATGCCTTGGCTGAGAAGCAGATGGATGCTGCACTCGCAGAGTACGCCAAGAGCGGCAAGAAAAAGCTTGTTATTGATTTGCGAGGCAATCCCGGCGGCTACCTTGAAAGCGCGACCGCTATCGCTTCATATTTCCTCGAGGAAGGGAAGGTGATCGTACGCGAGAACTTTGGTGATGGTCGCGAGGAGACCGTATACCGCAGCCAAGGACGCGGCAAGGGCGACTTCACGCCGGATAATCTTGTCGTACTTGTTGATGAAGGTTCTGCCTCAGCTTCTGAGATCCTTGCCGGCGCTCTCTCTGAGCACGGCGTAGCTACGCTCATTGGCACTAAGACCTTTGGGAAGGGTTCAGTACAAGAGCTCATCAACCTGCCCGATGGTTCTTCTTTGAAGGTCACTATCGCTCGGTGGTTCACTCCAACCGGCCACTCTATCTCAGAAGGCGGTCTTGAGCCGAACGTTACTGTCGAACGAACCCCCGATGACCGGACCGCCGACAAGGATCCGCAGCTTGATGCTGCTTTAGAATGGCTTAAGGGTAAAAGGGATTTCCCAACTGCAAGCTCGACCAAGCCTGCACAATAGTTCTTGATATTCTTGAATATCAGGCTATACGGACGTCATGGTATACTGGCGCCCGTACATTTACCAATCGTAACTGATCAAGTATGCGCGTGATACTGCTTCGGGATGTAGCTAAGATCGGACACCGTTTCGACATTGTTGAGGTGCCGGATGGCTACGCTATGAATAAACTGGTACCGCAGGGTTTGGCTCAACCCGCAACACCTGAGAACGTAAAGCGGGTGCGAGCCAAGCAAAATGTGGCTACCGCCAAAGGTGAGAGCGATGCTGTGCACTTCACTGAAGTTGCAAAAGCACTGGAGAACGTTTCAGCTACCCTAGCTGTGACCGCCAACAAGGATGGCGGGCTCTTCGAGAGTGTCAAAGCAGCTAGGGTCGCTGAAGCGCTCACAAAGGCTGCAGGTATGAAGGTGCTTGCAGAGTATGTGACCATTGGCGAACCTATCAAGCATGTGGGCGAGCATGAGGTCATGCTCGTGCATGGCAGCGAAAAAGTGCCAGTCAAACTATCGGTCGTAGCAGCATAGTGTCTATCTTGCGTATGAATAACAGTATCAAGCAGATCGTAATCGTTTTACTCGGTAGT